>DASWYU010000113.1:0-4903 GCA_036404795.1 Nocardioides sp. | reverse complement strand
GTCGGCGGGGTACGTCGCGAGCAGCCGCCGCAGCAACCCCGTCGGCTTGGGCGAGTCGAAGGCCTTGCCGACGAGCGCCGTCACCTCCGCGACCGCGGTGTCGGTGGAGCCGATCTCCTCGGCGAGCCAGATCGTCGTCAGCTTCTTGCGGCGCTCCGGGGTCAGCCAGTCGCGCTGGAAGACGTCGACGCGGTCGCCGAGGCGGCCCCGCACGGTGCGGCAGACGAGGTCGTCGGGCCGCTGTGCGACGAGCGGCGCCGACCACCGCCACACCGCGGGTGCGCCGTCGCCGAACACGGGCCGCACCTCGGCGGAGCCGGGGAACGGCGCGACGTCGACGCGACCCGTCACCGGGTCGCCGTGCAGCGCGTAGTGCAGCGTCGGCGCCGTCGTCGGGCGGAAGCGCTTGTTGGTGTTGCGCAGCGGGAGCAGGCGGAACCGCCGCCCGTCGTCGGCGGTCTGCCCGAAGTCGGCGGGATCGACGGCGTCGGGGCTCGTCGGGTCGAGCGCGCAACGACGGGGGTCGCGGGCGTAGACGAGCAGGTACTCGTGGTTGACCGCGAACCCGGCACCGAGCTGCCGGCCCTTCGGGTTGAGGTTGACGACGACCTGCGCCAGGAACGCCGTCTCGCCGAACACCTCGTCGAGCAGCAGCCGGAGGTGGGCCACCTCCCGGTCGTCGATGCTGACGAACACGGCGCCGCCGGGGGCGAGCACGCGCCGTACCTCGACGAGACGGGGCCGCATCATCTCCGCCCACGCCGCGTGCCGCTCACCCGAGCGGGCCCGGGTCCCGGCACTGCGGTCGCGGTAGACGAGCGCGGTGTCGCGGTTGTACGGGGGATCGAGATAGGCCACGTCGACCGACGCCTCCGGGAGGCCCGTGAGCACGTCGAGGTTGTCGCCCTCGACGAAGGTGTTGCTGGGCGCCGGCACGGGCCCATCATGCCAACCGGGTGCGGCGTCCCCGGCCTGTCGTTAACCTCGGGCAGCGTGTCGCCCGTTCCGCCTGTTCCTCCCGTTCCTCCTGAATCGGCCGCCGTCACCGTCGGGGTCGACCCCGACATCGACGACCGTGACGTCGTCGCCCTCCTCGAGGCCCACCTCGCGGACATGCGGGCGGTGTCGCCGCCGGAGTCGGTCCACGCCCTCGACCTCGACGCGCTGCGGTCTCCGGACATCACGTTCTGCGTCGCGCGGGCGGCCGACGGTGCCCTGCTGGGCGTCGGCGCGCTGAAGGAGCTCGCGGGCCCGGCGACCACCGGGGTGGGCGGCCACGGGGAGATCAAGTCGATGCGGACGGCGCCCGCCGCGGTGCGCACGGGGGTCGCGTCGCACCTGCTCGCGCACCTGCTCGGTCTGGCGGCGGAGCGCGGCCTCGGGCGGGTGAGCCTGGAGACCGGCGCGGAGCCGTTCTTCGATCCGGCGCGACGTTTCTACGCCCGCCACGGGTTCGTCGCGTGCGGTCCGTTCGGGGACTACGCGCCCGACCCGAACAGCGTCTTCATGACTCGCGTCGTCGCAGCGGCCGCGGCACCGACGGCCGGGACGGCTCCTGCGGCGGCACCGCCTTCGTGAGGTCGGCGCGGTCGACGAGGTCGGCGAGCGGGGTCTCGACCGGCGGGTAGACCGCGACGGGCGTGGTGCCGCTCAGCACGACGTACACCGTCTCCCCGCCCGGCGCGAGCTGCAGCACGGACGCGTCGACCAGCCCCAGCGCGTGGGCGTGGGCCTGCCGCCGCGCCCGCACCAGGCCGGCGCGTCGCGCCGCCGCCTGGGCCGCCTGCTTGCCGCCCTTGTCCCAGGCCAGCTTGATCTGCGGGCCGTACTTCACCGCCAGGGTCACCCCCGTCGTCGCCAGCGCCGCCGCCTTCTTCGGGTCGATTCGTGCCATACCGCCATGATGCCGCGCCCCCCACAGCCAGAATGGGCCCGTGGATGCGGGGAACGGCGGGAGCCGACGCGAACGGCGCGAGCGCCGGCGCCGCGAGGCGGAGATGCTCCGTCGTCTCGAGGAGCTCGACCGCGTCGACGCCGCGCTCGGCCTCGGCGCGATGCCCTACGGCGTCCCCGTGGGCTCCCGCCGCCCGCGGCCGCGACGGCGCTGGGTGACGGTGCTGATGGGCTCGACCCTGCTCTGCCTGCTGCTCGGCGTCGTGGTGGCGCTGGCCCCGCAGGCCGCGCCGCTCCGCGACCTCCTCGGTCTGCAGCGGTACGGCGAGCGACCGGCGTACGCCGCCGGCGAGGGCACCTACGCCTTCCTCACGACGCAACCCGCCAGCGACGAGCCGGTGGGCTACGACCCGTGCGAGCCGGTCGAGGTGCTCGTCAACCCCGACGGCGCGCCGCGGGACCACCGCGAGCTCCTCGACACGGCCCTGGCCCGGGTCGGCGACGCGACCGGCCTGGACCTGCGCGTCGTCGGCGAGACCGACGACCGCGACACGGACCGCTTCGACGACGCCGGCCTCCCCGAGCCGGTGCTCGTGCTGTGGGCCGACGAGGACGAGATGCCCGACCTGGCGGGCGACGTGGCGGGGTACGCCGGCAGCGTGGCCACCGGTGGCGCCCGGCTGTCCTACGTGACCGGGATGGTCGTGCTCGACGTCGACGCGTTCGAGCAGATGGCGACCGAGCCCGGCGGCGCGGCCTACCGCCAGGCGATCGTCGACCACGAGGTCGGGCACCTCGTCGGTCTGGACCACGTCGACGACCCGGGCGAGCTGATGTACCCCGAGACCGCCGTGATGACGACCTTCGGCCCCGGCGACCTCGAGGGGCTCGGTCGTCTCGGTGCCGTTCCCTGCGGGTGAGGGGGGTACCCTGCCCGATGCTGTCCGCCCGGCGCCGCACCCCGAGGAGCTCCTGCATGTCCCGCCGTTTCCGCGAGGTCCCCGCGTGACGTCCGCGGAGCCCGTCGCCGACGCACAGGGCCGCCTGCCTGCCGAGGTCGGACTCTCGCTGCGCGAGATCGCCGAGAACAACGGGCTGCGCCAGGTCGGCGGTCGCCCCCGCCTCGGCAACTACCTCGGCGCCCTGTGGGGTCGGCGCCACTTCGCGTGGATGCTCGCGAAGTCCCAGGCCTACAGCCAGAACCAGGGCAGCTACCTGGGCCAGGCGTGGAACATCCTCAACCCGCTCATCAACGCGGCCGTCTACCTGACGATCTTCGGCTACGTGCTGAAGACCGACCGGGGCGTCGAGAACTACATCGCCTACCTGCTGATCGGCATCTTCTTCTTCCAGTTCGTGACGCGCGCGATCACGCTCGGCTCGAAGGCGGTCGTCGGCAACACCGGCCTGGTGAACTCGCTGCAGTTCCCCCGCGCGCTGCTGCCCGTCTCGACGGTGCTCACCGAGCTCCTCACCTTCCTGCCCGCGGCCGTCGTGCTCCTCGTGCTCGTGCCGCTCTCCGGCGAGCCGTTCACGTGGTGGTGGCTGGCGCTGCCCGCCGCGATCGCGCTCATGCACGTGTGGGGCACCGGCATGGCGTTCCTGCTGGCCCGGCTCGTGGTCGAGGTGCGCGACGTCGCGAACCTCATCCCGTTCGTGATGCGCGCCCTCATGTACTTCTCCGGCGTGTTCTTCTCGATCACCTCCTACGCCGGGTCCGGGCTGCTCGGCACGCTGCTCGCCTACCAGCCGGTCGCGGTCTACCTGCAGCTCGCCCGCACGTGCCTCATGGTCGAGGCCGAGCCGTCGGCGACGCTGTGGCTCGCAGCCGTGGGCTGGGCGTTCGGCACCCTGGTGGTCGGGTTCCTCTTCTTCTGGCGGGCGGAGGCGAAGTACGGCCGTGGCTGACTCTCCCGAGCAGGTGTCTGAGCAGGTGACCGGGCAGGTGACCGGGCAGAACCCCGACAAGGGGCGTCCCGTCCTCGTCGTGGACGACGTGCACCTCAAGTACAAGACGTTCGGTGGCAAGCGCCGTACGGGCTCCTCGCGCCTGCCCGGCTGGGCCCGCGGGTTCTCGCAGAGCGTCGGAGCGGTCGACATGGTGCACGCCGTCAAGGGCGTCTCCTTCGTCGCGCACCACGGCGAGTCCATCGGCCTCATCGGCCACAACGGCTCCGGCAAGTCGACCCTGCTGCGCGCGGTGGCCGGCGCGATGCCGGTGACGAGCGGCGCGATCTACACGGACGGCGTGGCGTCGCTGCTCGGCGTCTCCGGCGCGCTCATCAAGAACCTGTCGGGCGAGCGCAACATCATCCTCGGCTGCCTCGCGCTCGGCCTGAAGCCGAGCGAGGTGCGGGAGCACTACGAGGAGGTCGTCGAGTTCGCCGACATCGGCGAGTTCGTGCGGCTGCCCATGGAGGCCTACTCCTCGGGCATGGGCGCGCGGCTGCGCTTCGCGATCTCCACCGCCGCCTCCCCCGACATCCTCATGATCGACGAGGCCCTCGCGACCGGTGACGCCTCGTTCAAGGCGCGTTCCCAGCGACGCATCGACGAGATCCGCGAGCGGGCCGGCACCGTGCTCCTCGTGAGCCACTCGATGGGCACCATCAAGGAGACCTGCGACCGCGTGCTGTGGCTCGACTCCGGGGTGCTGCGCGCCGACGGCAAGCCCGACGAGGTCATCGAGGCCTACATGGAGACCCAGCGCGCCAAGGTCGAGGCGTCCAAGAAGTAGCCGCGCTCGGCTCGTCCTGGCCTCGGGCCGCGGAAGAAAACGCGGACCCGGCCGATGGGCGCGAAGGAAAACGCGGACCGAGCAGCGCGACACGCCGAGGAGACGGCCCGCCGCGTCCGCGTTCCTCGTGCCGGCGCGCGCAGTTTCGTTCGAGCGCCGCTCGATTCGCAGCAGGCTACGGGCGGTTCAGGGATCGGTCTTCCGACCGAGGGTGCACGAACCGACCGCGTTGACCATCAATATTGATGGTCAACGCGGTCGGTTCCCCGGGCG
>DASWYU010000112.1:0-5682 GCA_036404795.1 Nocardioides sp. | reverse complement strand
GCGCGGTGACCTGGGCACCTCCATCCAGACCGGTCGCCCCGTCACCACGTCCTTCCTCGAGTACTTCCCGGCCACCCTCGAGCTCGCGTTCGCGGCCCTGCTCTTCGCGGTCGTGCTCGGCATCCCGCTCGGCTACCTCGCGGCGCGGCACCGGGGCGGGTTCATCGACAGCGCCGTGGTGTCGGGGTCGCTGCTCGGCGTGGTCACGCCGGTCTTCTTCCTCGCCATCCTGCTCAAGCTGGTGTTCGCGAGCTGGCTCGGGTGGCTCCCGTCGGGCCTGCGGCAGGACCCCCGCACGGACGCCACGCACGTGACGAACTTCTACGTGCTCGACGGGATGCTCACGGGGGAGTGGGACGCGGCCTGGGACGCCGTCGTCCACCTCGTGCTGCCCGGCATCGCGCTCGGCACCATCCCGCTCGCCATCATCGTGCGCATCACCCGCGCCTCCGTCGCCGAGGTCCTCGACGAGGACCACGTGCGCACCGCCCGGGCGAAGGGGCTGGCCGCGGCGACGATCTCGCGACGTCACGTGCTCCGCAACGCGCTCCTGCCGGTCGTGACGACCATCGGCCTCCAGGCCGGCCTCCTCCTGTCGGGCGCCGTCCTCACCGAGACCGTGTTCTCGTTCAACGGCATCGGCTCCTACCTCTTCGGCGCGATCACCGACCGGGACTACCCGGTCCTGCAGGGCTTCATCCTGTTCATCGCGCTCATCTACTGCCTCATCAACCTGCTGGTCGACGTGCTCCACGGGCTCGTCGACCCCCGAGTGAGGGTGTCGTGAGTCTTCCCGTCCCGTCCGTCACGGGCGCCGACCCCGTCGCCGTCGGGCCGTCCGGCACCGACGAGGTCGGGGTCAGCCTCGGCCGCGCGACCTGGCGTCGCCTGCGCCGTACCCCCACCGCCTGGGTCGGCGCCGCCCTCATCGGCCTCTTCGTGCTGGTGGCGCTCGCCGCGCCGCTCCTCACCCCCTACGAGCCGGCCTCGACCCGGTGGGCCGGCGAGGTCAGCACCACCGACGTCCCCGGCCCGTCGGCCGAGCACTGGCTCGGGCTCGACCGCTACGGCGCCGACATGGCCACGCAGCTGCTGTACGGCGCCCGCACCTCCCTGCTGTACGGCGTGGTGTCCACCCTCATCGGCCTCCTCGCCGGCGCCGCGCTCGGGGCGCTGGCGGGCGGCGCGGGTGCGGTGGGCGGTCGCGTCGGAGCGTTCGTCGACGCCACGATCATGCGGGTCGTCGACGTCATGCTCGCCGTGCCCAGCCTGCTGCTCGCCGTCAGCATCGCCGCGGTGCTCGGCAAGAGCGGGACGGCGATCGTCATCGCGATCGGCGCGGCCCAGGTGCCGGTGTTCGCACGTCTGCTGCGCAGCTCGATGCTCGCCCAGGGCAGGTCGGACTACGTGCTGGCCGCCAACGCGCTGGGCCTGCGGCGCTCGCGGATCGTGATGAGCCACCTGCTGCCCAACTCGGTCGGACCGACGATCGTGCAGGCCACCCTCAACCTCGCGACCGCGATCATCGAGGTCGCCGCACTGTCCTACCTCGGCCTCGGCACCCCCGAGGTCGCCAGCGCCGAGTGGGGCCGGATGCTCGTCGCCGCGCAGGAGCGGTTCGACGAGGCGCCCCGGCTCGCGCTGCTGCCCGGCATCGCGATCGCGATCACCGCCCTGGGGTTCACGCTCCTCGGCGAGGCGCTGCGCGAGTCCCTCGACCCGAAGTCCCGGAGGTGACCCCGCCCGTGATCCCGCCGCTGGCGCCGACCCCCACCACCGACGAGGAACCGCTGCTCTCCGTGCGCGACCTCCGCGTGCGCTTCCACAGCCGCGACCACGACGTCGTCGCCGTCGACGAGGTGTCGCTCGACGTGCCCGCCGGGCGCAACGTCGCGCTCGTCGGTGAGTCCGGCAGCGGCAAGTCGGTGACGTCGCTCGCCGTGATGGGCCTGCTCCCGCGCCGCGGTGTGGAGGTGACCGGCCAGGTGCGCTACCGCGGCGAGGACCTGCTCACGATGGGCGAGCGTCGGCGCGAGTCCCTGCGCGGGCCCGAGATCGCGATGGTCTTCCAGGACCCGATGACGTCGCTCAACCCCGTGGTGACGATCGGGGTGCAGCTCGACGAGGTGCTGCGGCGCCACTTCGACCTCCCCCGCAAGGAGCGACGCGCCCGGTGCGCCGACCTGCTCGCGAAGGTCGGGATCCCCGACCCGGTGCGACGTCTCAAGGAGTACCCGCACCAGCTGTCCGGCGGCATGCGCCAGCGGGTGCTCATCGCGATCGCGCTCGCCTGCGAGCCGCGCCTCCTCATCGCCGACGAACCGACGACCGCGCTCGACGTCACCATCCAGGCGCAGGTGCTCGACGTGCTCGCCGAGCTGGTCGCCGACAGTGACGCCGCGCTGCTCCTCATCACCCACGACCTGGGTGTGGTGGCCGGGGTGTGCGACGAGGTGAACGTCATGTACGCCGGCCGGATCGTCGAGTCCGCGCCCCGCCGCCCGTTGTTCGCCGCACCGGCCCACCCCTACACGGTCGGGCTGCTCGGCAGCATCCCGCGGCTCGACACGCCCCGGGGCGCCCCGCTCGTGCCGATCCCCGGCTCGCCCACCCACACCCGGCCGTGGACCGAGGCCTGCGCGTTCTGCCCGCGCTGCCCCCGGGCCGACGACACCTGCCGCTCGACGCCGCCGACCCTCGAACCGGCCGGCGACGACCGGCGACGACGGTGCTTCCACCCGGCCGACGCACCCGCCCCGACGGCGGCGGCCACGACCGAGGAGCCGTGATGGCGACCGAGACGCCCCCGGGTCGGAGCGCCGAGCCGCTCCTCGACGTGCGTGACCTCGCGGTCCACTACCCCCTGCGTGGGCGGCGGGGCTCCGTGCGTGCGGTGGACGGCGTCGACCTCGTCGTACCGGCGGGGAGGACGGTCGGTCTCGTCGGGGAGTCGGGTTGCGGCAAGTCGACCCTCGGTCGCGCCGTGCTCCGGTTGGCACCCGTGACCCGGGGTGAGGTGCGCTTCGACGGCACCGACCTCGCGACCCTGCGCGGGGAGGCGCTGCGGCGGCGCCGCCGCGACCTGCAGATGGTGTTCCAGGACCCGCTCGCCAGCCTCAACCCGCGCCAGTCCGTCGAGACGATCCTCACCGAGCCGCTGCGGGCCCACGACCTCCCGGCGGGGCCCGACCGCGTGGCCGAGCTGCTCGACCAGGTCGGGCTGCCGCGGGCGGCGGGGCGCCGCTACCCCCACGAGTTCTCCGGCGGGCAGCGGCAGCGGATCGGCATCGCGCGGGCGCTGGCCCTCCGGCCGCGGCTGATCATCGCCGACGAACCGGTCTCCGCGCTCGACGTGTCGATCCAGGCGCAGGTGCTCAACCTGCTCGCCGACCTGCAGTCCGAGCTGGGTCTCACCTACCTCGTCATCGCCCACGACCTCGCGGTCGTGCGGCACGTCTCCGACGAGGTCGCGGTCATGTACCTCGGCGGCATCGTCGAGCGCGCCGGCGCGGACGAGCTCTACGACCGACCGCTGCACCCCTACACGCAGGGCCTCATGTCCGCCGTGCCGGTGCCGGACCCCGACGTCGAGGACCGCCGCGAGCGCATCCTGCTCCGGGGGGACCTGCCGTCGCCCGCGGACCCGCCCAGCGGCTGCCGCTTCCACACGCGGTGTCCGTTCGTGCAGGTCGACCGCTGCCGGGACGAGCGCCCGCTGCCCCGCCCGCTCGACCTGCCGGGGGTGCCGGCCGACCACGTCGTCGCGTGCCACCACGCCGAGCGGATCGCCACGGGCGATCTGGTCGCGGCCGACGCCCGTGGAACGTAGGCGAGGGGAGCGTCAGGCGGGGGCGGGCAGCGGCGGGGGAGTGCCGCCGTACTCCGGGCAGAGCGCCTGGTGCGCGCACCACCCGCAGAGCTTGCTCGGGCGCGGGTCCCAGCGGCCCGACTCCCGCGCGGCGCTGATGGCGGCCCAGACCGCCTCGACCTTGCGCTCCGTCGCGCGGAGGTCGGTCTCGTCGGGCACGTAGCGGATGATCTCGCCGCTGCCGAGGTAGATCAGCTGCAGCATCGCGGGCAGCACGCCGCGGGTGCGCTCGAGCACCAACGCGTAGAACTTCATCTGGAACAGCGCCCGACCCTCGAAGCCGACCCCCGGCGCGCGTCCGGTCTTGTAGTCGACGACGCGCAGCGCGCCCCCCGGCGCGACGTCGAGCCGATCGACGAACCCGCGCAGCAGCAGCCGCGAGTCGGTGAGCGTCTCCACGTAGAGCTCGCGTTCCGCCGGCTCGAGCCGCGTCGGGTCCTCGAGCGTGAAGTAGCGCGCCAACACCGTGGCGCACGTGCCGAGCCAGGCCTCCTCCGTCGTGCCGGTGGCCGCGAACTCGGCTTCCACGTCGGCCTCCCGCTCCCGCACCTCGGCCCAGGCGCCGGGCAGCATCGCCTCGGCACGATCGGGCGTGCGCTCGGCCGCGGGCAGGTCGAAGAGCAGCTCGAGGACGCGGTGCACCACCGTGCCGCGGACCGCGTCGAGGGACGGACGCTCGGGGAGCCGGTCGACGTGCCGCAGCCGGTAGAGCAGCGGGCACGTGAGGAAGTCGCCCGCGCGGCTCGGTGACAGCGTGCCCGCCACGTCCTCCGACGTGGCCAGGCTCGTCACGGCGTCGGCGGGCGAGGACATGGATCAACCCTAGGACAGGGCACCGACGGTCCTGATCGAGCCGCCGGTACGGCGCCGCACCGCATCACTCGCAGGCCGTGCCGTCGCCGTCCCGGTCGAGGTGGGCCCCGTAGCCCGGGTCACCGGCGCGGAGCGGCGCGACGCCTGCGACGCGTGCGTCGGCGCAGGTGGCGTACGTCGCGGTCCCGCCCGGGTCGCTCGCCGCGCCGGTCGGCGCAGCGTCCGTCGGCGCCGTACCCGGCACCCCGACGCTGCTGCGCACGGGCAGCCCCGAGTCCGGGGGCACCGGCTCGTCCGGGCAGCCGGCGAGGATGCCCTCGACGGCCGCGTGCTCGGCGGGGGTGATGGAGAGGCCGAACTTCGCCTTCACGGCCACCTGACGCGCGACGTACGCACACCGGTAGCCCCGGTCCGCCGGCAGCCACGTCGCGGCGTCCCCGTCGCCCTTCTGCCGGTTCTGTCCGGCGTCGACCGGCAGCAGGTTCAGCGGGTCGTTGGCGAACGCCACCCGCTGCGCCGGGTCCCACGCGTGCGCGCCCGAGACCCACGCGTTGGAGAGGGCGACGACGTGGTCGACGTCGACGCTCGTGCTCCCGCCCCGCACGAACGCGATCGTCGCGCCCGTGTAGGGGTCGTCGAGCGAGCCGGACGCCACCACGCAGTCCTGCGTCCCCGGCTCCAGCACGACCGCGGTCAGGTGCGCGCGGAGCACGTCGTTGCGCGTGTCGCAGCCGTTGCGGTCCGTGTCCACCCAGCCCGCGCCGAACAGGTCCCGGTGGTAGTCGGTCTGCGCGGCCCGGCCCCGCACCCGCAGGGTCGCGAGCACGTCGCTCGCCGTCGCGGTCGGACTGCTGGTCGGTGTCTCCGCGGTCGGTGTCGCAGCGCCCGGAATCTCCGCGGTCGGCGTCGCAGCGGACGGCGTCGCAGCGGTCGGGGTCGCACCGGCCGAGGGCGCGTCGGGGGTGGCGGTCCCGCCGTCGGCGAACGCGCAGCCGCCGAGC
>DASWYU010000111.1:0-8899 GCA_036404795.1 Nocardioides sp. | reverse complement strand
CCGCGAACGCGCGCGTCGCGTCGGGGTCGCCCGGGAAGGGCAGCCAGACGAAGTTGCCCTGCGCGTCGGGCACGGGCCAGCCCTGGGCGCGCAGGCCGGCGAGGAGCCGTTCGCGCCGGACGACCAGCTCGTCGACCCGTTCGACCATCGCCGCGTGGGCGGCGAGCGACGCGACGGCGGCCGCCTGGGCCACCGCGGACACACCGAACGGCAGCGACACGGCCCGCAGCGCGGCGGCCGTCTCGGGGTGCCCGACGGCGTACCCGACCCGCAGCCCCGCCAGCCCGTAGGCCTTCGAGAAGGTGCGGGTGAGCACGACGTTGGCCCACCGGGCGGCCGTCGCGACGCCGTCGATCGGGTCGGCGGCGCGGACGAACTCGACGTACGCCTCGTCCACCACCACGACCACGTCCCGCGGCACGCGGGCGAGGAAGCCGTCGAGCTCGGTCTGCGTGACGGCGGGGCCGGTGGGGTTGTTGGGCGTGCAGACGACGACGACGCGGGTGCGCTCACCGATCGCCGCGACCATGGCGTCGAGGTCGTGGCGGCCGTCGGGGAGCAGGGGTACGGCGCGGCCCACCGCCCCCGACGCCGCGAGCGCGATCGGGTAGGCCTCGAAGGAGCGCCACGCGTGCACGACCTCGTCGCCGACCTCGCAGTAGGCGGCGACGAGCTGGTAGAGGAGCCCGACCGACCCCGTCGCGACCGCGAGCCGGTCGGTGGGCACGTCGAGGTGGGCGCCGAGCGCGTCGTACAGCGCCGCGCTGCCCATGTCGGGGTAGCGGTTGAGGTGCGCCACCGCCTCCTCGGCCGCGGCGAGCACGCCGGGCAGCGGACCGAACGGGTTCTCGTTGCTCGAGAGCTTGTAGGACGTCAGGCCCGGGCGGGCGGTCGGCGGGCGCCCGGGAACGTAGGCCGGGATCGCCAGCACGTTGCTCCGCGGGGCGGGAGGGGTCGTCGGGGTGTCGGACATGACCGCACGTTAGGTCGAGCGGGACGCTGCCCGCCAGGGCCGCACGAGCAGCGCCAGCACGACGCCGATCCCGCCGCCGACCGCGGCCCCGGTGGCGTTGTCGACGACGTCGGTGAGGTCGCAGGCCCGGTCGAGCCGCGCGAGCTCGAGCTGGGCGAGCTCGATGGCGCCGGAGTACGCCGCGAGCCCCAGCACCAGCAGCGGCACCAGTCCCCATCCGGCCCGCCAGCGGCACGCCGCCACCGCACCGAGCACGCCCGCCGGCACGAACAGCGCCGTGTTGAGGAGGCGCTGGCCGCCGTCGAAGATCCAGAACCCGTCGGGCGCCGGACCACCGATGTCCATCGAGCAGAACTCGGAGCGCGTCTCGGCCGCGACCCAGCCCGGCGCGCCGGTGGCGGGCACGAGGGTGACGAGCGCGATGACGACGACCCACCACACGAACCCCGCGGCGGCGACGGCGAAGACCGGGCCGGTGCGGGGCGCGAGCAGCAGCGCCACTCCCGCCAGCACGAGGCCGGACAGGAGGGCGCCGAGCACCATCACCTCGGGTCCGCCGAACGTCACCATGGCGGAGGACCGTAGCGACCGCGCCCCAGCGGATCCTGAGAACGGGTCCTCAGGCCACGGTGACCTCCCCGCCGCGCACGACGTCGAGGTCGCGGCCCACGACGAGGTCGAGCGGGTTGGTCAGGCAGCGCACGGAGCCGCCGCCCTTGTGCAGCTCGGAGAGGTCGAGCAGGACGACGTCGAAGCCCCAGGCCTCGAGCTGCTCGCGCACCCGGGGCGGGCAGGCGGGCATGAGCACGGTGCGGCCCACGACGACCGCGTTGGCGCAGAAGGTGAGCGCCTCGGCCTCGGTGAGCACGAGGGGCTCGGGCACGAGGTCGAGCAGCGCCGCCGCCGACGCGTCGTCGAACGCGGCCGGGCAGACCATCGCCCTGCGCTCGTCGAGGGGGCAGAAGGCGAGGTCGAGGTGGTACATCGCCGGGTGCACGATCCGCAGCCCCCGCACCCGTACGTCGAGGGCCGCGGCGACGGGCGCCAGCGCGGCCTCCTCGGTGCGCGGGCCGAAGCCGGCGACGAGGTCGCCGCGCCACGCGAACAGGTCGCCGGCCTCGAGGTGCGGCCCGACCCCGTCGCGCCCGACCTCCAGGACCACCCGCCCGCGATCGACCGCCCAGGCGCCGACGCTGCAGGTCTCGGCCCGACGCTCGGCGTACCGCATGTGCGAGGCGAGGAAGACCTCCGTGCCGTCGGCCCGCGTCGCCGCGATGCCGAGGTTCATCGCGTACACCATGTCGGGACTGTCGGGCCGCTGCCGCAGCACGTCGACGCGCGCCCCGGCGACGCGGAGCGCGGCCAGCATCGCGTGCCACTGCTCGCGGGTGCGCTCGGGGTCGGGCTGGTCGGCGGGGTCCATGAACGGGTTGATCACGTAGTCGACGCGGAAGTGGTCGGGGCTGACCACGACGTACGACCGCCCCCAGGGGAGAACCGACGCGGTCCGCGCGTCGTCGTGCGCCACCGGCGGCGTCTGCAGCAGGGTCACGACCCACCTCCTCGAATTGTCCGACAATCGGACCGTCAGGCAGTGTGGCACACGCGCGGCCGGTTCCGCGAGAATGCGCGGGTGCCCGACCCCCGAGCCGATCCCCGCGCCGACCCCTACGGCGGCCTCCACGTCGAGACCACGTCGACCACGCAGCGCGTCGCCGACGAGCTGCGCCGCGCCGTGTTCGACGGGGAGCTCGAGGCGGGGACGCCCCTGCGGGAGGTGCCCCTCGCCGCCGCCCTCGGGGTCGCCCGCTCGACGGTGCGCGAGGCGCTCGGCGTGCTCGTGGCCGAGTCGATCGCCACGCGGGAGCCTCATCGCGGGGTGAGCGTCGCCGTACCGGACGTCGACGGCGTGCGTGACGTCTGCCGGGCACGGACGGTGCTGGAGACCGCGGGGGTACGGCGCTGGGCCGACGCCTCCGAGGCCGAGCGCCAGGAGGTGCGGGACCGGTTGGCCGCCTACACGGGGGCGGTCGCGCGCGGCGCGGGCTACGCGGAGCTCAACGAGACCCACCTGGAGTTCCACGTCGCGCTCGTCGGGCTCGCCGGCTCGCCCCGGCTCGTGCACACCGCGCGGGCGCTCGTCGCCGAGCTCAAGGTCGTCCTCGCGCAGATCGACCGTGCCGAGCGCAACGCGCACGACCAGGCCGACAGCCACGACGCGATCGTCGCGCTGCTCGAGCAGGGTCGCGTCGACGACGGCGTGACCGCCATCATCGAGCACCTCCGCGACGCGGAGCGCGACATCCTGCAGGCCCTCGGAGCGTCGTAGCGCCACGCCGACGGGCTCCTGAGAGCCTCCTGAACCGGGTGCGCCGACTGGCCCGGTCTGCCTACGATCGGCTCGTGAAGTTCGTCGCCTGGGTCCTCGTCAACGCGCTCGGCATCGCCGTGGCCGCGTGGTTGTTCGACGGCATCTCGTTCGACGGCGCCACCAGCGGGCAGGCCGAGATCGAGGACAAGATCCTCCCGCTCCTCGGCGTCGCGCTCATCTTCTCGATCGTCACCGCCTGGGTCGCGCCGCTCGTGAAGCTGCTGTCGCTGCCCCTCGTGATCCTCACCCTCGGCCTGTTCCTCTTCGTCGTGAACGCCGCGATGTTCCTGCTCACCGGCTGGGTCGCCGACCAGTTCGACATCCCGTTCCACGTCGAGGGCTTCTGGACGGCGCTCGGCGCCTCGATCGTCATCACGATCGTCACCTGGCTCGTCGAGGCCGTGACGGACACCGAGGTCCGCGGGTGACGGTCCCGCTCCCCGCCCCGCGCGATCCGGCGTCGTACCGGATCGCGGTCGTCTGCCTCGGCAACATCTGCCGCTCGCCGATCGCCGACGTGGTGATCGAGGAGCGGCTTGTCACGGCCGGGCTGTCCGACGTCGTGCGCGTGGAGTCGTTCGGCACGGGCCCGTGGCACGCCGGCGAGCCGATGGACGGGCGGTCGGAGCGGGTGCTGCGCGAGGCGGGGTACGACGCGAGCCGCCACCGCGCCCAGCAGATCACCGCCGAGCACGCCGGCCGGTTCGACCTGGTGCTCGGCATGGACGGCGCGAACGTCACGGACCTGCTCGACCTCCTGCCGGACGACGCCGACCGGGTCCACCGGTTCCGCGACCTCGACCCGGAGGGACCGGGCGACGTGCCCGACCCCTACACGGGCGGGCCCGAGGGCTTCACCAGCACGCTGGCCACCGTCGAGCGCACGGCCGACGCCCTCGTCGCGGCCCTCGCCGACCTGCCGCTCACCGACATGCCGCTCGTCGGCGTCCCCGCACGGGAGCCGACGGCATGACCCGACAGCCGCTGCTGGCGCGCCGGGCCGAGGCGCTGCTCGGCACGGCTGTCTCCGCCACGTCGCCCGTCGCGGGCGGCGACACCTCCACGTCGACCCGGCTCCGCCTCGCCGACGGACGCAACGCCCTGATGAAGACGCATCCCGGCGCACCCCCCGGCTTCTTCGAGGCCGAGGCGCGGGGCCTGGCCTGGCTCGCGGAGGTCACCGACGGCGCCCCGGTGCCGGAGATCCTCGCCGCGGCGGAGGACTGCCTCGTGCTGCGCTGGATCGACCCCGGGCGCCCCTCCGCGGACGCCGCGGCCGAGCTCGGCGCACGACTCGCGCGCACCCACCTCGCGCCGGCGACGATCGGCGCCGCGGCCGACGGCTTCATCGGGCGCCTCCCCCTGCCGTGCACCGCGCCGGCGGGCGTGGGGTGGCCGGAGTTCTACGCCGTACGGCGCGTCCTGCCCTACCTCAAGCTCGCCCGCGACCGCGGCGCCGTGCTGCCCGAGGACGCCGCCCGGATCGAGGCCGTGCTGCCCCGGCTGCCCGACCTGCTGCCCGAGGAGCCTGCGTCGCGCCTCCACGGCGACCTGTGGAACGGCAACGTGCTGTGGGGCGTCGGCGGGAGCGTCCACGTGCTCGACCCGGCGGCGTACGGCGGCCACCGCGAGGTCGACCTCGCCATGCTCGCCCTCTTCGGCCTGCCCCACCTGCGCGAGCTCACCGACGCCTACGAGGACACCAGCGCGGCCCTCGGCCGCCCGCTCGACGTCGCGTGGCGCGACCGGCTCGGGGTGCACCAGATCTTCCCGCTGCTGGTGCACGCGGCGCTGTCCGGCGGCGGGTACGGCGCCCGCGCCGGCGCGCTCGCCGCGTCGTACGCCTGAGCGTCAGGACTGATGGGTGGCTTCGGTTGCTGTCTGTGCACCGGAAGCCGCCCACACCTGCCGCGACCCCCTCGTCCTCCCCACCCCCTGGTCGCACCACCACCGTCCACAGTGGCGAGCAACGAGCACTTCTTGCTGCCAGCGCGGCGCGATCGTGGAGAGATGACGAGCGCATCTTCACCTCTGACCGACGAACGGCGACGGCGGGCGGACCGGGCAGCCGCCCGTCGGGATCGCGTCCTTCCGCGGGTCGTTGCGCTGATGGAGAGCCAGTCGGGGATCGTGGCGCGACGCCAGGCCGTGGCCGCCGGACTGACGCCCGCCGACGTCCAGCGACTCGTCCGGCGCCGGGAGTGGCACGTGGTCCACGCCGGGGTGTATGCGGCTCGCGCGGGACCGTGGACCTGGCACGAGCGAGCATGGGCGGCCGTGCTGCACGCGGGGCCCGACGCGCTGCTGTGCGGGGAATCCGCGTTGCGCGCTGCTCGAGGCGCGCACGCCAGGGGTCACCTCGCCGACGATGCGGTCGTCCACGTCGCGGTGCCCCGCCCGCGCACCGTGGTCGCTCCGCCCGGGGTCCGCGTGCACCGTCCGCGGCGGCTCGAGGGCCGCGTGCTGTGGCGGGCGACGCCCCCGCGGCTCCGGCACGAAGAAGCCGTCGTCGACCTCGCGCTCACCGACGCGAACCCGGTCGACGCCATCGGGAGGCTGGCTGAGGCGGTGGCCGGTCGGCCGGCTGTATCGGTCCGCCGCCTCCAGGCGGCCATCGACCGGCGCCGGGCCAGCCCACGGTCCCGGTGGTTGTCGAACGTGCTCGTTGATGTCGCAGCAGGTGCATGCTCGACCCTGGAGCACGAGTACCTGACCCAGGTGGTCCGCCGCCACGGTCTCCCCGAGGGCGTGATGCAGGCGAGGGGAAAGACCTCGGGGCGAACCTGCTTCCGCGACGTCGACCACCCGCACCTCTCGCTGGTCGTCGAGCTCGACGGCCGCCTCCACCACGGCACCACCGCGCAACGCGACCGGGACCTGCGGCGAGACCTGGAGGCGGCGGCGGACGACGAGCGTCGGACGGTCCGTCTCGGGTGGGGCCAGGTCCACCGCGCCCCCTGCGACACCGCCGCCCTGCTCGCACGCCTGATGGGCCGCTCGGGCTGGGACGGCCGCGCGCGACCCTGCGGTCCGCGCTGCTCGGTGGCGTGACCGGGTGGAATGCGTTGCTCCATGTGCAATCGGATCCACCCACGCCGCCTCACCGTGAGTGCCCCGTTCTCAGGCGTGGTTCAGCCCGGGTCGGCATACTGCTGGGGTGCCAGAGAGCAAGGGGTCCCGCATCCTCATCGTCGACGACGACCGCGCGGTGCGCGACTCGCTGCGGCGGTCGCTGGAGTTCAACGGGTACGTCGTGGCCACCGCCTCCGACGGCGCCGAGGCCCTGGCGCAGATCGCCTCCGTGGCGCCCGAGCTCGTCGTGATGGACGTGATGATGCCGCGGCTCGACGGCCTCGAGGCGACGCGGGCGCTCCGCGCGGCGGGCAACGACGTCCCCGTGATCGTCCTGACGGCCCGCGACGCGGTGGGCGAGCGGGTCGAGGGCCTCGACGCGGGCGCCGACGACTACCTGACGAAGCCCTTCGCGCTGGAGGAGCTGCTGGCCCGGATCCGGGCGCTGCTGCGCCGCGCCGTACCCGCGGAGCAGGACGACGAGCGACTCGCGTTCGCCGACCTCACCATGGACCTCGCGTCGCGCGAGGTCTCCCGCGGCGAGCGGGCGATCGAGCTGACGCGCACCGAGTTCACGCTGCTCGAGATGTTCCTGCGGCGGCCGCGGCGCGTGCTGGAGCGGTCGTTCATCCTCGAGGAGGTCTGGGGCTACGACTTCCCGACGACGGCGAACTCGCTGGAGGTGTACGTCGGCTACCTGCGCCGCAAGACCGAGGCGGAGGGCGAGCCGCGCCTGATCCACACGGTGCGGGGCGTGGGCTACGTGCTGAAGGAAGCATGAGGCCCCTGCCGCCCCGACCCGCCGACGCCGACCCGACGACGCCCGAGCCGGAGAGCACGCCCCCGCCCTTCCCGGGGCCCTATCCCGCGCCGCTGCCCGAGCGCCGCTGGCACTACCGGCGGTCGCTGGCCAGCCGGGTCACCCTGCTCACCACGATCGCCGTGGGCGCGACCGTCGCGTTCCTGTCGCTGAGCGTCTTCCTGGTCGTGCGCGTCCAGCTCGAGGACACGATGGACGAGCAGCTGCTCGACCGGGCCTCGGCCATGGCGAACGGCCTCACCACCGCCGTCGCGGACAACGACCGTGACCTGCTGCTCACCCAGCTTCGCTTCCTGCCGCGCGACGCGCGGGTGCAGATCCTCTTCGCGGACGGCAGCATCCTCGTCACCAACGGCACGACGGCGCTGCCGCTCGGCGACGAGGAGTGGGGCGTCGCGACCAGCGACGCCGACCACGCGGTGCTGCGCTCCGTGACCGTCTCCGGGGAGCACCTCCGCATGGCGACCGTGCCGATGGACCTCGCGAACGGCCGGGTCGGGGCGCTCGTCATGACGCAGGACACCGACTCCCAGCAGAAGTTCCTCGGGAAGCTCGGGCTGGTCATGCTCGGCCTGGGCGGCACCGGCGTGCTCCTCGCCGCGGTGGCCGGCACGGTGGTGGCCCGCAACGGTCTCCGCCCCGTACGCCGCCTCACCGACTCCGTCGAGACGATCGCCCGCACCGAGGAGCTGACCCCGCTCCGCGTCGAGGGCGACGACGAGATCGCGCGTCTCGCCACGGCCTTCAACCAGATGCTGACGGCGCTCAGCGCCTCGCGGGAGCGGCAGCGGCAGCTCGTCGCCGACGCCAGCCACGAGCTGAAGACGCCGTTGACGTCGCTCCGCACCAACCTCGACCTGCTCGCGCAGGCGGAGAGCGCGGGCGCCGGTCTCTCGCCGGAGACCCGCCGCGAGCTCATCGACGACGTCCGCGCCCAGATCGTCGAGCTCAGCACCCTCATCGGCGACCTCGTCGAGCTCGCCCGCGACGAGCAGGTGCGCCACGTGGTCGAGCCCGTCTCGCTCGTCGAGGTGCTCGACAAGGCCGTCGCCCGCGTGCGGCTGCGGGCGCCGTCGGTGACCTTCGAGGTGCGCGCCGCTCCGTGGTGGCTCGTCGGCGAATCACACTCGCTCGAGCGCGCCATCACCAACCTCCTCGACAACGCCGCCAAGTGGAGTCCCCCGGACGGGCGGGTGGTCGCGACGCTGGCCAACGGCATCCTCACCGTCGACGACGAGGGGCCGGGCATCCCGGAGGAGGACCGGGAATACGTCTTCGACCGCTTCTTCCGCTCCACCGAGTCGCGCGCGATGCCCGGCTCGGGCCTCGGCCTGGCGATCGTGCGGCAGGTCGCGGAGCGCCACGCGGGCACCGTCCGGGCGGGCGTCTCCCCCACCGGCGGCGCCCGTCTGACCATGACGCTGCCCGGCGACCCGCTGCACCCCGAGGCGACCCGACCGATCCCGCGGGAATCCAGAGGTGCGACGACGGGCGCGACGGGGTAGGGATCCGCGCCATGAGCGACCAGCGTCCGCCCCAGCCGCCCCGACCCGGGCCGTCGGGACCCCCGCCGTCGGGCGAGAACGCCGACACCACCCGTCCCGCCCACCCGGTGATCGGGCCGGGCGGCCCCGTGCCGCCGCCCGGTGGCCGACCCCCGGGC
>DASWYU010000110.1:0-16190 GCA_036404795.1 Nocardioides sp. | reverse complement strand
CAGGCGGACCGGGGGCCGAGGCCTGCGGTCCGCATGACGTCCCGGGGGTGTACGACGCGGAACGGCGCCGTACGGCGGTTCAGGACAGGAGGTCGTCCAGGTCGCCGGTCATGCAGTGCTCGACGACCGGGCGGACGGTCTCGAACGTGCACTCCTTGGCGTTGCCCGGGGTGCAGGCGTCGCCGAGGACGTGGTTGGTGATGCGGTCGACGTCGTCGGCGTCGCCCTTGATGACCGGCGCGTTCTCGTAGAACTTCGTCGGGCCCGTGCCGAGGCGGTTCTTCGAGTAGGAGTCGGCGGTGACGTCCACGAACCGCTCCGGGATCCCCACGTCGCGCAGGAGGCGGATGGCGGCGGCGAGCGCGGCGTCGGCGGCCTGCGGCTTGGTCATGCCGTGGGTGTCGATGCCCATGGCCTCCGCGATGTCCGCGAAGCGGCCGTAGACGGCGGGCATGTTGAAGGCCCACACGCGCGGGAGCGCGATCGCGTTGTTGAGGCCGTGGTGGGTGTCGTAGAACGCCGACACCGCGTGGCTGATCGAGTGGATGATGCCGAGGCCGCCGGAGTTGAACGCCTGGGCGGCGATGTACTGGGCGTACATCATGCCCTCGCGACCCTTGAGGTCCTGGCCGTTCCAGGTGGCCTCGCGGAGGTTCTCCGCCGTCAGCTTGATGGCGCGGATCGCGTTGCCGAGGCTCGGCTCGAAGTTGAGGCGCGAGACGTAGGGCTCCGAGGCGTGCGCGAGCACGTCGAAGCCGCACTGGGCGGTGTAGTCGACCGGGCAGTCGAAGTAGAGCACCGGGTCGTCGATCGCCAGCGTCGCCACCGACGCGTCGTCGAACGCGACGTACTTGTGCGGGTTGTCGGGGTCCGTCGTCGTGTCGGTGATGACGTAGGCCCACGACGTCTCCGAGCCGGTGCCGGCCGTGGTGGAGACCGCGATGTGCGGCGGGTTCTTCGGGTTCTCGGACATGTTGAAGCCCTCGAACTCGTTCACGTTGCGACCGTCGTGGGCGACGGAGATGCGCGCGCCCTTGCAGGCGTCGTGGGACGAGCCACCACCGATGGAGACGAACGAGTCGCACTCGTTCTCCTGGTAGAGCGCCACGGAGTCCATGACGTTGTAGTCCTTGGGGTTGGACTCGACCTTGTCGTAGACGACGACCTCGAGGCCGTGGTACTTCATCGACTCCACGATCTTGTGCACGATGTCCGTGCCGCGCAGGCCCGACGTCATGACGAGGGTCTTGCGGAAGCCCAGCTTGAGGGCCTCCGGCCCGATCATCTCGTGGGCGCCCGGGCCCATGAGGGCGCGGGGGAACGGGTGGAACTCCTTGATCGGGAACGGCTTGAGCAGCTCGTCGACCTGCATGGCAGACCTCCTGTGGGACGGGGATGTGGCGCTCGTCACGAGACGCTAGGGCCGCCCGGGAGGGGTCGAACAGACGAGGATCCGGATCCCGCCAGCCAGGTCAGGAGGGTTGCCTGGCCGTTCGGAGAGGGAGCCTGCCGGGTCAGCGCGGGGGCGTCGCGGCGGTGCCCGGGCCGGCGCCGAGCCGGCAGGTCAGGGCGTGCGCCTCGCGCAGGAGCAGCGCCCCCAGCTCCGCGCGACGCGGCTGCGCGAACCGGGACTCGATGCCCGTGAGCGTCAGCGCCCAGGCCGGGCGGCCGGCGCGGTCGAAGACGGCGGCGGCGAGGCCCCAGCTCCCCTCGACGTTCAGCCCGGGGTTGGTGGCGTAGCCGTCCGTGCGGGTGCGGGCGATCCGCTCGCGGAGCGCGTCGGCGCCGTGCCGGCGACCGTACGACGCGGTCAGGTCGACGCGCGCCAGGTACTCCTCGACGTACCGGTCCGGAAGGTGGGCCAGCAGCGCCAGCCCGGCCGAGACGACCCCGAGGGGGAAGCGGGACCCCTCCGTGAGCACGTGGGAGCGGATCGGGAAGTCGCCGTCCTCGCGCAGCAGGCAGACGGTGTCCTCACCGCGCCGCACGGAGAAGAAGGCGCTCTCCCCCGTCAGCTCGGCCAGCCGCCGCACGGTGGGGTGCGCGACCTGGGCGACGTCGTACCGCCGCGCCGCCGCGGCGCCCAGCACGAAGAGCTCGGGCCCGAGGTGCCAGCGACCGGTCTCCTGGACGCGGTCGACGAGGCCCTCCTCGAGGAGGGCGGTCAGCACGCGGTGGACGGTCGGCCGGGGCAGGTCGACGGCTCGTGCGACGTCCGCCGTGCGAGCGCCCTCGGCGTCGCGCTCCGCGAGCGCGCGGAGCACGCCCGCGGCCCTCCCGACCATCCCGACCGTCTCGCTCACGATCCCCACCCTAACCAGGAGCGTTCGGTGAGTGAACGCCGTACGGGGGTGCCGGTCGCGCTCCGAGCAGTCCGCCGCCCACCGTTGACCCGCCCCGTCCGGAGCCGGTTGTGTCGGGGGCCGGAAGGCTCGGCGAGAAGGAGCGGGAGGAGCAGGACGTGGACAAGGTCGTGGCGTCGGCGGCGGAGGCCGTCGCGGACATCAGGTCGGGATCGCGCATCGCGGTGGGGGGCTTCGGGCTCTCGGGCATCCCGTCGGTGCTCCTGGAGGCCCTGCTGGAGCAGGGGGCCGACGACCTGGAGGCGTTCTCCAACAACGCCGGCGTGGACGGCGCGGGCCTCGGCCTGTTGCTCGCCGCGGGCCGGCTGCGGCGGATGGTGGCCTCCTACGTCGGGGAGAACAAGGAGTTCGCGCGGCAGTACCTCTCCGGTGAGCTCGAGGTCGAGCTCACCCCGCAGGGCACGCTCGCCGAGCGGATGCGCGCCGGCGGCTCCGGCATCCCCGCCTTCTTCACCGCGACCGGCGTGGGGACGCAGGTGGCCGAGGGCGGCCTGCCGTGGCGCTACGACGCGGACGGCAACGTCGTGAAGGCCTCACCCGCCAAGCAGACCCAGGTGTTCGAGACCGTCGACGGTCCGAAGGAGTTCGTGCTCGAGGAGGCGATCGTCGCCGACGTCGCGCTCGTGCGCGCCCACCGCGGCGACCGCCACGGCAACCTCGTGTTCCGCCGCGCGGCCCGCAACTTCAACCCGCTCGCCGCCATGTGCGGGCGGCTCACGATCGTGGAGGTCGAGGAGCTCGTCGAACCGGGCGAGCTCGACCCCGACCACGTGCACCTGCCCGGCGTCTTCGTGCACCGGGTCGTGCCCCTCACCCCCGAGCAGGCCGCCGACAAGCGCATCGAGAAGCGCACCGTGCGCCCCGCCCCGGCCACCCCGGCCACCCCCGGACAGGAGGCCTGACATGCCCTGGAGCCACGACGAGATGGCGGCCCGCGCCGCGCAGGAGCTCGGCGACGGGTCCTACGTCAACCTCGGGATCGGCCTGCCCACCCGCGTGCCGAACTTCGTGCCCGACGACGTCGAGCTGGTGCTGCAGTCGGAGAACGGGATCCTCGGTGTGGGTGCCTACCCCGTGGACGGCGAGGAGGACCCGGACCTCATCAACGCGGGCAAGGAGACGGTGACCGTACGGCGCGGCGCCTCCTACTTCGACTCCGCGACCAGCTTCGGGATGATCCGCGGGGGCAAGGTCGACGCCGCCATCCTCGGCGCGATGCAGGTCTCGGCGGCCGGCGACATCGCGAACTGGATGATCCCCGGGAAGATGGTCAAGGGCATGGGCGGCGCGATGGACCTCGTCCACGGTGCCGACAAGGTCGTCGTGCTCATGGAGCACATCGCCCGCGACGGGTCCTACAAGATCGTCGACGAGTGCTCGCTGCCCTACACGGGCCGTGCCGTCGTGCAGCGGATCATCACCGACCTCGGCGTCATCGACGTCACCCCGGACGGCCTGCGCCTCGTCGAGCTGGCGCCCGGCGTGAGCGAGGACGAGATCCGCGCGGCGACGGAGCCCCCGCTGCTGGCGTGAGCAGCACGGGGTACCGGACCTCGGCCGGCGACGACCCGCCGGTGCTCGTCTACCGAGGAGGTCGCATGGGACCGCGCAAGTGGATCGTCGCCGGGGTGATCGTGCTGGTGGTGCTGGTCGGCGGGACGCTGCTCGTCATCGGGCTCACGACGTCGGACGATGCCGAGGGCTCGACCCCGGCCACGCCGACGGCTCCGTCGGTCGCCCATCCCTCGCCCGCGGGGCTTCCGCTCACGGCATGACCGACGATGCCTCCGTCGAAGACGAGCGCTGGCTCGTCGTCGCCGGACGCCGGTGGCGGCGAGCCGACCCGTGCCTGCCCGCCGAGCTGCACGATGCGCTGACCTCGCACCTCGGCCGCGCCCGGGCGGCGGTCGGGGTCGGCAAGCGGCAGCACGACGAGGACGCGGTCGCGGCCGCCCGGCGCCGGGTCGGCCTCGCCAAGCACGGCCTCGGCGAGCGCGGGCCGCGCTGGTGGGACCGGCCCGAGGCGGAGCGCGTCGCCGACGCGCGCCAGGCGCTGGCCGACCTCGACGACCTGGCACCGCCGGGGGTGGGTGGTCCAGCCCGGTGACCGCGGTGACGGGGTTCCCCTCCTCCCGCGTGGGAGGATCACGGGACGGCGCCACGACACCGGTCGGGCCCCTCGGCAGATCGGAGTCCGCTTGAACCGCGCGGAGCCCGATCACGACGCAGGGTCGCAGCCGGCGCCGCTCAGCCCGTTCCGCCACCGGGCAACGACGTCCGCGCGCGTCGAACGCGCCCGGTCCCTGGCCTCTCGTCCCGACGGCCTGCCGTCGCTCAACCGCCTCACCGAGCTCGCCGCCCAGCTGCTGGGCGCCGAGTCGGCCCAGGTCTCCGTCATCGCCGACGACCAGCGGGTCATGGGTGGCTCCGGGCTGGCGGTGAGCACCGTCGGCGCGCGCTCGCCCGCGAGCGAGTCGCTCTGCCTGCTGCCCCTCGCGCAGGGGGCGCCGGTCGCCATCCCCGACACCCGCGCCGACGACCGGGTGCGGACGCTCCCTCCGGTCGTGGGCGGCGCGGCCGCGGCGTACCTCGGGGTGCCCCTGCGCTCGGGCGGCCACGTCGTCGGGTCCCTCTGCGTCGTCGACTCCACGCCCCGCACCTGGTCGGGCGCCGACGTGCGGCTGCTCGAGCAGCTCGCCGAGCCCGCCCTCGCCGAGCTCGAGCTGGCCGCGCTGGAGTCGACCTACGAGGAGGACCGCGCCGTCTGGCAGCTCGCGGTCGACGCCGCGGGGGTCGGCGCGTTCGACTGGGACCTGGCCTCGGGCCTGCTGCGCTGGGACGAGCGGCTCCTCGAGCTCTTCGGCCACGACCGGTCCTCCTTCGGGGGCACGATCGAGGCCTTCGACGACCTCGTGCACCCCGACGACCGGGAGCGGGTCGGGGTCGCGCTCGACCGCGCGATCGCGACGTGCGGGGAGTACGCCGCGGAGTACCGCATCGTCCGCCCCGACGGCTCCCTGCGGTGGATCGCGGCCCGAGGCCACGCGGTCGCCGGCCCCGACGGTGCTGCCGTGCGGGTCCTCGGCGCGGCCTACGACACGACCACCGTGCGCGAGGGCGAGGCACGCGTCGCCCGCACCCTCGAGGTGATGCCGACAGCGTTCTTCCACCTCGACCACGACTGGCGCTTCACCTACGCCAACCCCGAGGCGGAGCGGCTGCTCGGCGGGATCGGCACCGACGTCGTCGGCCACGTCGTCTGGGAGCTGTTCCCGGACGCCGTCGGCTCGGACTTCGAGCGTTTCTACCGCGGCTCGGTCGCCACGGGGCGACCGCAGTCCTTCGAGGCGTACTACCCGCCCCCGCTCGACGCGTGGTTCGAGGTGCGCTGCTGGCCGACCCCCGACGGCCTGTCGGTCTACTTCATCGAGGTCACCGAGCGTCGGGTCGCGCAGGACGTGCTCGCCCGCGCCGCCGGCCGCGCCGAGCTGCTCGCCGACGTCACCCGCACCCTGACGGACACGCTCGAGGCCGACGAGGCCGTCGAGCGCCTGGCGCAGATCCTCGTGCCCCGGCTCGGCGACTGGTGCGTCATCACGCAGATCGAGGGACGGCTCCCCGACGGGCCGCTCAGCGGCACCCCCTGGCGGCGCCGGCTGCGCGACGTCGGCTGGTGGCACGCCGACGAGGCGCGGCGTCCGTTGGTCGAGGAGTACGCCGCGGTGCGCGTGCCCGCCCTCACCGACGGCTCCCTCGTCGCCGACGCCCTCGCGAGCCGCGAGCCGGTCGTCGTGGCGAGCGGCGCCACCGAGCGGATCGTGGCGATCCTGGAGCCGGGTCGTGCCGCCGACCTGTGCCGGGAGCTGGCACCTGCCGCCGCCGTGGTCGTGCCGCTGCCGGGACGCGGTCGCACCGCCGGGTTGCTCACCGTCTTCCGTGACGCCGGCCGCCCCTCCTTCACCCCCGAGGACCTGGTCATGCTCACCGAGGTGGCGGACCGCGCCGGGCTCGCGCTCGACAACGCCTCGCTCTACGCGGGGCAGCGGGACCTCGCCGAGCGCCTGCAGCGCAGCCTGCTGACCGCACCCCCGACGGTCGCGGGTCTCGACGTCGCCGTGCGCTACGAACCGGCGGCGGAGTCGGCGCAGGTGGGCGGGGACTGGTACGACGCGTTCCAGCAGCCTCGCGGCGACACGCTCACCCTCGTCATCGGGGACGTGATCGGGCACGACGCGACGGCGGCCGCGGCGATGGGACAGGTGCGCACGCTCCTGCGCGGCATCGCGGTCACGACGGGCGCCGGTCCGGCCGAGGTGCTCCACGGCGTCGACCTCGCGCTGACCACGCTCCGCGTCGACACGATGGCGACGGCGCTCGTCGGACGGCTCGAACGGACGGAGGGGCCGGGCGAGCCGCGCGGCGCCCGGCTGCGCTGGAGCAACGCCGGGCACCCGCCGCCGCTCGTGGTCACCGACGGTCGCGCCCGGACCCTGTGGTCGACCGCGACGGACCCCCTGCTGGGGCTGCTCCCGGACCTCGCGGCGTCGTCGGCCCGTCGCGAGACGGTCGCGGACCTGCCGCCCGGTTCGTTGCTGCTGCTCTACACGGACGGGTTGGTCGAGCGGCGCGGCGAGGTGCTCGACGTCGGGATCGAGCGGCTGTGCGCGGTGGTCACGGAGCTGATCGCCGAGGACCCGGCGACGGACGACCTGTGCGACCGGCTGCTGCGCCGGATGCTGCCCGGCTGGACCGAGGACGACGTGGCGCTCGTCGCGGTGCGCCTGCGGGACTGACGGCGGGTTCCCCCGCGCCGTACGCCGTCAGCAGCCTCCCGCGGCCGCGTCCTCGCCGGTGCACCCCGACCCGTCGGCGCCGGTCATCCGGGCCGCGAGCCGGTGGGCGATGCTCGACAGGGCCGCCTGCTGGTCGGCGTCGAGCGGGTCGATCACCGCGTCGCGGACCGAGCGCACGTGCGTCGGCGCCGCCGCGACCACGAGGTCGCGGCCGACGGGGGTCAGCGCGGCGACGGTGCACCGCCCGTCCGCGGGATCGGTGGTGCGCTCGACCCAGCCGCGCTGCTCGAAGCGCTTCACCACGTTGGACAGCCGCGACGGTGACGCGTTGACGAACTCGGCGAGGTCGCTCATCCGCATGCGGTCGTCGTCGCTCATCGACAATGCGCTCAGCACGAGGTAGTCGAACAGCGTCAGCCCGTGCTGTGCCACGACGCCCCACGAAGGAGAACCACCATGAGCCTGCTGCGCATCGACGCGAGCATCCGCCACGAGGGCTCGGCGAGCCGCGAGCTGGCCGACCGGGTCGAGCAGGAGTGGAGCGCGCGGAACCCCGGCGGCGACATCGTGCGCCGCGAGCTCGGCACGGCCCCGCTCCCGGCCGACGTGACCGTCGTCGAGCGCGAGTTCACGCTCGTCGGCGTCAACCCCGCGCTCGACGAGTTCACGGACCTGGCCGCCGACCTGCACGGTCGAGCGCTCGAGCACGCCGGCACCGCGGGCCGCGCCCTCTGAGGAGACCCGAGCACCACCAGCGGAGGATCCGACCCTCCAGGTGGATCGGAATCCTCCGGCTCCTCTCGCCCGGGCTGCCACGATGACGAGATGGACAGCGAGACACGCACCTACCGCAGCGGCGACCGGGAGGTCGTGCTCGACCTGACCGAGGACTGCCGCGCCTGGGTCGCCGACCGTGGCCACGGACTGCTGCACGTGTTCGTGCCGCACGCCACCGCGGGGCTCGCGATCCTCGAGACGGGCGCCGGCAGCGACGACGACCTCCTCGCCGCCCTGGGCGATCTCCTGCCCGCCGACGACCGGTGGCGGCATCGGCACGGCAGCCGCGGCCACGGGCGCTCCCACGTGATGCCGGCGCTCGTGCCGCCGTACGCCACCGTGCCCGTGCTCGACGGCCGCCTGACCCTCGGCACCTGGCAGAGCATCTGCCTCGTCGACCTCAACGTCGACAACACCGAGCGCGAGGTGCGGCTCAGCTTCCTGGCGGGGTGAGCGGGACGACCGCCCGCACCGTCGTCCCGGCGGGCGTCGTCTCGACCGCCCAGGCCCGACTCAACCCGTCGACCAGGTGCAACCCGCGCCCGCGATCGGTCGTGCTCGCCGGTACGCGCATCACCCTGAGGAGGATCCGACCCACCTGGTGGGTCGGATCCTCCGCTGCGTTCACTCGCGGGGCCGCCCCGCAAAGCAAGCGCTCCGGACGGCGATCGCGAGTCCGACGACGACGAGCACCGCCACGACGTGCCCGACGAAGACGGCCGGAGCAAGGAGGAGGGAGTCGACGGCCACGGGGGACCTGTCGCCTGCGAGCCGGAACACGGCGAGGAACGCCACGACGAGGCCCTGGCCGAGCGCCGACACGACGGTCAGCCCGACGGCGATCACGAGCAGTCCGACCGACCGCCGTCCCTTCCGGACGATGACGACGGACTGTGCGGCCACCGCCGCTCCACCGAGGGCGACGAGGATCGCGACGAACCTGAGGCACGCCAGCGGATCCAAGGGCAGGTCGCTCCGGCCCACCCCGTAGGCGACAACGTCGTGGCCCGCCGACACCATCACCACGACGGCGATCACCGCGCCGTGGAGCAGGAGCAGAGGGAGGGCACGGCGGGCGAGTTCCATGCCGGAACCCTGCCGCCGCGCCGCGGGGCGGCGCGCGAGCCCGCGTACTCAGGTCGCGGCGCGCGCGGGCGCGGTCAACCGACCGGGACGACCGCCCGCACCGTCGTCCCGGCGGGCGTCGTCTCGACCGACCAGGCCCGGCTCAGCCCGTGGACCAGGTGGAGCCCGCGCCCGCGATCGGCCATCGGGTCGGGCTCGCGGAGGCGGCGCTCGCGCCAGGCTTCGGCGCCCGTACCTGGTCGGCCGCCGTCGGTGACGGCGAGGTGCACGAGGGCTCCGTCGACGCGCCAACAGACGTGCAACGCTCCGTCGGGACACGGCGCCCCGTGCTCGATCCCGTTCTGGAGCAGCTCGTAGAGCACGAGCGCCGCGTCCTCCGCCACGTCGAGGGCGGTGCCACGGTCGAGGAGTGCCGTGAGGAACCGGTGACGGGTCTCCGTCGCCGCACGCTGGTCGAACCGGATGGGCCCGTCGAACTCCACCGGTCGATCCTGGCACGGGGCCGGTGACGGCTCAGCCGTCGAGCGTCCCCAGGAACGCGAGGACCCGCTCGTCGAGCAGGGCGGCGGCTCCTGCGTCGTACGACGCGAGCGTGGGGTCGGCGAACAGGTGCGCCTCGCCGGGGTAGAGGAACAGCTCGGCGGCGGGCACCTGCTCGGTGAGCGCGCGGGCCACGTCGAGGTCGCCCTCGCCGGCGAAGAACGGGTCGTCGGCCGTGCCGTGCACCTGGACGGGCACCCCGTCGGGCCAGCCGTCGCCGAACTCGCTGGGCGGGACGCACGCCTCCATGAGGACGGCGCCGCGCGCTCCGGCGCGGGTCTGGGCGAGCATCTGGGCCGGCACCACCCCGAGCGAGAATCCCGCATAGACGACCGCCGTCGGCAGCGCCTCGACGGACGCTGCGGCCCGCTGCAGCAACGCGGGGAACCCGATCTCGCCGATGTGCCCGACCCCCTCGGCGAGGTCGTCGAACGTGCGCCCTTCGAAGAGGTCGGGCGTGTGCACCTCGTGACCCGACTCCCGGAGCCGCGCGGCGAAGCCGAGCACCCCGTCGGTCAGCCCCTGCGCGTGGTGGAACAGCACGATCTCTGCCACGGCATCCTCCTCAGCTCGGCAGTCCGCCCACCACCCTAGGACGCCAGCCGCCGCGTTTCGTCTGCCGGCGGTCGGGAAGACAGGTCCGGCATGAGCGACGACCCGAACAGCCCTGGATACGTGCCGGCCCCCTCGTCAGGTGGGCGTGGCGCCGGCGCCGGCAGCGGATCCGAATTCGGCGCGGACCTCCACGCGATGTACGACGCGGGCCGGGTGCGCTTCCCCGAGATCGCCCAGACGTTCAGCGACGCGGCCACGGTCCTCTTCCAGGCCAAGCCGACCTTCACGAGCTTCTCCAACCGCATGGAGAACCCGCTGGCGATGACGACGCTGCTCGGGCTCATGGAGGACCTGCACGTGTCGGCGTACCACTCCTCGCTGCGGTGCACGGAGGCCGGCGTCGCGCTCGTGGAGATCGCGGACGACTACGTGCGCGTCGACGGCGAGGCGCTCACGGAGTTCAACGGCCTGATGCGCCTGCCCGAGAACGCCGCGGACTACGAGGAGCCCACCCACGACGTGAGCCCGCCGCCGCACCCCGACGCCGAGCAACCGCACTACGGCCCCTACGGTCCGTCCTCGCCCTACGGCCCGGGAATCTGAGGAGCGCACCGATGAGCGACTGGAGCTACTCCGGCTACCTGAGCACGTACGACGACTTCGTGGCGAAGCTGACCGAGCTGCGCCAGATCGACCTCGTCCTCGACATCCTCGAGGACACGCCCGACTACTACGGCGGCCCCGGGCAGTACCGGCTCGAGGTCGACCTCGGCACGACCTATCCCTTCACCGAGCGCAAGACGATCTCGTACTCGAGCCACGAGAGCGTCGAGGCCCGCATCAACGCCACCGGCGGCGAGGCCTCGACCTGGGCGAACGGCATCTTCTCCGGCATGGACGACAAGGTCGACTTCATCGTCGGCTCGATGCCCAGCACGGTGCAGTACTCCCTCGAGCAGATGCGCACCGCCGCCGGGTTCCTCGACGGCATCGGCAACGACGGCGACATCGGACACCTCCGCACGAAGCTCTCGGACTGGACGGGGTCGGCGAAGGAGGACTTCATGGTCTTCCACTCGACGGTCACGAGCGCTGCAGCCAACCAGGCCAGGTTCCTGACCGGAGCTGCGGCGTACGTCGAGCTGACCGCCACCATCGCCAAGGCGGGCCAGCTCGACCTCTATTCCTACATCCAGGCGCTCGAGTCCATGGCCGACGACCAGCTCAAGCTGCGCGAGCAGAACAGCCGCGCCCAGGTCGACGGCGACGCGCTGTCGGCCATCGCCGCCTTCTCGACCGCGGCCGCGGCGATCCCCGGGCCGCAGCAGGCCGCCGTCGTGGGGTTCACCCTCGTCATCACGCTCGCCAGCATCGCCGCGAACGCCAACGAGACGGTGCCGATGACGTCGTCGTCGGCCGCCGACCTCGGCACGAAGTTCACGACGCAGTTCGACGGGGTCGTCACCGAGGTCAACTCACTGCTGGCCGACGTCGACACGCAGGCGACGGCGCTCCGCGAGATGTTCGACATCGACTACCCCGACCGCCTCTACCCGCCGTCACCGGGCATCGACGACAGCACCGGGACGGGCGACCTCCGGCACAACCCGACCTGAGCCCGCCCGTCCCCGGCCCGTCAGTAGTCGACCGGCACCTCGGGCTGCCCGCCGAGCAGGACGTCGACGAGGTCGGCCTCGGTCCAGCCAGGACCGCCGAGCGCGAACACCTCGCCGCCAGGTCGCCCCCCCCCCGCGGACCACCGTCAGCAGCGCGTCCCGCTCGAGGACCTCGTCGTCCTCGCCGGCGGTCTGCGGCTCGCGCACGGCCTCGAAGTCGCGTGCGTCCTTGTGGGGGATCATCCGCTTCTCGTCTCTCTCACACCTGTCCACACTCCACCGGCGTCGCGGGGGTTGTCGCCGGCCGCGAACTTCCTCAGAGCGTCGTGGCGTGCCAGGCGGCGCCGAGCGCGCCGTACGTCATCGCGAGGAACGAGAGCGTGCTCACCACGCGGTAGACCACCGAGCCGCCCCACTCCTCACGAAACCCGAGCGGGAGGAACAGCAGCGGGTTGACGATGGCTCCGGCGACGAGCGCGACCTGCACGTGCCCCGGGAGCGCGGGCAGCGCCACCCCGAGTGCGATGACGACGATGCCCATGAGGAGGAAGTCGAGGTGCATCTGCAGCAGCCGCCGGGGGTGCCGCAGACCGATGCGCTCAAGCGCGGCGGGAGCGACGTGCTGCAGCGCGACGGGCCAGCCGAGGAGCACGCCGAGCGCCAGCAGGTAGACACCCGTCAGCGGGAAGAGGTCCATGCCCCGATGGTCGCCCACCGGAGGGCCGGGCGCAGTGCTATCGGGTCTCGCGCAGCAGGCGGACGGCGCGCGGACCGACGCCGTGGAGCGCGAGCAGCTCCTCGTCGGAACGGCGCGCGACCTCGGCGAGCGTGGTGATCCCGGCGCCCACGAGCGCCCGGGTCGCGGGGTTGCCGATGCTCCGCGGCAGGTCGCCGACCGCACCGGCGCGGGCAGAGTCGGGAGCGGTGACCGCGGTGGCGGCGTCGGCGGGCGCGACCGCGACGTACGCCCGCCGCACCAGCGAGTTGGCGGCCATCCCGCCGAGCTCCGCCAGCGGTACGGCGAGGAGCCCGCCGCGCACCGACGACCCGGGCACCTCCGTGGCGGCGCGGGAGGTCTCCGTCGCCCCGAGGGCCAGCTCGACGACGCCGTCGGTCACGGCGACGAAGCGCGCGTCGCCCACGACGTAGGCACGGTCCCGTCCGTACCGCTGCTCGACCGCGTCGGGGAGGGCGAGGGCGGCCCGGGCGATCTGGTGCAGGGTCGTCACGGCTCGATCGTGCCACGCGCTGCACACGACGGCGAACCACTGAATTGAACACGTTCAAAACTTGGCATACGGTGCGCCCATGCGGATCGTGATCCCCGGCGGGACCGGGCAGGTGGGGGTCGTGCTGCGGCGCGCGCTGGCGGCGGCGGGGCACGACGTGGTCGTGCTGAGCAGGCGGCCGGAGACGCTCGAACCGGGGGTGCGGCACGTCGTCTGGGACGGTCGGTCAGGCGGGGCGTGGGAGCGCGAGGTCGACGGCGCGGACGCGGTGGTCAACCTCGCGGGCCGGTCGGTGAGCTGCCGCTACAGCGACCGGAACCTGCGCGCGATGATGGATTCACGGGTCGACTCGACCCGGGCGGTCGGCGCCGCGATCGCGCGGGCCGAGCGGCCCCCACGGGTCTGGCTCCAGATGAGCACGGCGACGATCTACGCCGACACGCGCGGCCCGGCCCACGACGAGGCCACGGGGGTGATCGGCGGCGAGGAGCCGGACGTGCCGCTCTACTGGGAGTACAGCGTGCGCATCGCCCGCCGCTGGGAGGCCGCACAGCAGGCGGCGGACCTCCCCACGACCCGCCGGGTCGCCCTCCGGACGGCCATGGTGATGAGCCCCGACCGGGGCGGGATCTTCGACTACCTGTCGTGGCTCGCGCGGCTCGGGCTGGGCGGACCGGTCGCCGGCGGCGGACAGTTCGTGTCGTGGATCCACGCCGACGACCTCGTGCGTGCCGTGGTCCTCCTGCTGGAGCGCGACGACCTCGCGGGCCCGGTGAACCTGGCCGCGCCGGGGCCGGTCCCCCAGCGTGAGCTCATGCGCGGTCTGCGCCACGCGTGGGGCGGCCGCCCCGGACTGCCCGCGACGCGGTGGATGGCGGGCCTCGGCGCGTTCGTGCTGCGCTCCGACCCGGAGCTCCTCCTCAAGAGCCGGCGGGTCGTGCCCGGACGCCTGCTCGACGCCGGGTTCACCTTCGAGCACCCAGCATGGGACGCGGCCGCCGCCGACCTGGTACACCGGGCCCGGCAGGCCCGCCGGGCGCGCTCCTCGGCTCAGGCGCTCCGCAGTCGCACGGCCACCCTCACGCGGAGCAGCGCGAGCAGCCCGGCCAGCACCAGTCCCGCGTGGACGAGCCACGAGAGGTCCGGCGCCCACAGCCCGAGCTGACCGAGCGCGACCCCGGCGAGACCCGGCAGCGCGAGCAGGATCCCGGCGACGAGCACCAGCCCGGCGAGCGCCGCGGCGAGGCCGAGCAGGCGACGGCGGGCGGGATGCGCCGTACCGCCGCGCACCAGCCGCACCCCCGACCCCACCACGCCGGCACCGAGTGCGGCGAGGTCGCCGACGGCACCGACACCGACGTCGCCGCGACCTGGATCCTCAGCGTCGCGCACGGGCTCGCCGACGTCGTCGCCCTGACGGGCGACCCGACCCGCGCGACCATCGACGCCGTGCTCGACCCCGTCGTCGCCACGGTGTTCACCGGGCGGTGCCGGCGCTACGAGCGGGGGTGAGCCGCGGCTAGCTGGGTACCGACCCGTGCTGGCCGCGCGGTCGGCGGGGACGGACGGGAGCGGTACATGGCGGCAGGCACGATCACCTGGTTCGACGAGGGCGAGGACTACGGCTACATCACGCAGGACGACGGCGAGGCGGCCGTGGTGGTCCGCGGCCGGGACCGCTGGGACCTCGGCCGGGCCCTCGCCGTCGGCGACCGGGTCGAGTTCGGCCTCGACCGTCACGCCACCGGCGCCGAGGCCAGCGGCGTGCGCGTGATCGGGCTCCCCGCGCTCTGACGGACACCGGAACGTTCCGAGCAGCGTCGTGACCAGCGCCACACGCGCTCCTTGAGAGGTCGACCTACACTCGTTGAGTGTTCAACTCCGGGTCGGCGCAGCTCGCCGAGCGTGCCTGCTCCGCGGCGGACGACCTCGTGCGCGAGGCGCTCGACGCCCCCGATCCGTGGTCGGCCCATCGCGCGCTGACGGAGCTCCACGACCGCTACGAAGCGGCGCTCCTCCCCCGCGCCGGCACGTGGGAGACCCCCGCGGCCTCGGCCGCGATCCCCTCCACGCAGTCGTTCCTCATGTGGTCGAGCATCCTCGACCTCTTCGACCCCGACGCCGGCAGCGCGACGGCGAGCGAGGCCCGCGACGTGCTCGCCGTGGCCGCCTCCGACTGGCTGCTCCGCGCCCCGGCCGAGCGCGAGGCCTACGCCGCGCGCTGGCTCAGCGAACCGGTCGCCGCACACGTCGCGCGCGCGACGGACGAGCTGAGCATCGAGCGGGCGGCCCCGCTGGACGCCCACCCGTGGCTCGATCGCTGGGGCGAGGTGCGGACGGCCCTCACGGCGACGGCGGCGACGGGCTCGCCGTACCTCCAGGCACGCACCCTCCTCGACCTGCTGCGCAGCGACCCCGTGCTCTGGTTCGCCGCCCGCGCCGGGGACCTCGCCGTGCTGACCGACCGGTGGCGCAGCCACCCCGCCGAGCGCTCGACGACGACCGTGGCGATCCGCCGGCACCTCGACTCGCTGACGCTCGACGACCTGCCCCGTCGGTGCCGAGCATCGACCCGGACGCGATCCGCCGGCTGCAGCCGCCGGTCTGAGCGGGGCCCGCGCCGAGTTGCGTCGTGCGTCGACCGAAGCCGCAACTCGACGACACCAGCGCGACGCAACCCGCAGCTCGGCGGGATAGGACGTCACACCGGCGGGCGCCACACCAGGCCCCGGCGCTCGGGTCCCCGTCGGCGTCCGGGCCTCAGTCGGGCAGCGCCGCGACGTCGGGCACGACAACGCCGAAGAGGTCACCGATCGCGGCGAGGCTCGCGGCCTGCAGCGACGCGGCGTCGACGCCGGCGGCGCCGCCCGCTCCCGGGAGGCGGCGGGTGGCGGTGGCGCCGGCCACGACCGTCGGTGCGAACCCGAGGCTGAACGCCCCGCGGGCCGTCGAGTTGATGCACATGTGGGTCATGAACCCGGCGAGCACGACGTTGTCCCGCCCGAGGCGACGGAGGTGGTCCTCCAGCTCCGTGCCGACGAAGGAGTTGGGGTAGTTCTTCACGAGCACGGGCTCGTCGCCGTGCGGCGCGACCCGGTCGACGATCCGACCGATCTCGGCCGTCACGTCGTAGGGCGACCCGACGCCGGCGTCGTGCTGGATGTGCACCACGGGCACCCCGAGGCTGCGAGCGCGGTCGAGCAGCTCGGCCCCGAGGTCGAGGGCCGGCTC
>DASWYU010000109.1:0-8779 GCA_036404795.1 Nocardioides sp. | reverse complement strand
GAGCGCACCCACGGCCGCTGGCACGCGTCCGGCGCCTGACGCCGCGCGCGTCGGGGGCGTCGCCGCGGGGCGGGCCCGCGCCGTACGCGCCCGTGCGGAAGAAAACGCGGACCGGGGGTGCTCGATCGTCCGCGTTTCCTTGATCCTCGCCGGGTCCGGTCCGCGTTTTCCTTCTCCGCGCCGGGCCCCCACCCCCGGATAGTCCCTGACGTTCCGGGCCTCGATATCGGGCAGGGATCGGCGTGTCGGGTTCGAAACGTCAGGGACTACGACCGATCCCGGGGCCGCCGTCACGCGATCGTTACGCCGGGCACGGGCGACGGAAACACCTGCTGAGTTTCATCTGAGCAGACAACGTTTCCTCGCATGATCGGAGCGGCTCGATGACCACCACCCCCGACGCGCCCAGCACGGCCCCCTTCCTCGTCACCCCCGACGCCTGGAAGGGCCTGCCCCGGATGACGGACTTCCCGGAGGCCGAGGGCTACATCGGCGACGTCTACGAGAACCCCGAGGGCAGCTCGATGTGCTCCGGGTTCTTCGAGCTCAAGCACACGGACGCGCCGCTGGTCTACCTCTACGAGTACGACGAGATGAAGGTCGTCCTCGAGGGCGAGTTCCTGCTGGAGAACGTCGACACGGGCCAGAAGACCGTCGCCCGCGCGAAGGACGCCATCTTCTTCCCCAAGGGCTCGCGCATCGCGTTCTCGACGCCGTCCTACGCCCTGGCGTTCTACGCCGGCGACCGCGACGCCGACCTCCTCTGAGCGGGACGGACCGCGCCGGATGACGACGCTGGTGACACCTCCGACGACGATCCTGGGCCTGCCCCGCTGGCCGACGGTGCCCGAGCCGGTCGACCCGTCGGCGGCCTCGGTGCTCGTCGTCGCCCTCGGCACGCACCCCCGCACCGCGGAGGTCGCGGGCGCGTGGGTCCGCGACGCCGAGGCGCGCGTGCCGACGCGCCTGGTCGTGGCCGACGGCCCGGTCGAGGGCGACGACCCCGCCGTCGACCCCGCTCTCGACGCCGCCCTCGCCGCCGCGCGCATCGGGGTGCGGATCATGGTCGTGGGTCCGCAGCACGACGTGCTGCTCACGCTCGCCCGGTGCCGCTCGCACGGGGCGAGCGGGGCGGAGCTCCGCGCGTTCGTCGTCGACGCGACGGGCCCGACGGACCTCCCCGTCTACTGCGCGCACTGCCGCGCCACGCATCGGATGCACGGGGAGCCCGGCGGTACGGCGCGGTGCCCCGGTTGCGCCCGCACGCTGGAGATCCACCCCCACCACTCGGCGGTCCGCGGCAGCTTCCTCGCCTCGGACAGCGGGTCGGACAGCGGGTCGGACAGCGGGGCCGACAGCGGGGAGGTGGCCGCATGACCACGACCCCGGTCGCCGCCCGGTCCCTCGCTGCCCGGCCCCTCGGGGCGCACCTGCACGCGGCGTACACCACCGGTCCCCGTCTGCTGCGCGTCGCCGCGGTGCGGGACCTGACCGCCGACGTGCGGCACCTCGTGCTCGTCGACCCGGAGGGCCGGCCGCTGGCGCCCCACGAACCGGGCGCCCACGTCGTGCTCACGACCGACCCGGGGGCCGCGGGGGAGAAGCGGAACGCGTACTCGCTGACGGGGGACGGGTTCAACCCGCGCAGCTACGCCGTCTCGGTGCTGCGCCGCGAGCAGGGCTCGCGCTGGGTGCACGGTCTCGCCCCCGGCGACCTGGTCGAGGTGGAGGGCCCGCGCTCCGCGTTCGCGCCCCGGCACGACCAGCGGCACGCGCTCCTCGTCGCCGGCGGCATCGGCATCACCCCGGTGCTGTCCCACGCCCGCGCGGTCGTGCGGTGGGGCGGCACGGTCGAGGTGCTCTACTCCTACCGACCCGGCCACGCCGCCCACCTCGACGACGTGCGCACCCTCGCCGAGCGCGACGGGGTGACGCTGCACGAGGCGACGAGCATCGAGGCCACCGCCGGACTGCTCGCGGCCCGCCTCGCCGACCAACCCCTCGGCACCCACGCCTACGCCTGCGGCCCGGTGGCGATGCTCGACGCCTACGTCGCCGCCGCCCGCGCCGCCGGCTGGCCCGCGGAGCGCGTCCACCTGGAGCGCTTCACCGCCCCCGAGCTGGACGCCGGCGTCCCGTTCACCGCGACCCTCGCCTCGACCGGCGAACGCCTCGCGGTGCCCCCGGGGACGAGCCTGCTGCAGGCGCTGCTGGGGGCGGGGCGCGCCGTACCCAACCTCTGCCGTCAGGGGGTCTGCGGCGAGTGCGAGGTGCCCGTACGTCGCGGCGCCGTCGAGCACCGCGACCTCGTGCTTCCCGACGCCGCCAAGGAGGCCGGCGACCGCATGCTGGCCTGCGTCTCGCGCGCGGCCACCGCCGACACCGACATCGAGGTGGACCTGTGACCCTCGCCCCGACCCCACCGGCCGCCCCGACCGCACCGACCGGTCCGTCGTTCCCCGTGCGCGGGCACACCGCGCGCCTGCCGTGGCCGTTCCCCGACGACCTCGACGCGTTCCGCTACTCCGTCAACGTCGAACCCGCGCGGGTCCCGCGCCGCACGGCGGCCGGCGAGTGGGGCGCGACGATCGTCGACCTCGGGGGCGAGGAGTACGGCGCGATCATGGCCGACCGCCGCCGCATCCTCGACGCGGACCCGCACCGCGTGCGGATCATGCCCGGGATGCTGCCGGCCTGCTGGGACCTGCTGCTCTACTACCTGCGGGACCTGGCCGCGTCGTACCCCGCGATCATGCGCCTCGACGAGGACCCCCGCGACCCCGACCGGTTCCGCTGGCGCAACGCCGCCCTCGGCACCGACCAGACCTTCGTGCTCGGTGAGGCCGCCAGCCTGCCGTGGGACCCGATGACGTTCCTCGGGCGGGAGATCCCGGACGACCTGCTGCTCGTCAAGGAGCGCGACGGCGAGCTCTGCTTCGACGCCGGCCTCGTGACCTTCGCGGCCGCGTGGTCGGTCTCCTTCGACGTCGGCATGACGATGGCGGAGATCCACAACCCGGTGCCGCGGCTGACCCGGGAGGGCATCACGTCGCGCGCCGAGCAGTTCCTGCGGCGCCTCCCGGCCGACCAGGTCTACCGCCGCGTGAACTGGACGCTCTCCGCCTCCGGGTCCCGCCTGCTCGACGTCAGCCTGGAGGAGCTGCCCGCCTGGGCGGGCGACATCCCGGCGCTCGTCGCGGCGGAGGACTGGGGTCGCCTGCAGCTCCGGATCGAGGTCGAGCACTTCGTGCGGTTGCCGATGACGGGCGCCGTCACGTTCAACATCCGCACCCACCTGTCCTCCCTCGAGGAGATCCGCCAGGTGCCGGCGTGGCGCGACCAGCTGGCGCGCGTCGTGCTCGAGCTGCCGGAGGACCTGGCGGCCTACAAGGGCTTCCTCGACTACCGGGAGCCCGCGATGGCCTGGCTGCGCGGGGAGGCGTCGTGACCCCGTTCGTGAACCTGCTCGTGAGCCAGATCACGACGAGCGTGCTGCCCGTGGAACACCGGCGTCACGCCGCCGCAACACCGTCGCGTTCGACTACCCGCCACGGAACGGACCGGGGCGGAGAGGGGGGATCGTCGTGGTCGGCATGAACCAGACCAGCGTGCCGCGCTGGGCGTGGGACGAGACGGCGCCCGGCGCCGCACCCGACCCGCGCGGGCGGACCTTCACGCTGCTCGTCCTCCCGGGGGCCGCGGCCGTCGCGGACCGGTGGGCGGAGGCGGTGGCGGGGCGCGCCGTACGTCGCCACGAGGCGGCCGACGTCCCCACCGCCGTCGCCGCGTTGCACGCGGACCTCGCCACGGCGCGGGTGGGCCACCGGGTGCTGGTGGCCGGTACGGCGCGGGAGTGCCTCGCCGTGCGGGCGGCCGGGGTGCGGGCCGGGCTCGCGGACGACGAGATGACCTTCGGCGTGGTCTCGACCGCCGACCGGGCCGTGTGGTGCGTGCACTGCGACGCCACCACCGTGGCGCCGGTCGCGATCGACGACGTCGTGGCCTGCACGGGGTGCGCCCGGAGCCTGCTCGTCTACCCGCACGTCTCGCGGCGCACGGGTGAGCACCTCGGGTTCATGGTCGACGCGGAGCAGCCCGGGACCGCGGCGGAGCAGCCCGGGACCGCGGGGGTGGCCGCGTGAGCGCGCGGCTCGACCTCGTCGTCACGTCCGTCGACGACGCCGTGCCCGGCATCCGGAGCGTCACGCTCGCGGCTCCGGACGGCGCCGCGCTGCCGCCGTACACCCCCGGCAGCCACCTCGTGGTCGACGTCCCGGTCGGTGGGGGACGCACGCGGAAGGCGGCCAACGCCTACTCGCTGACCGGCGAGAGCGTGCACCCGACGAGCTACGCGATCTCCGTGCTGCGCTGCGCGACCACCGCGGAGGGCGGCACGGGCGCCGGGGGCTCGGCGTGGGTGCACGGGCTCGCCGTGGGCGACCGGCTTACCGCGACCCCGCCCCGGAGCGCGTTCGCGCCCGTCCACGTCGCGACCCGCCACCTGCTCGTCGGCGCCGGGATCGGGATCACCCCGCTCCTGTCCCACCTCCGCTCGCACGTGCGGTGGGGGCGCGACGCGGAGCTGGTCTACGTGTTCCGCGACGGCCACGGCGCCCACGTCGACGAGCTGAAGGAGCTCGGCGGCGACCGCGTCACGTTCCTCCACGACCGCGCCGGGCTCGCCGAGCACCTCGCCGTCAGGCTCGCCGAGCAGCCGCTGGGCACGCACCTCTACACGTGCGGGCCCGCCGGCTTCATGGACGCCGTCGTCGCCACCGCCACCGACCTCGGCTGGCCCGCCAGCCGGGTGCACCTCGAGCCGTTCGGGGTCGCGGCCCTCGACCCGGGCGAGCCGTTCACGGTCGGCGTCGCCGGCCGGGTGCTCGAGGTGCCGTCGGGCACGAGCCTGCTGGAGGCGCTCGAGGACGGCGGCCTCTCCGTGCCGAACCTCTGCCGCCAGGGCGTGTGCGGCGAGTGTCGCGTCGAGGTCGCTCCCGGCAGCGGCCCGGTGCTGCACCGCGACCTCTACCTCGACGACGCGACGCGGGCGTCCGGCTCCTGCCTGATGGCCTGCGTGTCCCGTGCCCTGCCCGCGGCCGACGGCCGCGCCCACCTGGAGGTGACCCTGTGACGCTCGCCCCGACCGCTGACCCGACGGCTGCCACGACCGCGCCCGACCTGGTCGCCGGCTTCCCGTTCCCGTTCCCGAACGAGACCTACCGCTACTCGACCAACGTCGAGCCGGCCCGCGGCGTCGTCACGACGCCGGCGGGGCAGTGGGGTGCGGCGGTGGTGGACGTGGACTCGGCGTACGGCGACGAGCTCGCCGAGCGTGCGGCGATCCTCGAGCGCGACCCGTCCCGCCACGCGGTGCTGCCCCACATGGACGTCGCCTGCTGGGACGCGATGCTCTGCCTCATGCGGGAGCTGGCGCTCTCCCGCCCCGACGCGTTCGGCCTCGAGGTGCTCGACGGGGGCCCGCGTCCGTCGTACCGCTGGCGCAACGACCTCCTCGGCATCGACCACACCTTCGTGCTCGGCGACCCCGCGACCCTCCCCGCGCCGCCGCTGCGGTGGATCACCGCGCAGGTGCAGGAGGACGTGGTGCTGCTCGACGAGCGCGACGGGACGCTCTACGGCGACGCCGGCGTCGTCACCTTCGCGGCCGACTGGTCCTTCGGCTTCGACGTCGGGATGACGTTCCTCGAGATCCACGGCCCCGTGCCGCGGATCCACGCGGAGGGCGTCATCACCCGGGCGCACGAGTTCATCAAGCGGCTCCAGCCCGGCGAGACCTACCGGCGCACCAACTGGACGCTCACGATCGGTCGTCGCCTGGACGTCTCCACCGAGCTCTACCCCGAGTGGGGCCCGGACCGGGAGACCGTGCAGGTCGTCGACGACGAGACGTTCGGGCGTCTCGTGCACCTCCGCACGGAGGTGCAGCACCTCATCCGGCTGCCGGAGTCGGGTGCGGTCATGTTCCTCATCCGCAGCTACCTGCTGCCGTTCGACGAGCTCGTGCGCGTCGAGCCGTGGCGGGTGCGGGCGGCCGACGTCATCGCCGAGCTCCCCGAGGACATGGCCGACTACAAGGGCATCGCCAAGTACCGCCACCGCGCCGCCGCCTGGCTGCGCGCCCACGGCCCGACCGGCTGAGCCACCGCAGAGACCACCCCGAGAAGGAGAACCGCATGCCCGCAGCAGACGTCGCGTGGATGCTCGCCGCGCTGGCGCTCGTCATCATCATGTTCCCGGGCATCGCCCTGTTCTACGGGGGCATGGTGGGCAGCAAGAACGCGCTCAACATGATCATGATGACGATGAGCACGCTCGGCACGGTGACCGTGCTCTACGTGCTCTTCGGCCACGGCCTCGTCGTCGGCGACACCGTCGGTGGCCTCGGCCTCATCGGCAACCCGGACGGCTACCTCGGCTTCCTCGGGATCTACGACGACCCGGGTGAGGCCCAGCTCGTCGACCCCTACTGGTTCGCGTTCTACATCCTGTTCGCCGCGATCACCGTCGCGATCGTCGCGTCCGGTGCGGTGGGCCGCATGCGGTTCGGCGGTTGGCTCGTCTTCTCGGCCGTCTGGGTCACGCTCGTCTACTTCCCGCTCGGCCACTGGGTGTTCGCCTTCGACGGCGACGACACGCAGGGCGGCTGGATGCGCAACGACCTCGGTCTCCACGACTACGCGGGCGGCACCGCCGTCCACATGTCCGCCGGCCTCGGCGCCCTGGCGCTCGCGATGGTGCTCGGCCCGCGCAAGAACATGGGCGCCCGCCCGCACAACCTCCCGCTGGTGCTGCTCGGCGCGGGCCTGCTGTGGATGGGCTGGTTCGGGTTCAACGGCGGCACGGCGGGCGGCGCGAACTTCCTGGCGCAGTACGCCGTCATGACCACCCTCATCGCCGGTGCCACCGGCATGATCGGCTTCTGCCTCGTCGAGAAGATCCGCGACGGCGCGCCCACGACGCTGGGCATGGCGTCCGGCATCATCTCCGGCCTCGTCGGCATCACCCCGTCGGCCGACGCGGTCGACGCCCTCGGCGCGATCGTGGTCGGCATCGCCTCCGGCGCGTTCGTCGCCTGGGCCTGCACCTGGAAGAAGAAGCTCGGCGTCGACGAGACGCTCGACGCGTTCGCCGTGCACGGCATGGGCGGCATCGTCGGCTCGCTCTGCGTCGTGCTCATCGGCTTCTCGGGCTCGCCGGCCGGCATCGAGGGCGTGCTGTTCGGCGGCAGCTGGGACATCGCCTGGCGCGAGGTCGTCGCGATCGGCGCGACCTGCGGCTACGCCTTCGTCGTCACGTGGATCATCGCGAAGGTGCTCGACAAGACGATCGGGCTGCGCGTCGACGAGGAGGCGGAGTACGCCGGCATCGACCTCACCGAGCACGCCGAGACCGCCTACGACATCGAGCGTTCCGGCGGGTCGCTCGGCGAGGCCCGCACCGACCGCCTCACCGGTGCCCCGCGGGCCGAGCGGATCGAGGAGACCGAGACGTCGGGGGAGTCGGCGAAGGCCTGACCCGCTCGTCCGATCAGCACCCGAGGGGTACGACGCGGCTCCGGCCGCGTCGTACCCCTCGTGGGCGTCCGGGGTGCTGCCCGTCAGCCCGTCAGCCCGTCAGCCCGCCGGCTCGACGTCGACGAGGGCGGCGAACGCGATGTACCGGTCGTCGGTGGCGAACAGCTCCGCGCACGTCGTGAGCGTCAGGAGCGCCTGGTCGGGCTCCTGCGGTGGCTGCACCCCGCCGGACGGGTTGGCCGGCAGCGGGTCGACGACCCAGGTCGACGTGGAGTCGACGCGGAGGTCGTCGCCGAAGGCGGGCACGCGCAGGATCGCCTCGGCCTCGCCGAACGCGACGGCGGCGGTGTCCTCCCCGCCGGCCCAGGCGTCCTCGAGCTCCTCGACGACGGCGTCGTGGCGGCGCTCGGAGACGATGTTCGTGCCCCAGACCTGCCACGCGACGTAGCCCAGCACCGCCAGCCCGGCCACCACCAGCAGCGACCCGAGGGCGACGAGCAGACGGGAGGATCGCCGCGTGGCCATGGTGGCATCCTCGCAGGATGGCCTCCTCCTTCGTCGCCCCGCCCGCCGACCTGACCCGCCCGACGCTGACCGGGTCGTTCGGCATGGCGGCCGGCACGCACTGGCTCGCCGCCGGTGTCGCGCAGTCGGTGCTGGAGCGCGGCGGCAACGCCGTCGACGCGGCGGTCGCGGGCGCCTTCGTGCTGCACGCCGTCGAGCCTCACCTCAACGGGCCGGGCGGCGACCTCGTCGGCCTCGTGGCCCCGGCCGGCGGCGACGTCGTCGTGGTGAACGGCCAGGGCCCGGCGCCCGCCGGCGCGACCATCGCCCACCTCCGGGCCGAGGGGCTCGACGCCGTCCCGGGCAGCGGGGCGCTCGCCGCCGCCGTACCGGCTGCCGTCGAGTCCCTCCTCGCGCTCCTTCAGACGCACGGCACCTGGGAGCTCGGGGACGTCCTGGCGCCGGCGATCCACTACCTGGAGGACGGGCACCCGGCCGGACCCCAGCTCTGCCGCACCATCGCGACGATGCGCGAGCACTTCACCGAGCACTGGCCGACCTCGGCGGCACTGTGGCTGGTCGACGGGCGCGCCCCGGAACCGGGGGAGGTGGTGCGGAACCCGGCGTACGGCGCGGCCCTGCGCCACCTGGTCGCCGCAGGGGTCGCTGCGGGCGTCGCGGCCGGGTCGCGGGAGGAGCGGATCCGCGCCGCGCGCACCGAGTGGCGCTCCGGGAGCGTC
>DASWYU010000108.1:0-2438 GCA_036404795.1 Nocardioides sp. | reverse complement strand
TGGAGCAGACGAGGCGTGCCGGCGCGGCCTCCGAGCGCTCGGGGACCCCGCGCCGCCGCCGTGTGCGCGGCCGGCCGCACGACGCGGAGCACCCGGGGTCCATCGTTGCCGTCGATCCGGGCGACGAGCCGCCGCTGCGGGTTGTAGGACAGCACCGCCGCGCCCTCGGGGAGGCGCCGCACGCCGGGGAGGTCCCGGTCCCCGGGCAGGTACGTCGCCAGCACCCCCCGCTCGGTGTCCTCGGCCGCCACCGCGTCGAGAGCGGCGGCCTTCTCCGCCGTCTTGGCCACCTTCGCGCGGGCCCGCCCCGCGGCGGCGAGCACGAGGAGGTGGGTCGACCCGCGCCGTACCGCCAGCGCCGCCGACGTGCCGGGCTTCACGCGCAGCCGGAGCCGCTCCACGTCGTCGCTCCCGAGCAGCTCCGCCAGGCCGTCGCCGAGCAGCAGGTCGAGGCCGGGCACCCCGAGGTCGGGCACACGGACGTCGGGCACGGGTGCCCGCTCAGCCGACCGCACGCGGGACCTCCGCGGTGGGGGTCAGCACCTCGGCGGGCGGGCCGTCGGCGACGACCTCGCCGTTCTCGAGCCACACGACGCGGTCGCAGTCGCGGGCGTGGGCGAGGTCGTGGGTCACGACGATGGTCGTGCGGCCCGCGGTGAGTCGCTCGAGGGCGCCGAGCACCTCGGCCTCCGTGCCCTCGTCGAGCCCGGTGAGGGCCTCGTCGAGCACGACGACCGGGGCGCGGCGCACGGCGGCGCGGGCGATGGCGATGCGCTGCCGCTGGCCGCCGGACAGGGTCGCGCCCCGCTCGCCGACCACCGTCGCGTAGCTCTCGGGCAACGCCTCGATGAAGTCGTGCGCCCCGGCGATGCGGGCGGCGGCCTCGATGTCGGAGCGGGTCGCGCCGGGGCGCCCGTGGGCGATGTTCTCCTCGACGGAGGTCGCGAAGAGCACGCTCTCTTGGAGCACCACCGAGACCTGGCCGCGCAGCGAGTCGAGGGTCAGGTCGCGCAGGTCGTGGCCGTCGATGCGGACGGACCCCGCGTCGGGGTCGCGCAGCCGGGAGAGCAACGAGGCGAGCGTCGACTTGCCGGAGCCGGAGGTGCCGACGAGCGCGACCCGCTCCCCGGCGCGGATCCGCAGCGACACGCCGCGCAGCACCGGGTGGTCGGCGGTGTAGGACACCCAGACGTCGTCGAGCACGATGTCGCCACGCAGGGCCGGGGCCTCCCGGGCCCACGTCGCGTCGCGCACGGTGGGCTCGACCTCGAGGAGGTCGACGACGCGCTCGCCTGACGCGGCCGCGGCGGCGATGCGGCCGGTGTACTTCGCCAGGTCCCGCATCGGCTTGAACGTGGCCTTGAGGTAGGTCAGGAACACGACGAGCTCGCCGGGGGTGAGCATGCCGGCGAGCACGCGCTGCGCCCCGACGTACAGCACCAGGGCCGTCGCGACGCCGACCAGCACGTCGGTGGTGCGCTCGAGCCGCGCCGAGAGCCGCTTGGTGCGCACCCCCTCGGTGAGGCTGCGGCCGTTGCTCTGCGCGAAGCGACCGTGGAGGTGGTCGGCGAGGCTGTAGGAGTGCACGACCCGCATCGACGACAGGGTCTCGGTGGCGAGGGAGGCGAGCTCGCCCTCCGCCTTCCGCTGCTCCTTCGAGACGCCGTGGATGCTGCGGGACGTCTCGCGTCCGGCGAGCAGGAACAGCGGCACCACGGTGATCATGAGGAGGGCGAGCGGCCAGTCGAGGATCGCGACGACGACGACCATGCCGAGCATCGTCACGATGTTGCCGACGAGCGGCAGCCCGGCGGTGACGACGACCTCCTTGAGCCGACCGACGTCGCCGGTGACCCGCTGCACGAGGTCGCCCGTGCGGGCCGTGTCGTGGAAGGCCATCGGGAGGCGCTGCAGGTGGGCGTAGGCGTCGGCCCGCACCCGCGTCAGCAGCCGGTTGCCGGCGAGGGCGAAGGCGAGTGTCGTGGCGTAGGCGGCCACGGCCCGCACGAGCACGACCCCGACGAGGGCCACGGCGGCGATCGTGAGGGTGGCGCGCACGTCGCCCGGCTGTGCGCCGGCGATGTCGGCCCCCGAGGCCGCGATGACGGCGTCGATGACGAACTTGAGCGGCCACGGCTCGGCGAGGCGCATGAGCACCTCGACGAACAGGGCCAGCATCCCGCCCGCGACGAGCGGGCTCTCGCGGCGAAGGTAGGGCCGCAGGTGCCGGACGGTGCGCCGCAGCCCCGGCCCCGCCTCGCGCAGGGTGGTCGGCTTCTCACGCGACACGGTGGCCTCCCGTCGGGACGAGCCGCTCGCTGTCGAGCGTCGCCAGGGACGCGTCGAGGACGTGGTCCCAGTCGAGCGCCAGGGCGGCGGCGCGGTTGGTGGTGCGCAGCGCGCGGCGCCGCGACGTGTCGGCCCGCAGGCCCGCGACC
>DASWYU010000107.1:0-11283 GCA_036404795.1 Nocardioides sp. | reverse complement strand
GCGACGCCCAGCCCGCTGCGGGGCCTCACGCTCATGGCGCCGTGGCTCGACCTGTCGATGGCCAACCCCGGTATCGACGCCGTCGAGCGCATCGACCCCTGGCTCGCGCGCGCCGCGCTGCGGGAGGTCGCCCGCGTCTGGGCCGCGGGTACGCCGCTCGACGACCCGTCGGTGAGCCCGCTGTTCGGCGCGACGGAGGGCCTGCCGCGCGTCGAGCTGTGGGTCGGCACGCGGGACGTCACCCAGCCCGACTGCCGGCTCCTCGCGCAGCGGCTCGCCGGCACCGGCGAGGTCGGCTACCACGAGGTCGAGGGGGCGATCCACGTCTTCCCGATCCTGCCGGTGCCCGAGGGGCGGGTGGCCGCAGCCGCGATGCTCGGTCACGTGGCCCGCGACCTCGGCCTGGAGCCGCCGCCGCGCGGTTGACTTGTTGTCGCCCTGACAACTAGCGTCGCCGGGTGGAGTACCGCAGCAGCTTCCCGATCTTCTACCTCACCGTCGACGTCGTGCTCTTCGCGATGCTCGACGGAGACCTCGCGGTGCTGGTGGTGCGGCGTGGCGAGGAGCCGTACGCCGGCAGCTGGGCCCTCCCCGGCGGCTTCGTCGGCGACCGCGAGGAGCTCCTCGACGCCGCCCGCCGCGAGCTCGTCGAGGAGACCGGCATCGTCGGCGACGGTCTCGCGCTCGAGCAGCTGAAGACGTTCGGCGGCCCCGATCGCGACCGCCGCCCCCACCGCGTGGTCAGCGTCGCCTACCTCGGCGTCACCCCGCACGCGCTGCCCCCGACCGCCGGCACCGACGCGCACGAGGCCGTCTGGCGCTCCGTCGACGAGGTCGCCGGCAGCCTCGCCTTCGACCACGACGCGATCCTCGCCGAGGCGCGGGACCGGGTGGCGTCGAAGCTGGAGTACACCCGCCTCGCCGCCTCCTTCCTCCCGCCCGAGTTCACGCTCGCCCAGCTCCGCGGCGTCTACGAGGCCGTCTGGGGGCTCGCCATCGACCCCGGGAACTTCCAGCGCAAGCTCCGCGCCTCCCGCGACTTCCTCGCCTCCACGGGGGAGTCGGTCAAGCCGGCCGGCGGCCGCGGTCGGCCCGCCGAGGTGTTCCGACCGCTCGGCGAACCGTTCGAAAAGCTCGCGACCCCGATCTTCCGCAGCGCGATGTGAGGGACCGCGCGGCGCTACGCCCCGTCGAGGACGGCAGCGGGGACGGCGTCGTCGACGAGCTCGGCGCGGCGTTCCTCGAGCTCGCGCACCAGCGCCGACATGAAGGCGATGGCCGCGGGCCGCCGCAGCGCCCGCGGGGGCAGGAGCGCGACGTACGACTGGACCATGCGCACCTCGTCGGCGAGCAGTCGGACGAGGTCGGGCGTCGAGCGGGCGAGGAAGTCGGGCAGGAGCCCGATCCCGCCTCCGGCGAGGGTCAGCCCGTGCTGGACGAGCACGCTCGTCGAGCCGAGGCGGACCGCGTCCACCGGGATCCCGGCATCGGTCAGACCGAGCTCGTCGACGCGCTGGAGCGCGTCGACGTAGTAGACGATGGGATGGTCGGCGAGGGTCGCGACCGTGGGGGTGCCGACGCGCTCCAGGTAGGCGGACGACGCGTAGAGCGAGAGCCGGTAGTCGGCGAGCGGCGTGACCTCGAAGCGCCGCGCCGGTGGGGACCCGACGCCGATCTCGACGTCGACGCCCGTCGCGTGGCCGAGCGGCCGCGTGGCGACCACGACGTCGATGCTCACCCCGGGGTGCTCCTGGTGCAGTCGCGCCATCGCGGGCGCGACGAACCGGGCGGCGAAGGCCTCGGTGCAGGCGATGCGGACGTGGCCGGAGACCCGGCGGTCGGGGCGGGCGGCCTGCTCCGCGATGTCCATGGCGCCGGCCACCTGCTCGGCCGCGGGGAGGATCGCCCGACCCAACACCGTGAGCTGCACCCCGGTCGGCGTCCGGTCCAGGACCCGGTCGCCGAGCTCCTTCTCCAGGCTGCCGATGCGTCGGGAGACCGTGGTGTGGTCGAGGCCGAGCGCGACCCCGGCCTGCACGAACGACCGGGCGCGGGCCACCTCGAGGAGGATCAGCAGGTCGTCAGCGCGCACCGCGACCGCCCATCCCGAACCCCACCAGCGCCGTCACCGTCGGACGATAACGCAGACGGCCGGGCCTGTGCATTCCTGCACGGGGGAGGCGCCTTTCCCGTCATTGCGCCGGCGCCGCGAAACGCCAAGCATGTGCCCCCGAGTGCTCCGCGTCACGAGACGGGCGTCACGAGACGACCGTCCCTCCGCCGCCACCGGATCGCGGCCACGCAGCACTCGACGGACATCTCCTAGAAAGCAGCAAGCATGCGAATCGGTTGGATCGGACTGGGCAACATGGGCGCCCCCATGAGCGGGCGGCTCGTCGACGCAGGGCACGAGGTGCACGGCTTCGACCTCTCGGACGCGGCGCGGACCGCCGCCGAGCAGGTGGGGGTCGTCATCGAGGCCTCCGTGGCCGCGACGGTCGCCGACGCCGACGTCGTGTTCACGATGCTCCCGAACCACCACGTGGTGCAGGCGGTGCTCGGCGGCGCGGACGGCGTCCTCGCGAACGCCAAGCCCGGCGCGGTCATCGTGGACTCCTCCACGATCGACATCGACGCGGCCCGCGACCTGCACGCGACGACGGTCGCCGCGGGTCTCCGCTTCCTCGACGCCCCGGTCTCCGGCGGCATCTCCGGCGCGGCCGCCGGCACGCTCACCTTCATGGTGGGCGGCGACGAGGCCGTGCTCGAGGACGTCCGAGCCGTCGTCGACGTGATGGCCGGCCGGATCTTCTACACCGGCGGCGCCGGCAACGGCCAGGCCGCGAAGCTCACGAACAACATGATGCTCGGCATCACCCTCGCGGCCACGGCCGAGGGCGCCGTCCTCGCCGAGCGCCTCGGCCTCGACGCCTCGACGTTCTGGGAGATCGCCAAGGTCTCCTCCGGTGACAGCTGGGCGCTCCGCACGTGGTACCCCGTGAAGGACGTCGTCGAGACGGCCGCGGTCAACCGCGACTTCGCCGGAGGCTTCGCCACCGCCCTGCTGCGCAAGGACCTCGACCTCGCCATCGCGGCCGGCGACTCGACGTCGACCGCCCTCCCCTTCGCCACCGCCGTGCGGCAGCGGATGGACCAGCTCATCGAGCTCGGGCTCGCCGACCAGGACTGCTCGGTCCTGGTCAAGCTCGTCGACGGCGAGCTGACCGACGACACCCTCGACGCGGCCGTCACCGCGACCCTCAGCCAGGAGAACAACGCGTGAGCAGCGCCGCCCCCACCAGCGCACCGACGGTGCCGCCGGCCGGAAAGTCCAACCTCCGCAAGGTCGTCGCCGCGTCCATGGCCGGCACCGTCGTGGAGTGGTACGAGTTCTTCGTCTACGCCACCGCGGCGATCCTCGTCTTCCCCTCCGTCTTCTTCCCGGAGTCCGACCCGACCGTCGGCACGATCGCCGCGCTCGGCACCTACGCCGTCGGCTTCATCGCGCGACCCATCGGCGGCCTGGTGTTCGGTCACTTCGGTGACAAGTACGGCCGCAAGCAGCTGCTCCAGCTCTCGATCGTCCTCGTCGGCGTGTCCACCTTCCTGATGGGCGCACTGCCCGGACACGCGCAGATCGGCGTCTGGGCCGCGGTCCTGCTGATCGTGCTGCGCTTCGTCCAGGGCTTCGCCGTCGGCGGCGAGTGGGGCGGGGCGGTGCTGCTCGTCGCCGAGCACGCGCCGGACAACCGCCGCGGCTACTGGGCCAGCTACCCGCAGGCCGGCGTGCCGGTCGGCAACCTGATCGCCACGCTCGTGATGCTCGGCCTCTCGGCCGGTCTGAGCGAGGAGGCGTTCCTCGACTGGGGCTGGCGCATCGCGTTCTTCGCCTCGGCGATCATCGTGCTCGTCGGCTGGTACATCCGCACCAAGGTCGAGGACGCCCCGATCTTCAAGGCGGCGGTCGAGAAGGAGGAGGCCGACAAGCAGACGCGCTCGACCGTCCTCGACGTGATCAAGTACTACCCCAAGCAGGTCATCACCGCGATGGGCATGCGGTTCTGCGAGAACATCATGTACTACATGGTGGTCACGTTCACGATCAGCTACCTGCGTGAGGACCACATCGGCTTCGACGTCGAGCACGTGCTGCTCCTGCTGCTCGTCGGCCACCTGTCGCACGTGTTCGTGGTGCCCGCCGTCGGTCTGCTCTCCGACATCTGGGGCCGCAAGCCGGTGTACCTGCTCGGTGTCATCGGCACCGCCACGTGGGGCTTCTGGGCCTTCCCGATGATGGACACGGCCAACGACCTCCAGATCATCGTCGCCGTCGTGCTGGGCCTCGCGATCCAGGGCCTCATGTATGCCCCGCAGCCGTCGCTGATGTCGGAGATGTTCCCGACCAAGATGCGGTACGCCGGCGTCTCGTTCGGCTACCAGGTCACCGCGATCGTGGCCGGTTCCATGGCGCCGATCATCGCCGTGGCCCTGCTCGACCGCTACGACAGCACCACGCCGATCGCGATCTACCTCGCCGGCGCGGCCGTGATCAGCCTGGTCGCGCTCGCGTTCGCGAAGGAAACGAGGGGCTCGTCCCTCACCGCGCTCGACGACGAGCACGCCGCGCGCTGAGCGGCGGACGACTCCCATCTCGAACCACCGAGGAGAAACCTGCATGTCGCAGACCATCGAGACCCCGTCCGGCGACCACCTGATGCTGATCGGCGGCGAGCGCGTCGCGGCCGTCGACGGCGAGTGGATCGACGTCACGTCGCCCGGCCGCCGCGGCCTGTCCCTGGGCCGCACGCCCCGGGCCCGTGAGGAGGACGCCGACCGCGCCGTACGGGCCGCGCGCGCCGCGTTCGGTGGGTGGCGTGCCACCCACTTCAAGGACCGCCAGGTCGCCCTGCTCAAGGCGGCCGACGCCCTCGAGGAGGCCGCCGAGGAGCTGGCCCAGCTGACCGCCATCGACACCGGCAACGCCCTGCGTCCGCAGGCCCGGCCGGAGTCGCAGACGCTCGTCGCCCTGTTCCGCTACTTCGGTGGCGTCGCGGGCGAGTTCAAGGGCGTCACGCTGCCGGCGGGTGACGACCAGCTGCAGTACACGCGCCGCGAGCCGCTCGGCGTCGTCGCGGGCATCCTGCCGTGGAACTCGCCCCTGATGATCGCCGCCATGAAGGTGCCGGCGGCACTCGCGGCGGGCAACACGATCGTGCTCAAGGCCGCCGAGGACGCGCCGCTCACCATCCTGCGGATGGCGGAGATCGTGTCGCCGTTCCTGCCGGACGGCGTGCTCAACGTGCTCACCGGCTACGGCGCCGAGGTCGGCGAGGCCCTGGTCCAGCACCGCGGCGTCGACAAGGTGTCCTTCACCGGCTCGAGCCGGGTCGGCCACCACGTCGCCTCGGCGGCGGGCGAGCGCCTCGCGCACGTCTCGCTCGAGCTGGGCGGCAAGAGCCCGAACATCGTGTTCCCCGACGCCGTCGCCGGCGACCGCCTCGCCAGCACCGCCACCGGCGTGCTCACGGCGATGCGGTTCACGCGCCAGGGCCAGTCGTGCACGGCGGGCTCGCGCCTCTTCGTGCACCGCGACGTGTACGACGAGTTCCTCGCCGAGCTCGTGGGCCAGGTCGGCAAGCTGGTCGTGGGCGATCCCCTCGACGAGGCGACCGACATGGGCGCGATCATCAACCAGAAGCAGTTCGACCAGATCAAGTCGTACATCGCGGACGGTCGCGCGCAGGCCGGTGTCGAGGTGCCCCTCGACCGGTCCGAGGAGGTGCCCGCGGGGCTCGACGGCTTCTACCAGGGGCCCACGATCTTCTCGTCGGTCGCCAACGACTGGCGGATCGCGCAGGAGGAGATCTTCGGGCCGGTGCTGGTCGCCATCCCGTGGTCGGACCGCGACGACGTGATCCGCATGGCGAACGACTCGCACTACGGCCTCGCGGCGTACGTCTGGTCCCAGGACCTGACGGCGGCACTCGACACCGCCCACCGGATCGAGTCCGGCTGGGTGCAGGTCAACCAGGGTGGCGGCCAGGGCATCGGCCAGAGCTACGGCGGCTACAAGTCGTCGGGCATCGGTCGGGAGTTCTCGATCGAGGGCGCCCTCGAGTCGTTCACCCAGATCAAGCAGGTCAACGTCAAGCTCGGCTGATCGCCCCGACCCCGCCCCGACCCCGCGTCGCACGAGCCGTGCGGCGCGGGGTCGGTACGCTCGACCGTCCCCGCACGAGGAGATCCGCAGCGCCCATGAGCAGCACCAACCCCACGTCCGACGGTCCGCTGAGCGACATCGTCGTCCTCGACCTCACCCAGGCCCTCGCCGGACCGCACGCCACGATGATCCTCGGTGATCTCGGCGCCCGGGTCATCAAGGTGGAGCGCGCCTCCGGCGACGACTCGCGGGCCTGGGGTCCGCCGTGGGTCGGCGAGGAGGAGGACCGGGTGAGCACCTACTTCCTCTCGGCCAACCGCAACAAGCAGTCCATCGTGCTGGACCTCAAGTCCGACGAGGGGCGCGCGACGCTGTGGCGCCTCGTCGACGCCGCCGACGTGCTCGTGGAGAACTTCCGGCCGGGCGTGCTCGACCGGATGGGGTTCACCCCCGAGGCGCTCCGCGAGCGCAACCCGGGCCTCGTGCTCTGCGCGATCAGCGGATTCGGCCACGACGGCCCCGAGGGCGGGCGCGCCGGCTACGACCAGATCGCCCAGGGCGAGTCGGGCCTCATGAGCATCACGGGCCCGGACGCGGAGAGCCCGACGAAGGTGGGCGTCCCGATCGGCGACCTGCTCGCCGGGCTGCACGCGGTCTACGGCATCCTCGCCGCGCTGCACGGCCGGTCCCGCACGGGCGTCGGCGACGTCGTCCGCACGTCGCTGCTGGCCTCGCTGGTCGGCGTGCACGCCTACCAGGGCACGCGGCACACGATGGCCGGGCAGGTGCCGCTCGCGAGCGGCAACCACCACCCCTCGATCGCTCCGTACGGCGCGTTCGCCGCCGCCGACGGCATGGTGCAGATCGCCGCGGCGAACGACAACCTGTGGCGTCGGACGGCCGAGGTCGCCGGCGTGGACGCCGACGACGAGCGCTTCACCTCGAACGGCTCCCGGGTCGAGCACCGCGACGAGCTCATCGCGGTGCTGGAGACGGCCTTCGCGGAGCGCACGCGCGACGACGTGCTCGCCGCGCTCGACGAGGCCGGGGTGCCGTCCGGGGCCATCCGCACGCTCGACGAGGTCTACGCCTCCGAGCAGCTGCGGTCCCAGGGGATGGTGCTCGAGGTGCCGTCGGACACGCTGGGTCCGCTCACGCTCGCCGGCCCGCCCGTGCGTTTCGACGGCTTCGTGCGGTCCGACCACGTGGCGCCCCCGGGCCTCGGTGCGGACACCGAGGACGTGCTGGCGTGGCTCGCGGAGCGCGAGGCCTGAGCCACTCCGGGGGGGCGGGCCGCCGGGCTCAGCCCCCCGTGACGACGGCCTCGAGCTGGTCGAGGCCCCAGTGCAGGTCCTCCTCCGCCACGACGAGCGGTGGCGCGAGCCGGATGGTCGAGCCGTGCGTGTCCTTGGCCAGCACGCCGCGGGCCATGAGCGCCTCGCAGACCGCGCGGCCCGTGCCGACCGTCGGGTCGATGTCGACGCCGGCCCAGAGGCCGCGCACCCGCACGCCCAGCACGCCGCGGCCGACGAGGGCCTCGAGCCGGTCACGTAGCACGACGCCGAGGCGTGCCGACCGCTCCTGCGGCTCGCCGCTCGCGAGCATCTCCACGACCTTGGTGCCGACGGCGCACGCGAGCGCGTTGCCGCCGAAGGTCGAGCCGTGCTGGCCCGGGTGGAGCACGCCGAGCACGGCGCGGTCGGCCACGACGGCCGAGACGGGCACGATGCCGCCGCCGAGGGCCTTGCCCAGCACGTAGAGGTCGGGAACGACGTCCTCGTGGTCGCACGCGAAGGTGCGGCCCGTGCGACCCAGGCCCGCCTGGATCTCGTCGGCGGCGAACAGCACGTTGTGCCGGGTGGTGATCGCGCGGACGTCCTTGAGGTAGCCGCTGGGCGGGATCACGACGCCGCCCTCGCCCTGGATCGGCTCCAGCAGCACGGCCACCGTGTTCGGGGTGATGGCCGCCTCGAGGGCCGCGGCGTCGCCGTACGGAACGCTCGTGAACCCGGGGGCGAACGGACCGAAGCCGTCGCGGGCGTCGGGGTCGTCGGAGAACCCGACCACGGTGGTGGTGCGGCCGTGGAAGTTGCCGGTCGCGACGATGATCTCGGCGGCGTCGACGGCGACGCCCTTGACGTCGTAGCCCCACTTGCGGCTCACCTTGATCGCGGTCTCGACCGCCTCCGCGCCGGTGTTCATCGGCAGCACGAGCTCCTTGCCGCACAGGTCGCCGAGGGCGGCGCAGAACTCCCCGAAGCGGTCGTGCACGAAGGCGCGGCTCGTGAGCGTCAGCTGGTCGAGCTGCGCGTGCGCGGTCGCGAGCAGCTCGGGGTGCCCGTGGCCGAAGTTGAGGGCCGAGTAGCCGGCGAGCATGTCGAGGAAGCGCGTGCCGTCGACGTCCGTCATCCAGGCGCCCTCGGCGTGGGCGACGACGACGGGCAGCGGGTGGTAGTTGTGCGCCGTCCGCTCCTGGGCCCGCTGGAAGTAGGCCTGGCTGCGGGGCGCGCTCTGCTCGGCGGTGCTGGTCGTGTCGATCGTGCTGGTCATGCTCGCCTCCTCCTGGTCGTGGCAGGCGAGCATCGTCCGAGATTGTCGGACAATCCGCCCGTCGGTCAGCGTAACGCCTCCGACGGGAGGCGCCACCCCCACCGTGGCGGGGGCGGACGACGAACTCAAGCCCGCTCAGCGGGGGAGCGAGATCTCGATCGTCGTCGCCCCGGGGGTGCTGTCGAGCGCGACGGTGCCGCCGTGCGCCTCCGTGATCGCGCGGACGAGCGCGAGGCCGAGGCCCGATCCGCCGGCCGCGCCCTCGCGGGCGTCCGCGTCACCACGGACCCGGGCGGCGTCGCCGCGCACGAAGCGGTCGAACGCCGACGACGCGATCGCGGCAGGGAACCCGGGGCCGTCGTCGTGGACCCGCACGACGACGCGGTCGGGCTCCGAGACGGCGGACACGGTCACCGTGGTGCCGCCCGGCGTGTAGCGCCGCGCGTTGCCCAGCAGGTTCGTCACGACCTGGTGCAGGCCGTGCGCGTCGCCGACGACCTCGACGGCCTCCTCGGGCAGGTCGAGCCGCCACCGGTGGTCCGGCGCGAGCACCCGCGCATCCTCCACCGCCTCGAGCAGCAGCATCGTGACGTCGACCGCGTCCGCGGCCAGCGGTCGGCCCGCGTCGAGGCGGGCGAGCATGAGCAGGTCCTCGACGAGCCGGCGCATCCGGCCCGACTCGCCCTCGACCTTCGCGAGCGCCGTGCGGGCCGCGTCGGCATCGTCGGGACGACGCCGGGCCAGCTCGGCGTACCCCGCGATCGTCGCCAGCGGCGTCCGCAGCTCGTGCGAGGCGTCGGCCACGAACTGGCGCACCTGCTGCTCGCTGCGGTGCCGCGCCGTGATCGCCGCGTCCACGTGGGAGAGCAGGGTGTCGAGGGCGACGCCCACCTGCCCCACCTCGGTGCGGGCGTCGCGGAGGTGCGCCGGCACCCGGCCCGCGAGGTCGACCTCGCCCTCGGCGAGCGGCAGGGTCGCCACCGCGTGGGCGGTGGCGGCGACGTCGCGGAGAGGGCGGAGCTGGCGCCGTACGACGAGGGTCGCCGTCCCGCCCGCCACGAGGACGGCCGCCAGGCCGAGGAGCAGCTCGTAACCCACGAGCGACGTGACGGCCTCGTCCACCGCGGCGGTCGGCAGGCCGGCGACGACGACCGCGCCGCTCTCGGTGCGGCTCGCCGCCACCCGGTAGGAGCCGAGGCCGGCGAGGTCGACCGCGTGGACCCGGCCGTCGACCGGCACGTCCGCCAGCTGTTCCAGGGCGGCCGTCGCCAGGGTCTGCTCGCCGCAGACCTCCTCGGTGAGCACGCCGCCCTGCGCGCCCTCCGCGGTCGCGCTGCCGTCGGGCCGGGCCGCCCGCAGCGTTCCGGGTCCCTGGTTGCCGGGCACGAAGCGGTCGCACCCGCCCGCGGTCGCGGCGGGCGGTTCGGCCCCGTCCGGCGGCCGGAAGCTGCCACCCCCCGCCCGCGGGACGATCGACGTGACCTCCTCGTCGAGCTGGTTCGTCAGGTTCGCCCGCATCGCGAGCGTCGTCGCAGCCCCGATCGCGAGCGCGAGCAGCGTCGTGAGCAGGACCGTCGTCAGCACGAGCCGCGACGTCAGGGTCGCGAGACGACGCACGGTCAGTCCGCCGGCTTCAGCACGTAGCCGGCGCCGCGCATCGTGTGGATCATCGGCGTCCGCCCGGCGTCGATCTTCTTGCGCAGGTAGGAGATGTAGAGCTCGACCACGTTCGCCTGGCCGCCGAAGTCGTAGTTCCACACGCGATCGAGGATCTGCGCCTTGCTCAGCACCCGGCGGGGGTTGCGCATGAGGAAGCGCAGCAGCTCGAACTCGGTGGCCGTCAGGGAGATCTCGGCGTCGCCGCGCCGTACCTCGTGGCTGTCCTCGTCGAGCGAGAGGTCACCGACGACCAGCACGTTCTCGCGCTCGGCGGCCCGCGCCCGGGCGCGGCGCAGCAGCGCCCGCAGGCGCGCCACGACCTCCTCCAACGAGAACGGCTTCGTCACGTAGTCGTCCCCGCCCGCCGTCAGCCCCGCCACGCGGTCCTCGACCGCGTCGCGGGCCGTGAGGAACAGGACCGGCACGTCGGGGTCGCTCGCGCGCATCCGGCGGAGCACCTCGAGCCCGTCGAAGTCGGGCAGCATCATGTCGAGCACGACGACGTCGGGCCCGAACTCCTTCGCCGTCGCGACCGCCCGCGAGCCCGAGTGCGCCATGCGCGTCTCGAAGCCCTCGTAGCGCAGCGCCATCGCCACCAGCTCGGCGAGGTTGACCTCGTCGTCGACGACGAGGACGCGCAGGGGGGTGCCGTCGGGGCGGGTGAGGTCCATGGGGCGGACTCTGCCGAACTTGCTTGTGAGTTTCCTGTGAACGCGCTGGGTGTCGGCTCACAGGAGCGGCCCCGGGGGCGCACAGGCGGTGCACAGCGCGGTTTCGCACCGTCGATGCCATGGACGACCAGAACCGCGGGACCCCGCCCCCGTACGCCGCCGGCCCGGCCCCCGCTCCGGCCCCGCCGCTCCCGGCGGGCGCGCCACCGGTGAAGCGCCGCCGCACGCTCGGTCTGCGGACGA
>DASWYU010000106.1:0-2182 GCA_036404795.1 Nocardioides sp. | reverse complement strand
GGCGACGGCGTCGGGCACGTCGCTGTCCACGTGCAGCCCCGCGGAGAGCAGCAGCGGCACGACGACGACCGGCCGGTCGGCCGCGGCCAGCACGTCGGTGAGCAGCGGGTCGGCGAGCTCGACGTACGACGCCGTCGCGCGCACGCCCACCAGCGCACCCGCCGCCGCGGTCAGCTCCCGGGCCACGGGACTGCCGGAGCCGTCGCGGGTGCCGTGCGCGACGGTCACGAGGTGCGGGAGGGAGGGCAGCACGAGCATCTCCTCAGGAGTCCACGGCGAGGCGGTAGCCGCGCTTGACGACGGTCTGGACGACCTTGGTGCCGACGGCGGCACGGAGCCGGGCGACGGCCATGTCGACGGCGTGGTCGGAGCCGTCGGCCCCGCGGGGCAGGGCGGCGAGGAGCGTACGGCGCGCCACCACCGCCCCCGGGTTCTCGGCCAGCGCGTGGAGGACGGCGAGGGGCGCCGGCGTGAGCGGCGCCTCGACGCCGTCGACGAGCACGGTGTCGCCGACGAGTCGCAGGGCGTGGCCCCCGGCCTCGATCGCGACGCCCTCGGAACGCAGCGGCAGCTCGGTCTCGAGCAGCTTCACCATCGCGGCGAGCCGCGCCCGGTCGGGCTCGACGGTCGGCACGCCCCACAGCTCGAACGCCGCCGTGGTGACCGGTCCGACGCTCGCGGCGAGCACGTCGGCCTGGAAGGCGGCGACGATCTCGTCGCGACGGCCGACCGAGGCGGCGGCCTCCATGAGCGCGGCGACCGCGGGGGCCGAGGTGAACGTGACGGCGTCGACGGTGCGGTCGGCGATGTGGTCGATGAGGGCGAACATCGGCGTCGGGTCCTCCGCGGCCTCGACGCGGTAGACCGCCACCGAGGTCACGACCGCCCCGAGCCGCCGCAGCGCGTGGGCGACCATCGACAGCGACTGGCCGTGCTCCTGCACCACGATGTGGGCGCCGGTGAGGTCGCGGCCCCGGAGGTGGGCCAGCACGTCGTCGAAGCGCTCCGAGTCGGGCGCCCACAGCTCCCGCAGCCCGCGCCGTCGCAGTGCACCGACCGACTTCGGGCCGCGGGCCAGGATCTCGGCGTGCTGGAGGTGGGCGACGAGGTCGTCGACGAGGCCCCACGACTCCGCGGCCTCGAACCACGCCTTCATGCCGATCCCGGTCGTCGCGAGGAAGAGGTCGACGGGGCGGGCCAGCACCTCCTCGGTCACGGCCCGCAGCGTCGCGTCGTCGACGCGGCGCGGGTCGAGGGAGAGGGCGGGCGCCCAGACGGTGCGCGCCCCCCGGCGCTCCAGCAGGGCGACCTGCTCGTCGACCTTGCGGGCGGCCGTCACGCCGATGGTGAAGCCGGCGAGCGGACCGTCGCCCGGCGCAGGGGCGTGCGTCATGGGACCTCCGGGTCGGCCGGGCCGACGTGGACGACGCCGTCGACCACGCGCACGGGGTGCGTCGCGACCCGCACGGCCGGGTCGTCGAGGCACACGCCGTCACGCAGGCCGAACGGCTGCTTGTGCAGGGGCGAGGCGACGAACGGTACGTCGCCGCGCGTCCCCACGATCCCCCGGGCCAGCACCGAGGCCCGGGCGAACGGGCACCGGTTGTCCAGCGCGAACCACTCGTCGTCGTACGTGCGGAAGAGCGCCACGGCCCGACCCTCGACGAGCGCCGCGACGCCGCGCTCGCGGGGGAGGGCGTCGACGGTGCAGACGGGCGTCCAGCGGGCGGTGGCGGTCATCGGGGGGCTCCCACGGGGATCGTCGCGCCGAGGGCGACGGGCTCGGCGGGTGCATCGGCGGGCCGGATCTGGCCGCGCTCGGTGGTGAACGTGATGGCGGGGTCGGGCACGTCGGGGGCGTTGACGAACGAGACGAAGCGGGCGAGCTTCTCGGGGTCGTCCAGGGTCGCGGCCCACTCGTCGGCGTACGAGTCGACGTGGCGCGCCATCGCCGCCTCGAGCTCGCTGCCGAGGCCGAGGCTGTCGTCGACGACGACCGCGCGCACCCGCTCGAGCCCGCCGTCGAGGGACTCGACCCAGGCGGCCGTGCGCTGGAGGCGGTCGGCGGTGCGGATGTAGTACATGAGGAACCGGTCGAGGTAGCGCACCAGCGTCGCGGTGTCGACGTCGCCCACGAGCAGCTCGGCGTGCCGGGGGGTGGCGCCGCCGTTGCCCGCGACGT
>DASWYU010000105.1:0-4587 GCA_036404795.1 Nocardioides sp. | reverse complement strand
CCGGTGGATCCGCAGCCGCGGGTGGGCGGCGAGGTCGGCGGCGGCCGTGTCGTCGGCGCGCGGCGTGAGCAGGTCGACCTCCGCGCCGCGGCGCAGGAGCGCGGCGACGACGGCCTGCACGTGGACGGCCGCGCCCTTGGTGCCGAGCACGTCGATGCCGGGGTCGGTGGAGACGTAGGCGACGCGCGTCATGCCGGCACCGCCGCCACGCCGAAGTGCCGCTCGAGGAGCCCTGCGTTCGTGCGCGTGTCGAAGGCCTCCTCGACGCGGGCGCGCCCGGCCGCGGCGTACGACGCCCGCAGCCCCGGGTCGTCCAGCAGCTCCTTGAGGGCGGCGGCCAGCGCGACCGGGTCGTCCTCGGGCACGAGCGCGCCGCTGCGGCCGTCGACGACCGCCTCGGGGATGCCGGTGACGGGCGTGGTGACGCAGGGCGTGCCGAGCGCGAGCGCCTCGAGCACCACGGTCGGGAGGCCGTCGCGGTTGCCGTCGGCGGCGACCCGGCAGGGCGCGGCGAGCAGCGTCGCGTCGGCGACGACCTGGAGCATGCGGTCCTGCGGCAGCGGGCCCAGCAGGTCGACGCGGTCGGCGATGCCGAGCGTGGCGACGAGCCCGCGCAGCCGCTCCTCCTCGGCACCTGCCCCGACGAGGTGGACGCGCACGGGGTCGCCCGCGCGGGCCAGGAGCGCCGTCGCCTCGAGCAGCACGTCGAAGCCCTTCTTCGGCACGAGCCGGCCGACCGCGGCGACCGTGCGCGTGGCCCGCCGGCCGGTGTGGAGCGCGAAGCGGTCGAGGTCGAGCCCGTTGTAGACCCGCACGACGTTCGCCGTCGGGCTGAGCTCGCGGAGGAAGTCGACGTGGAAGTCGGAGACGGTGACGACGGTGTCGACGCCGGCGAGGTTCGCGCGGAGCGCCGTCGCGTCGATCCCGTCGTGGAAGACGTCCTTCGCGTGGGCGGTCAGCGAGCAGGTGATGCCGGCGAGCCGGGCCGCGACCCGCGCGACGGTCGCGGGGGTGTCGGCGAAGTGGGCGTGGAGGTGGGTGAGGTCGTGCTCGACGGCCTCCACCGCGACCGCGAGCGCCGCGGCGCCGGTCTCGGCGGGCAGGGCGAGCACCTCGCCGAGGTGGTCGGCCAGGCCGGGGAGCCGGTCGTGGGCGTCGCGCACGGCGGCCCACACGGCACTCCCCTTGGGGGTGCGCGTGAGGTGCGGCAGGTAGGTCACCGGCGCGCGCAGGTCGCCGAGCGCCGCGTGGAACCGGCCGTCGTCGGGCGAGCGCAGGGAGAGCACGCGCAGCTCGGCGCCGCGGGCCTCGAGCGCGAGCAGCTCCGTGAGCACGAACGTCTCGGAGAAGCGCGGGAACATGGTCAGCACGTAGCCGACCCGGGGCGCGGGACGGGTCTCAGGCGGTCGCACGGGAGAGCTCCTCGGGGGTGGTCGCAGTCGGGACGGGGGCCGGCGCGAGCAGCGCGTCGGCGAGGGCGGGCAGGCGGTCGAGCCCGTCGAGGTCGAGGTCGTGGGTGGCGGCTCCGCGGCGTACGGCGCGCTCCAGCCACGCGCCCAGCGCGGCCGGGGTCGCGTCCTCGGGGCGCACGTGGTCGAGCACCGTCAGCGGGGCGAGGCCCTGGGCGCGCACGAGCTGCTCGCGCCGCGGCGTCGTGCGGGGCACGACGAGGGTCGGGCGGCCGGCGGTCAGCAGCTCGCAGACCGTGTTGTAGCCGCCCATGCTCACCACGGCGGCCGCGCCGTCGACGAGCGGTCGGGTGTCGTGCACGAAGGGGTGCACGTCGAGGTCGTCGCGGCCCGCGGCGAGGTCGCACAGGTGGCGCTGCTGCTCGACCGGCATGCAGGGGCCGGTGACGAGGACGGCGCGGTGGCCGGCCGGGAGCGCGGTGCGCGCGACGGTGTCGGCGAGCCGGTGACCGTCCTGCCCGCCCCCGACGAGGCACAGCACGTAGGGCTGCGTCGGCGGCACGGGGTCACCCGCGGGCACCTCGGTGACGTGGCGGCCGCGGCCGTGGGCGAGGTAGCCCGTGTGCCGGAGCTTCGCGGCGACGTCGGCGGGGAGGTCCAGGGCGGCCGCGAGGTCGTGCACGCGGGGGTCGCCGTAGACCCAGACCTCGTCGTACCACTCCCGCACCACCGCGGTCGTGTCGTCCGCCGCCCACTCGCGGCGCGCGACCGACGGGGCGTCGAGCACGTCTCGGAGGCCCAGCACCACCCGCGTCGGCAGGCCGCGGTGGCCGACGGTCGTGCGCACCGTGCGCAGCGCCCCGTCGAGCTCGCCGCCGAGGCCGCGGGCGACCTTGTCGACGACGAAGAGGTCGGGCGAGAAGGCGGCGAGGGCGCTCTCGATCATCCGGCCGCGCAGGTCGAGCAGCTCGCCGAGGCCGAGCCCCAGGGCCGCGGCGGAGTAGGCCCCCGGGCCGTGCTTCGCGATGCCGGGGAGCACGACGACCTCGGCGCCGCGGGGGAGCGGGAGCGCGGCGGCCGCCGGGGTCCCGCTCAGCAGCAGCACGTCGGTGCCGGCGTGGGCGGCCACCAGCGCGGCCGCGATCTCGATGTTGCGGCGGACGTGGCCGAGACCCTGGGTGTCGTGGGAGTAGAGCGCCACCCGGCGGCGAGCTGAACGGGACATGGCCGGAAGACTGCGGGCGGACCGTGACGGCTTCGTGAGGCGCGGATGAGAGGGCTCTCATCCGGCCGCCCGTCGGGCTCCTCGTCCGCACGGGTGACGCGACGCGCCGTGTGGATCGATCAAGTGCGTGACCTTCGTCTCGTCATGTGGTCGGAAGGGCACCCCGGTTTCGCGTCCCGAGCGACGGCTCGGTCTAATCGGTGTCGTGGACGCACCCCTCGACGTAGTTCTCATCGGTGGCGGCATCATGAGCGCGACCCTGGGCTCGATGCTGCAGCAGCTCGAGCCCGGCTGGAGGATCCGTCTGGTCGAGCGTCTGGACTCCCTCGCCCAGGAGAGCTCCGACCCGTGGAACAACGCGGGCACGGGCCACTCGGCGCTGTGCGAGCTCAACTACTCCCCGGAGAAGGCCGACGGCACCGTCGACATCACCTCCGCGATCAAGGTGAACGAGCAGTTCCAGCTGTCGCGGCAGTTCTGGTCGTTCCTCGTCGAGAGCGGGCGCATCCCCGACCCGAAGGCGTTCATCAACCCGACGCCGCACATGAGCCTCGTGTGGGGCGCGAAGAACGTGGAGTACCTGCGGAAGCGGTACGACGCGCTCAGCGCCCACCCGCTCTTCGCCGGCATGGAGTTCTCCGACGACCCGGAGGTCATCCGTGGCTGGGCCGCCACGCTGATCGACGGCCGCACGGGCGACGAGCCCGTCGCCGCGACGTACAGCAGCGCCGGCACCGACGTGGACTTCGGCTCGCTCACCCGGATCCTCACGACCCAGCTCGTCGACGGCGGCGCGGAGCTCGAGCTCGGCACGCAGGTCACGTCGCTGAAGAAGGACGCCGAGGGCCTGTGGGCCGTCTCCGGCAAGAAGCGCGCGACCGGCGAGAAGTTCACGGTGCGCGCGCGCTTCGTGTTCGTCGGCGCGGGCGGCGGCGCCCTGACGCTGCTGCAGAAGTCGGGCATCAAGGAGATCCGCGGGTTCGGCGGGTTCCCCGTCTCCGGCGAGTTCCTCCGCACCCGCAACCCCGAGGTCGTCGCGAAGCACGCCGCGAAGGTCTACGGCAAGGCCGCCGTCGGCGCGCCCCCGATGTCGGTGCCCCACCTCGACACCCGCGTGGTGGACGGGGTGCCGGCGCTGATGTTCGGTCCGTACGCCGGGTTCAGCCCCCGCTTCCTCAAGAACGGCTCGCTGTTCGACCTGTTCCGGTCGGTGCGGCTCCACAACCTGTGGCCGATGGTCCAGGTGGCCCTGCGCAACGTCAGCCTCGTGGTCTACCTGGTCAGCCAGCTCGTCGCGCGCCGCAGCACGAAGTTCAAGGAGCTGCTCGCGTTCATGCCCGAGGCCGACCCGGCCGACTGGGAGAAGATCACCGCCGGCCAGCGCGTCCAGGTGATCAAGAAGGACCCCGAGAAGGGCGGCATCCTCCAGTTCGGCACGGAGGTCGTGGCCGCGGGCGACGGCTCCATCGCCGGTCTGCTCGGCGCCTCGCCGGGCGCCTCGACGACGGTCGCGATCATGCTCGACCTCATGGGTCGCTGCTTCCCCGACCGCATCGAGGTCTGGGGCCCGACCCTCGACGAGATGGTGCCGGGTCACCGGTCGCCCCTCGCGCAGGACCCGGCCGCCGCAGCCGCGCACTTCGAGCGCACCGACAAGACCCTCCGCCTCGACGAGGGCCAGCAGCGCGCCTCCGCGTGAGCCCCGACCCGGATTCGTCGGACCTCCCTGACCTGCCGCGGCTCGCGGAGCTCCACCGGGAGCTGAACCGCACGGCGACGGGCGGCGTCGACGACCCGCGGTCCGCGCGCTCCGTCCTGCCGCCCCTCGCGCCTCCCGGGAGCGCGGCGATCCCGCTGCCGGAGGTCGCGCTGCCGTCCGCCGACCTCGCGGCGACGCTGGCCGCGCGCCGCTCCGCCTACCGGTACGGCGCCACCCCGCCCACTCTCACCGAC
>DASWYU010000104.1:0-14114 GCA_036404795.1 Nocardioides sp. | reverse complement strand
GGTGTGGCCGGCCCGGTCCGTCTGCGTGGCGCCCAGGGTGCGGGCGCCGTCGACCAGCGCCGCCGCGGGCGTGAGCGACCACGTGCCGCCCGCGGTGACGACGGTCGTCCCGGCGGAGGCGCCGTCGACCGTCAGGGTCAGCGTCGCCCCGGCCTCGCTGGTGCCGGCGACGGCAGGGCGCGTCGCGTCGAGCGTGGCGCCGTCCCGCGGGGTCGTGACGACGGGAGCGTCGGGCGCGACGGTGTCGACGGTGAAGGAGTGGCTGGTCGTCGGCGAGACGTTGCCCGCCGGGTCGACCTGCCGGACGATCAGCACGTGGCTCCCGTCGGTCAGCGGGGCGGCGGTCGTGAGCGTCCACCGGCCGCTCGCGTCGACGAGCACCTGTCGGGCCTCGGCCCCGTCGACGCTCACCTCGACCCGCGCGCCGGGCTCACCGGCGCCGGTGACGACGGGCGCGGCGGTCGGCACCGCGGCACCGTCGGCGGGCGCATCGACCCGCACTGCGGCGGGCGCCGAGGTGTCGACGAGCACCGTGAGGGACGAGGTCGGCGACGTGTTCTGGACGGCGTCGCTCTGCCGCACGGCGAGCACGCGCGCCCCCTGCGCCAGCGGGGCGGAGGGGACGAGGCTCCACCGGCCGTCCGCGGGTCCGCGGGCGCAACGTCGCGTGAGGAGGAAGGTCACTGCCGCCCCCCGAACCGGCGCGGGTGGTCCAGACCGCCTCGTCGCCGCAGGGGCGCCGGTGAGTCGGACCCCTGGTTGGACGCCCGCGAGCCCCGGGCGTAGGCTGCACGCAGCGCCAGAGGTCTGCCTGCGTCCCGGACGGAGCGGACCCGTGCTCGCTATCCGCCCTCCAGCGGCTCGTCCGCGCGGAGGGGCTCCACCCTCGGTAGTGAACCAGGACCCTGGCGTGCCCGCACGACTTCTGCCCACCGCAAAGGTTCTTCCTTCCACATGACGAGCAGCATCTCCACCATCTTCGACGCGCCGCAGGTCGCGATCAACGACATCGGTTCCGAAGAGGACTTCCTGGCCGCGATCGACGCGACCATCAAGTACTTCAACGACGGCGACATCGTCGAGGGCACGATCGTCAAGGTCGACCGCGACGAGGTCCTCCTCGACATCGGCTACAAGACCGAGGGCGTCATCCCCTCGCGCGAGCTGTCGATCAAGCACGACATCGACCCCTCCGAGGTCGTCGAGGTCGGCGACAAGGTCGAGGCCCTGGTCCTCCAGAAGGAGGACAAGGAAGGCCGCCTGATCCTGTCCAAGAAGCGCGCGCAGTACGAGCGCGCCTGGGGCACGATCGAGAAGGTCAAGGAGGAGGACGGCGTCGTCGAGGGCACCGTCATCGAGGTCGTCAAGGGCGGCCTCATCCTCGACATCGGCCTCCGGGGCTTCCTCCCTGCCTCGCTGGTGGAGATGCGCCGCGTGCGCGACCTGCAGCCCTACGTGGGCCAGACGCTCGAGGCGAAGATCATCGAGCTCGACAAGAACCGCAACAACGTGGTCCTGTCGCGTCGCGCCTGGCTCGAGCAGACCCAGTCCGAGGTCCGCCACGGCTTCCTCACCCAGCTCCAGAAGGGCCAGATCCGCAAGGGTGTCGTGTCCTCGATCGTCAACTTCGGTGCGTTCGTGGACCTCGGCGGCGTCGACGGTCTCGTCCACGTCTCGGAGCTCTCCTGGAAGCACATCGACCACCCGTCCGAGGTCGTCACCGTCGGTGACGAGGTCACCGTCGAGGTCCTCGACGTGGACATGGACCGCGAGCGTGTCTCCCTGTCGCTGAAGGCGACGCAGGAGGACCCGTGGCAGCACTTCGCCCGCACCCACCAGATCGGCCAGATCGTGCCGGGCAAGGTCACCAAGCTGGTGCCCTTCGGCTCGTTCGTGCGGGTCGAGGAGGGCATCGAGGGCCTGGTGCACATCTCCGAGCTCGCGGAGCGTCACGTCGAGATCCCGGAGCAGGTCGTCCAGGTCAACGACGACGTCATGGTCAAGATCATCGACATCGACCTCGAGCGTCGCCGCATCTCGCTCTCGCTGAAGCAGGCGAACGAGACGGCTGCCGCGGCCGACGCCGACGAGTTCGACCCGACGCTCTACGGCATGACCGCGTCCTACGACGCCGAGGGCAACTACATCTACCCCGAGGGCTTCGACCCCGAGACGGGTGAGTGGCTCGAGGGCTACGACGAGCAGCGCGCGACCTGGGAGGAGCAGTACGCCAAGGCGCACGCTCGCTGGGAGGCGCACGTCAAGCAGCAGGCGGAGGCCAAGCAGGCCGACGCCGAGGCCGGCGAGGCGACGTCCTACTCGAGCGGTGGCGACGAGACCCACGGCGAGGAGGAGGGCGGCTCGCTCGCGTCCGACGAGGCGCTCCAGGCGCTGCGTGAGAAGCTGACCGGCGGCGCGTGATCCGCTAGGTCGGTTCCTCCGGCCCGACGCACGAAAGGGCGCCCATCCCCGCGAGGGGGTGGGCGCCCTTCGGCGTCTCGGGACCGGCGTCGGTGCTGGTCAGTACAGCTCCCGACGGGGGGCGAACGGGTCGTCGTGGTGCGAGCGCGGCGGTGTGCCACGGTCGTCGTGGAGGGTGCGGTACGTCGCGGTGAACCACCCGACGAGCGCGAGGGCGAGGAGGAGCACGAGGTAGGTCATGGCAGGAATCATGCTCTCGCGCGATGCCTGCCACGAGTGGCAGGACTGACCCGCACCATCGATTTACTGCCAGTTCTGTGGCACTCTGTCCGGGTGCTGACCAACGTCGCGTGTCTCGCCTACGACGGCCTCGCCCCCTTCGAGCTCGGCGTGGTCTGCGAGGCCTTCGGCCTGGACCGCACCGATGACGGCGTGCCGTTGCTGGAGTTCGCGGTCTGCGCGCCGACGCCCGGCCGCCTGCGCACCTCCATCCCCGGGTTCTCGGTCGTCGTGGACGACGGCCTCGAGCGCCTCGCCGAGGCCGACCTCGTCGCCGTGCCGGCCCTCCCGCGCGGTGCCGTGGCCGCCCCCGAGGTCGTCGAGGCGCTGCGTGCGGCGTACGAGCGCGGAGCGCGGATCCTCTCCGTGTGTTCCGGCGCCTTCGCCCTCGGCGAGGCGGGACTGCTCGACGGGCGCGAGTGCACGACGCACTGGAAGTACACCGACGACCTCGCCCGCCGGTTCCCGGCGGCGAAGGTCGTGCCGGAGGTGCTCTACGTCGACTCCGGGCAGATCGTCACGAGCGCCGGCACGGCGGCCGGCCTCGACGCGTGCCTGCACCTGTGGCGGCAGGAGTACGGCGCGGCCGTCGCCGGCATGGTCGCCCGGCGCATGGTCGTCCCGCCGCAGCGCGAGGGCGGGCAGGCGCAGTTCATCTCCCGGCCGGTGCCCGAGTGCACCGCCGAGACGCTCGGTCCGCTCCTCACGTGGATCCAGGAGAACCTGGCCGCCGACCATGCCGTCGACGAGCTGGCCCGCCGCGCGCTCATGTCCCCGCGCACCTTCGCGCGGCGGTTCCGCGAGGAGACGGGCACGACGCCGCACGCCTGGGTGACGGCCCAGCGGGTGCGCACGGCCGAGGAGCTGCTCGAGCGCACGGACCTCCCCGTCGACCGCGTCGCGGCCGAGGTGGGCTTCGTCAACGCCGCCACCCTGCGGCTCCACTTCACCCGGGCGCGGGGTGTCAGCCCGCAGCAGTACCGCCGCACGTTCGCCTGCGACCTCGACCCGCAGCGCGCCGCCGGCTGACCGCGTCCCGGTAGGGTCGCCTCACCGCCACGACCGGAGAGGATCCTGATGCGCGTCGGACTGACCGGGGGCATCGCCTCGGGCAAGAGCACCGTGGCCACGATCATGCGGGAGCTGGGGGCCGTGGTCATCGACTCCGACCAGCTCGCGCGTGAGGTGGTGGAGCCGGGGACGCCCGGCCTGGCACAGGTCGTCGAGGAGTTCGGTGCCGACGTGCTGGCGTCCGACGGCACCCTCGACCGGCCCGCGCTCGGCGCGATCGTGTTCGCCGACCCGAGCCGCCGCGCGGCGCTGGAGCAGATCCTCCACCCGCTGATCCGGGCGCGCGGCGCCGAGCTCGAGGCGGCCGCCGGCCCGGACGCCCTCGTGGTCCACGACATCCCGCTGCTCGTCGAGACCGGCCAGCAGGGGCGGTTCGACGCGGTCGTGGTCGTCGACGTGCCCGAGGAGGTGCAGGTCGACCGGATGGTGACCGACCGCGGCTGGACCGAGGAGGACGCGCGGTCCCGCATCGCCGCGCAGGCGAGCCGGGAGGACCGGCGGGCGGCCGCGACGTACCTCGTCGACAACACCGGGACGCGCGACGACCTCCGTCACCGGGTGACGGAGGTCGTCGAGGAGCTGCGGCGCGGGTCGCGCTGAGGGGTCAGGCAGCGAGGTCCGGGTCGGCGAAGCCGCGCAGCTTCTGCAGGGCCTCCCGCTCCAGCTGGCGCACCCGCTCGGCGGAGATGCCGTGCTTCGTGCCGATGTCGGCCAGCTTGTGCTGGCGGCCGTCGGAGAGGCCGTAGCGCGAGCGGATGATGTCGGCCGAGCGGTTGTCGAGCAGGCCGACCAGGTTGTTGAGCCGGTCGCGCGACTCGCTGTCGAGCACCGTCAGGTCAGGCCCCGGCGACGTCTCCTGCGCCATCAGGTCACCCAGCGACGTGTCGCCGTCCTCGTCGACCGGGGAGTCGAGGCTGACGTGCTCGCGGCCCCACGACATGAGGTCGGTGACGCGCTCGACGGTCATGCCGAGCTCGGTGGCGATCTCCTCGGGCTCGGGGTCACGGCCGAGCTGGCGCTCGAGCGTGCGGCGCGCACCGCTCACCTGGTTGAGCTCCTCCACGACGTGCACGGGGAGGCGCACGACGCGGGCCTGCTGGGCGATGCCGCGGGTGATCGCCTGGCGCACCCACCACGTCGCGTAGGTCGAGAACTTGAAGCCCTTCGCGTAGTCGAACTTCTCGACGGCGCGGATGAGGCCCGTGTTGCCCTCCTGGATCAGGTCGAGCATCGGCATCTGCGACCGACCGTACTTCCGGGCGATCGACACCACGAGGCGGAGGTTCGCCTGGATGAAGGTGTCGACGGCGCGCTCACCCTCCTCGACGAGCCACTCCAGCTCTTCCTGCGTCGCCGACTTCGGGGCGCCGCCCTTGCGGCGACCGACGCGGCCGATCTCGAGCAGGTGCTGGGCGTAGAGGCCCGCCTCGATCGTCTTGGCGAGCTCGACCTCCGTCACGGCGTCGAGCAGCGGCGTCCGGGCGATCTCGTCCAGGTACAGCCCGACGCTGTCGCGACCCTCGATGTCGCGGTCGCCGGTGGCTCGTGCGGTCATGGTTCGTGTGGACATGTGACCCGCCCTCCTCGTCGGTGCGGCGCCGGGGTGGCGCGCCGCACGTGTGGTGTAACTGCCTCGACGCCGCTGGGATTCCCCGGTCGGGCCCCGATCACGACCGGTTCCCTGCGACGCCTCTCGTCACACCCAGACGTGCCAGAAGGCCGCAGAGTTGCCGGAAACGTTGAATCTCAGGGACTTCTCAGTCCCTGGGGCGATGTCTCAGGACCGGGGCTCCCCGGACGTGTCCGCGGTCACCGTGGCGGCCGGCTCCGCGTCCGCGAGGCCCATCCGGTCGAGGATCCACGCGAGGCTGAAGGCACGGTCCTTCCACGCCTTGTAGCGCCCCGACACCCCGCCGTGACCGGCGGCCATCTCGGTGCGCAGCAGGACGTCGCGGCGCCCGACCGCGCGGACCCGCAGGCGGGCCACCCACTTCGCGGGCTCGACGTACAGCACCCGGGTGTCGTTGAGGGAGGTCTCCGCGAGGATCGGGGGGTAGTCGAGGGCGGCGACGTTGTCGTACGGCGCGTAGCCCGCCATCCGCTCGTACGTCGCCGCGTCGGCCTCGGGGTTGCCCCACTCCTCGTACTCGGCGACCGTCAGCGGCAGGCTCGAGTCGAGCATCGACGTCAGCGCGTCGACGAACGGCACGGCGGCGACGACGCCACCCCACAGCTCGGGGGCCTGGTTGAGGACGGCGCCCATGAGCAGGCCGCCGGCGCTGCCGCCCTCCGCGACCATCCGCTCGGGCGTGGTCCAGCCGCCGTCGACGAGGTGGCGACCGCAGGCGATGAAGTCGGAGAACGTGTTCTGCTTGTGCTCCATCTTCCCGAGGTCGTACCACCGGCGACCCATCTCGCCGCCGCCCCGCACGTGCGCGATCGCGAAGACCGCGCCGCGGTCGAGGACGGAGAGGCGGGCGATCGAGAAGTACGGATCCATCGACGCCTCGTAGGAGCCGTAGCCGTAGAGGTGGAGCGGCGCCGGGGTGCCGGCCGCGACGGCCTCGGCCACGTCGCGCCGCGCGACCAGCGAGATCGGCACCTGCTCGCCGTCGTGGCTCGTCGCCCAGAGCCGCTGCTCGACGTAGTCCGCCGCGTCGTAGCCGCCGAGCACGGGGGAGCGGCGCCGCAGGTGCAGCGAGCGGTCGCGCACGTCGTAGTCGTAGACCGAGGCGGGCACGGCGAGCGTGGTGTAGCCGATCCGGACGGTCGGCTGGTCGAAGGCGGGGTTGCCGCCCGACTCGATCGTGTAGAGCTCGTCGTCGAACGAGACGAGGTAGTCGTCGCCGAGCCCGGTGGGCGACGTCGGCTCCGCGGGCAGCTCGATGATCCGCAGCTGCGTGAGGCCCTCGCTGCGCTGGTGGACGACGAGGTGGCCGGCGAACGCGTCGACCGCCTCGAGGCGGACCGCCGGGTCGTGGGGGACCACGGGTGCCCACTCCGCGCGGTCCGTCGGCTCCACGGGCGTGACACCGATCTCGAAGTCGGGGCCGGTGGCGTTGTGCAGGACCAGGAACACGTCGCGGCCACCCAGCCGAGCGTGCTCGATGCCGTACTCGATGCCCTCGACCCGCTCGGCGAAGACGCGGAAGCCGGCCTCGGGGGCGTCGAAGTCGAGGAACCGGCACTCGGTCGTCGTCTTCGAGCCGGAGGCGATGAGGAGGAACCGGTCGCTGCGCGAGCGGCCGATGCCCGTCCAGTAGCGGGCGTCCGGCTCGTGGAAGACGAGCTCGTCGTCGGCCTGCGGCGTGCCCAGGACGTGCCGCCAGACCTTGTCGGGCCGCCACGTGTCGTCGACCGTCGTGTAGTAGCAGCTGGCCGAGTCGCGGCTCCAGGTGACGCCGCCGAGCACACCGGTGAGCTCGTCGTCGAGCAGGTCGCCCGTCGCGAGGTCCTTGAAGCGCACCGTGTAGCGCTCGTCGCCCACGGTGTCCGTGGCGTAGGCCAGCAGGGTCGTCGTGGGGCTGATCGAGGAGCCGCCGAGCGAGAAGAACTCGTGGCCCTCGGCCAGGGCGTTGAGGTCGAGCAGGAGCTCCTCGCCGGGGAGCGCCGGCTCCTCGGGCGAGCAGTCGGCGTCGGGCCGCGGGGGCGTCCAGTCGCCCGGGTCGGTCACCGGGACGCGGCAGGACGCGCCGTACTCCTTCCCCTCGAAGGAGCGCGAGTAGTACCAGAACCCCCGGTTGCGGGTCGGCACGGAGAGGTCGGTCTCGAGCGTGCGGGCCTTGATCTCCTCGAAGATCGCCGAGCGCAGGTCGGCCAGGTGCTCCGTGCGCGCCTCGGTCCACGCGTTCTCGGCCTCGAGGTAGGCGATCACCTCGGCGTCGTCCTTGTCGCGCAACCAGTCGAACTCGTCCGTGCGCTCGTGACCGTGGTGCACGGTGGTCACGGGGCGGGCTGCGGCGACGGGGGGCTGCGCGGGAGCGCCTGCGTTCTCGGCCATGCGGCGAGGCTAGGCCATGTCTCCTGAGGCTCCGTCGGGCGTGTCCACAGCCCCCTCGACCGGTTCCTCGACCGGTTCACCGACCTCGGGGGTCGGTCGCTGCCAGGGGTGCAGGGCGGGGTCGTCGCCGCGGAAGGAGCGGACGGGGCCCGGCGGCGTGGAAGCGGTCTCGAAGCGCACGGTCACGACGCCGCGGCCGGCGCCCCACACCCAGCCCCGGCCGTGCTCGTCGTGCTCGACGTCGGCACCGGCGGCCCACTCGCGGGGCGGCGCCGCGGGCGGGCCGTCCTGCTCGGTGGAGGTCGTCGAGCTCTCGAGCGTCGCGTCGGTGTCCGTCGGGCTCTCCGGTTCCGGTGCGGGTTCGAGCATGCTGAACAGGTCGTCCTGCACCCAGTCGGCGAGCCCGGAGACGCCGACGCCGAGGAGGCGTACGCCGCCGCGCACGTCCGTCTCCGCCACGGCCACCAGGTCGGCGAGGAGGGTGCGGGCGACGCGGGCGATCGGCGCCGCGGCGTCGACCGGTGCGGGCAGGGTCGCCGAACGGTTGAGCGTCGTGAAGTCGGCGAGCCGCACCTTGATGGTGACCGTGCGTCCCGACAGGCCGGCGGTCGCGAGCCGGCTCGCGACCCCGGAGGCCTGCCGGGTGAGGACGTCCGCCATGACCGCGGGGTCGGTCAGGTCGTGCTCGTAGGTGCTCTCGACGCTGACGGACTTGGCCTCGCGCTCGGCAACGACCGGACGCAGGTCGCGAGCGCGGGCGAGGTCGTGCAGGGACTGGCCGTGCGCCGTACCCAGCTGGCGCACGAGCTCGTCGACGCTGAGGGCCTCGACGTCGGCGACCGTGCGCACCCCGGCCCGGCGGAGCCGCTCCGCGGTCGCGGGACCGACGCCCGGGATGACGGTGACCGCCATCGGGCGCAGCAGCTCCTGCTCGGCGCCCGGGGGCACCACGACGAGACCGTCCGGCTTGTCGAGGTCGCTGGCGATCTTGGCGACGAGCTTCGAGGTGCCGACGCCGACCGACGCCGTGAGCCCTCCCGTCGCCTCGTGGACCCGCGCGCGCAGCACCGCGGCGAAGGCGCGCACGGTCTCCGGCTCGAGGTCGGGCAGCAGCGGGTCGTCCGCGGCGGCGAGGTCCACGAAGGCCTCGTCGAGCGAGAGCGGCTCGACGAGCGGGGAGACGGCGCGCAGCAGGCCCATGACGACGCCGCTGGCCTCGCGGTAGGCGTCGAAGCGTCCCCGCAGGTAGGCCGCGTGCGGGCAGCGCGCCCGCGCCTCCCGCGTCGACATCGCCGAGCGCACCCCGAACGCCCGCGCCTCGTAGGAGGCCGTGGCGACCACCCCGCGTCCGCTGGTGCCGCCCACGACGACCGGCTTGCCCCGCAGCGACGGCTTGTCGCGCTGCTCGACGGCCGCGAAGAACGCGTCGAGGTCGAGGTGCAGGATCGACGCGTGCGCCCGGCGCCCCGCGAGCGCAGCGGCTCCGGGCACGGTCGGGGGCGTCGGGGGAACCACCCGCCGAACGGTAGTCGGCCCGCTCGCCCTCCACAGGCCACCTGCGGTCCGCGCTCCTCCCCAGCCGCGGATCCCGTCGGGAGCGGCCTCGACCGACGGGGGAGGGACCGGGTCATGAGCTTCCACGACGCGACCCACCAGCCCGACCGGCCCGACGACCTCGCGAACGGTCGCCCGATGCGCCTGCGGATCCGCACGCCCGACGATCTCCTGGCCGCCGTCTCCGTCGTGCTCGGGTTCGAGCCGACGCACTCGCTGGCCCTCCTCACGTTCGGTCCCGGAGGGCGGTCGGCCCCGGATGGGGCCGGTGCTCGCGGCGGGGGTGGCGGCACCGGTCCGCACCTCCGGATCGGCCTTCCCGGTCCTGACGACGGCCCGGAGGCGCTGGCCGAGGTCGTCGAGGCCACCGTCGCGCCGTGCCGGCGCTTCGGGGTGGCGTCCGTCGCCGCCGTCGTCTACACCGACGATGCGGCGCTCGGCGCCGCCACCGCCGCGCTGCTCGAGGAGGCGTGCGCGGCCGCCGGCATCGGTGTCGTGGCGCTGCTGCGTGCCGACGGCGAGCGCTGGTACGTCGCGGGAACCGCCGCGCCCGCCCCCGGGCGCGGTGCGGGGGAGGCGGGTGCGCCGTACCGGATCGACAGCCACCCGGCGCGGGCGGAGGCCGTGCTGCGCGGCCAGGTCGTGCTGGGGAGCCGGGAGGACCTCGCGGCGCTCCTGGCGCCGTCGGACGAGGACGAGCGCGCACCCGTGGCGGACGCGGTCGCCCGGCGCGGAGCGCCGCGCGCGGGTGCGGAGGAGTCCGCGTGGGTGAGGGAGACGGTGACGCGGGCCGCCCGCACCGGGATCCCGCTCGGTGCGGGCGACGCCGCACGCCTGCTGGTCGCGCTCCGGCTGGGGCAGCACCGCGACGCGGCCTGGGACGGCGTGGGTCGGGTCGAGGCGCACCGGTACGTCGACATGTGGCTCGACCTCGTCCGCCGCGCTCCCGCGGGGTGGCGATCCGCACCCGCCGCCCTGGCGGCCCTCACCGCCTGGCTGCACGGCTCCGGGGCGTTGGCCTGGTGCGCGGTCGACGTCTGTCTCGCCGAGGAGCCGGGCCACGCGCTCGGCACGCTGCTCCGCGACCTGCTGGAGGCGGCGACCCCGCCGTCGTGGTGGGAGGACCTGGTCGGGATGCTCGGCGATCCCGCCTGAGACGGCGGCGTGCGGCCCTCCCCTCGGCGTGGGGCGGGCCACTACGCTGCGGCCATGGGCGAGGAGGTCGACCACCAGGAGTTCTCCCGTGCCGATCGCACCCGGCACCGGGAGAAGGTGCGTCGCTCGCTCGACGTGCTCGCGCGGATGCTGCGGGAGCCGGCGTTCGCGGCCGAGGACCCGATGACGGGGCTGGAGGTCGAGCTCAACCTCGTCGACGCGCACGAGGACCCCGCGCTGCGGAACGCCGAGGTGCTCGCGGCCGTCGCCGACCCCGACTTCCAGACCGAGCTCGGCCAGTTCAACGTCGAGATCAACGTCCCGCCCACACGCCTCCGACCTGCGGGGCCCGACGCACCGGGCGGGCTGACGGTCTTCGAGGAGTCGTTGCGCCGCAGCCTGAACGACGCCGAGGCGGCGAGCGCCGCGCTCGGCACCCACCTCGTGATGATCGGCGTGCTGCCGACGCTGGGCCACGGTCACATGACGCCCGCGTCGTTGAGCCCGAACCCGCGCTACGCGCTCCTCAGCGAGCAGATCCTGGCGGCCCGGGGCGAGGACATCGTCATCGACGTGCGGGGCGTGGAGCGGCTGGAGACGGCGACGGACTCGATCGTCCCGGAGGCGGCGTGCACCAGCACGCAGCTGCACGTGCAGACGGCGCCCGAGGACTTCGCTGACTACTGGAACGCCTCGCAGGCCATCTCCGGCATCCAGCTGGCGCTGGGGGCGAACTCGCCGTACCTGCTCGGCCGGGAGCTGTGGCGCGAGACGCGGATCCCGCTGTTCGAGCAGGCCACGGACACGCGGAGCGAGGAGCTGAAGGCGCAGGGCGTGCGCCCGCGGGTCTGGTTCGGCGAGCGCTGGGTGACGTCGGTCTTCGACCTGTTCGAGGAGAACGTGCGCTACTTCCCGGCGCTGCTGCCGATCGTCGACGAGGAGGACCCAGCCGCGGTGCTCGCGGAGGGCGGCGTGCCGACGCTGGCGGAGCTGCGCCTGCACAACGGCACGGTCTACCGGTGGAACCGGCCCGTCTACGACATCGCCGACGGCGTCCCGCACCTGCGGGTCGAGAACCGGGTGCTGCCGGCGGGCCCCACGGTCGTCGACACGATGGCGAACGCGGCGTTCTACTTCGGTCTGGTGCGGGGGCTCGTCGAGGAGGACCGGCCGGTCTGGTCGCGCATGTCCTTCAGCGCGGCCGAGGAGAACTTCCACCTGGGGGCGCGGCACGGCATCGACACCGAGGTCTACTGGCCGGGCGTCGGGCAGGTCCGCGCCACCGAGCTCGTGCTGCGCCGCCTGCTGCCGCTGGCCCGCGCCGGACTGCTGTCGTGGGGTGCCGAGGCGGCCGAGGCGGACCGTCTGCTCGGCGTGATCGAGCAGCGCTGCCTCACGGGGACGAACGGCGCCGAGTGGTTCGTACGGCGCGTGCAGGCCGAGACCGGCGTCGAGCGTCCGGACGCCATCCGGCGGGCGCTGCGGGACTACCGCACCCTCATGCACACCAACGACCCGGTGCACACGTGGGAGGTCCCTGCGCCCCGCTGAGCCGCCCGGCACCGGGCGGCGACGTCAGGCGGTCCGGCGGTCGCGCAACCGCCGCCAGGTCTGCCGGCGACCGCTCGCTGGCTCGCTCCAGCCGTGGCGGGTGACGACCACGAACGGCGCGGTCCGGCCGAGCTCGGCGGCCGCGGCCCGCACGGCGCGGCTCCACGCGTGGTCGGTCGCCTCCGGCTCGGACTCACCGGGGCGCGTCAACCAGACCAGCGGGTTCTCCGGCGCCCGCTCCAGCAGCACCGTCACCACGTCGGAGCGCACCGCGTGGTCGTCGTAGTCCCCGGCGGCGACCGAGTGTCGCAGCCCGGCGCGCCCGACGTGGAGCATCGCGGGGAATGTGCGGCGGCGACCCTCGTCGATGAGGTCGAGCACCAGCCCGCGCAGCTCCGGCGCCGAGGTGCCGGTCGGCACCTCCGTCGCGGCGTCGTCCGGGATGGTCACCGCTCCAGGGTCCCGCGCGGTGCCGCTCGACGCGAGCCGTTCTCCACAGCGACGTGATCGGCTAGCGTCGGAGCAGGTGGGCGGGCTCAGGCCGTCCGCCGCCGACGAGCCGAGGAGGTCGCCGTGACGACGATCGTGGTGGGATACGTGGCCAAGCCCGAGGGAGAGGCCGCGCTCGCCCGGGCGCTGGAGGAGGCGTCGCTCCGTCAGGCGCGGGTCGTCCTCGTCAGCTCGACGCGGGGCGAGCAGGTCGAGGCGGGCGTCGACGCCGCCCGGGAACGGCTCGCGGCCGCCGGCGTCGAGCACGACGTGCGGGTCAGCACCGGTGCGTTCGATCCGGCGGAGGACCTGCTCGCCGTGGCCGAGGAGGTCGCCGCCGACCTCATCGTCATCGGCCTCCGCCGCCGCACGCCTGTCGGCAAGCTCCTCCTGGGCAGCAACGCGCAGCGGATCCTGCTCGACGCGCACGCGCCCGTGCTGGCGGTGAAGGTCGGCGCCTGACCACGGCGTCGGTCGCGGCGCCGCGTGGCATGACGGACGTGGCAGCATGCCCTCATGGCCATCCAGATCACCGGTGACGCCGAGGCGGACGCCGTCCTCGACGCGGACCCGTTCGCGCTCCTCGTCGGCATGATGCTCGACCAGCAGTACCCCATGGAGCACGCCTTCCGCGGCCCGGCCAAGGTGTTGCAGCGCTTCGGCACGCTGGAGCCCGGTCGCATCGCGGCGGCCGACCCCGAGGAGTTCGCGGCGCTGTGCGCGACGCCGCCCGCGATCCACCGCTTCCCGGGATCGATGGCCGCCCGGCTGCAGGAGCTGGCGCGCATCGTCGAGGACGAGCACGCCGGCGACGCCGCCCGGATCTGGACCGAGGCGTCCTCGGGCAAGGACCTCCTCAAGCGCGTGATGGCGCTCCCCGGATTCGGCAAGCAGAAGGCCCAGATCTTCGTGGCGCTGCTGGCCAAGCAGCGCGACGTACGCCCGGAGGGGTGGGAGGCGGCCGTCGGCGACTACGCGCTCGACGGGCACCGCTCGGTCGCCGACGTGGTCGACCCGGACTCCCTGCAGAAGGTGCGCGACTACAAGAAGGCCAAGAAGGCCGCGGCGAAGGCCTGAGGTCGTGGACACCGATCGCACCCAGCGGGCTCTGGTGCAACGGATCGAGCGCCTCGAGCGGCTGTTCGTCGGCGCCGTCGGGGCCCTGGCGGCCCTGCTGCTCGTGGCCGGGCTGCTGGCGCCGTACATCGTGCCGACCGACCCCGACGCCGAGGACCCCGGCGGCGACGACGACCTGATGGCGACGCTGCTCGTCGCCGGATTCCGGGCGCTCGGCTACCGCAGCTCGGACGGGGACGTCGTCGCGTTCTCGGTGCTCGCCGGCATCGGGTTCCTCGGCCTGCTCGTCGTCGTGCTCGTCGCCCTCGGCCTGCTGTGGTCGATGGCGAGCGGCGGAGCGGGAGCGGGTACGGCGCGTGCCGCCCGCGTCGTCGCGTGGCTGCTGGGCGTCGGCACGGGGGTGGCCGGGCTGTTCGAGCTCGTCGCCCTGGGCGACGACAACGACGTGGACGCCGGGCCGGCCGTGCTCGTGCTGGCCGCCGGCGTGGCGTTGTTCGTGGTGGTCGTCACCGCTCTG
>DASWYU010000103.1:0-5130 GCA_036404795.1 Nocardioides sp. | reverse complement strand
AGGCCCAGGCCATGCCGACCGTCCCGGGCGGGCAGTCCAGCGCGACCAGCAGCGCCTGACCGCGCTGGTCGAGACGCACCCGCCGACGCGGGTGCAGCGGGGTCCCGTCCCGCTGGATCTGGTAGGCCTCGCACCTGCTCGGCAGGTCCTCGAGGTCGAACCGCACGCTCAGCACGTACTCCCGCACCGCCAGGCTGCAGCTGGCGTCGTACGACGCGTCCCGCGGGCCTCGGCCCGCGGTCGTCAGTTCGTAGTCGATGAGCACCGCGTCGCCCCGCTGCAGCGGCTCGTCGTAGGTGAGCGCCACTCCCACCACCCGGTGCTCCGGGTCGAGGACCTCCTGCGTGACCTGCCCGCCGGAGTGGATGGTGAGCCGCGGCGCCCCGGCCGTGCGGTCGTCGAGGAACTGCGTGATCCCCATCCCGGTCAGCCCGTCGCTCTCCGCGCGGCCCACGATGCGCGTGCGCGCCGACGTCAGCCGGCGGTGGCGGCCGACGGTCACCTCGTCGTGGTGGGACATCCGGCCCAGCAGCAGGCTGTCGGGGTTCTCGACGGCCTCGGTCACGCGCCGTACGGCCTCCCGTTCCGTGAACCGGGGCACCGTGACCTCGTCCGTACGGCGCTGCACCGGCCCCCGCGGCCGCGGGGGCGGCACCAGGGCGACCAGGGAGCCCCCCGGCATCCCGAAGACGTCCTCGAGGTGGGCCACGACCTCGAGCGACGCGCGGCGACCGGGGGTGCGGGCGCCGGTCTGCCAGTAGCTCAGCGTCGCGACGCTGATGCGCACGCCCCGCTGGGCGAGGCGGCGCTGGATGCTCTCGAGCCCGAGGCCGCTCGCGTCGACGGCGGCCCGGAGGGCGGGCGCGAAGTCGTCGGGGCGGTCCTCCTCGATCGCGGCGAGCGACACGTCCTCTCCCTCGGTGCCGGTGGTCGCCCGGGGGCGGCGACCGCGAACGACCCACGGTAGTGCGACGACCGGGCCCGGGGAACGACGAAGGGCCCGGATGGTTCCGGGCCCTTCGTGACGGGTGGTGCGGTGCTGCGGGGGAGCGGTGTTCAGCGCCCCTGGTTGGCGACCGCGGCGGCGGCTGCGGCGGCGGCCTCCGGGTCGAGGTACTCGCCCCCGGCGACGGTGGGCCGCAGGTCCGCGTCGAGGCGGTAGACGAGCGGCATTCCGGTCGGGATGTTGAGTCCCGCGATGTCGTCGTCGGAGATCTGGTCGAGGTGCTTGACGATCGCGCGGAGGCTGTTGCCGTGCGCGGCCACGAGCACCGTCCTGCCGTCCTTCAGGTCGGCCACGACCTCCGACTCCCAGTAGGGCAGGAGACGGGCGATGACGTCCTTGAGGCACTCCGTGCGGGGCGCCTCGTCGCCGAGGTCGGCGTACCGCGGGTCGCCGCTCTGCGAGAACTCGTCGTCGACGTCGATCGCCGGCGGCGGGGTGTCGAAGCTGCGGCGCCAGAGCATGAACTGCTCCTCGCCGTACTCCTCCAGCGTCTGCTTCTTGTCCTTGCCCTGCAGCGCGCCGTAGTGGCGCTCGTTGAGGCGCCACGAGCGGCGGACGGGGATCCAGTGCCGGTCGGCGGCGTCGAGCGCCAGCGCGGCCGTGTTGATGGCGCGGCGCTGCAGCGACGTGTGCACGACGTCGGGGAGCACGCCCGCCTCGCGGAGCAGCTCACCGCCGCGCACCGCCTCGCCGCGGCCCTTCTCGGTGAGGGCGACGTCGACCCAGCCGGTGAACAGGTTCTTGGCGTTCCACTCGCTCTCGCCGTGGCGGAGCAGGACGAGGGTGGAGGTCATCGGATCAGCCCTCGGTGCTCTCGTCCTCGGCGCCCGCTTCGGGCGTCACCGTCGGGCGGGCGGGCTGCGGCTCGGCGCTGCGGTCGAGACCCTCCCACCAGTTGGGGATGGTCTCGGAGTGCTCCTCGCCGTGGTCGCCCTCCTCGCCGTGGTCACCCTCGTGGTGCTCGCCGACGGCCGGCGCGAGCTCGATCGGCTCGTTGGGGACGACGGGGATCCACACGTCGCGGGCGGTGTCGCCCTCGCCGATGGTGAACGGGATCGAGGCGCCGGGCGCCACGTCGTCGCCCTCGACGATGATCGGCGCGAGGTCGGCGACCGCCTCGGGGGAGGCGAGGTTGAGCAGCTCGTTGGACTCCAGCTCGAGCGGGGTGTAGCCCTCGATCGTGACCGCGTCGCTGACGATGGTGGGCGTCGTCGCGGGCTCGACGGTCGTGTTGACGAAGGTGCCGATCAGGGTGCCGCTGCCGTCCTGGCCCGACACGATGACGAGCGCCACGGCGTCGACGGGGGCCGACATGGAGGCGACCCGGTAGTTGGCGCCGTGGGCCGGCACGTAGGGCTTGTCGGTCTCGACGTCGAAGCCGGTCAGCTTGGAGCACCCGGTGAGCGCGGGCACCGCGATCATCGCGCCGGCGAGGAGGAGGCCCGCACGGCGGCGGCCGCGTGCGGTGGCGGGGGAGAAGGTGCTGCGCTGCATCGTGGTTACCTTCGTCGATCGGCGATGGGCGAGGGCGCTCGTGGCAGACCACGAGCGGGGCTGATCCTAGCGTTCGCGGGCGTCGGCGCGCGGGTCGGGTCGGGTCGTCAGCGTGTGAGGCCCACGGTGCCGGCCGTCACGGCGATGCCGGCGAGCACCGCGACGGTCGCCACGCCCGTCAGCAGCATGAGGCGGGTGGCCCCCGTGCGGATCGCGACGCGGAGCGCGAGGTGCCGGCGGCCGTCTCGGTTGTCCTGGACGAGCCCGGGCAGCGCGCGCAGCACGTGCACGCAGACGCCGAGGAGCGCCGCGAGCACGACCATCTCCACGACCGGGGCCTCGCCCTGGTGCTGACCGCCGAGGCCGCCGTAGGACAGGAAGACGGGGTACGTCGCGAACGACACCGCCCACGGGAGCCACGACAGCACCCCGCCGCGGAGGACGAGGTTGCCGAGCAGGGCGACCACGAGGCCGACGACGTACGCCGCCGCGGCGACGAGTCCGTTGGCGACCACCACCGGGAGCAGGGCGAGCGTGGCGCAGGCGATCGCGAACCAGGCGGTGCCGGGCTCGAGCACGCCGGTCGCCAGCGGCTTGTCGGTGCGGCCCGCGGCCTCGTCGGTGGCGCGGTCGACGATGTCGTTGTGCCAGCCGAGGATCGCCTGGCCCAGCGCGACGGTCAGGGCCACGAGGCCGACCTCGGCCATCGGGCGGCCCGCGACGAAGGCGGCCAGGGCCAGGGCGCCGGCCGTGAGCACCAGCTGCTTGGGGTGGGAGGCCACGACCAGGGCGATCGCGCGTCGTACGCCCGCGGGCACCCGCAGTCGGCGCGCCTTCGCCGCGGGGGGAGCGTCGGGTGACCCGTCGGTGAGGTCCTCGGGGGTGCTGTCCGGGGTCGTCTCCGCCTCGTCCGCCGTCGTTGCCGCCATGTCCGCAGTATCGGCCACCGGGCGCTCCTCCGCGAGTGTTCCGCCGCAGTTCAGGGGGTGGTTCGGAGGATCGGACCGTCCGCCGGGAGGGCCGCTCGGCGGGACGTCTTGCGGTGCGCGCGGCACACCGTCAGTGCTCTTGTCAAGCCTTGCTGGGTGCCCTGACCTGCGCAAACGTCCCTGAGAGGGGGATGAGAGCCGTGTTAGACTCGTAAGCCGAGGAAGGGGAACCTGACATATGACTTTCACCGTCGGCGAAACGGTCGTCTATCCCAATCACGGGGCCGCAGTCATCGAGGACATCGAGATGCGGAAGATCAAGGGAGAGGACCGTCAGTACCTGGTGCTGCGGATCGTGGCACAGCAGGACCTCGTGGTGAGGGTGCCGGCGTGCAACCTCGACCTCGTGGGTGTTCGGGACGTCGTCGACAAGGAAGGCCTCGACCGCGTGTTCGACGTCCTCCGTGCCGACCAGGTCGAGGAGCCGACCAACTGGTCGCGACGCTACAAGGCGAACCTCGAGAAGCTCCACTCCGGTGACGTCATGAAGGTCGCCGAGGTCGTGCGCGACCTGTGGCGCCGCGAGCGTGACCGCGGCCTGTCGGCCGGCGAGAAGCGGATGCTGGCGAAGGCACGCCAGATCCTCGTCTCCGAGCTCGCGCTCGCCGAGTCCACGAACGAGGACAAGGCCGAGACGATCCTGGACGACGTGCTCGCCTCCTGACGCAGCCGTCCAGCTCAGCCTGAGGACCCCGGGAACCCCATGGTTCCCGGGGTCCGCTGCGTCTGGACTAGATTCCGCGAACGTGAGTGCCGTCCTGCCGCCCGGTCCGTACGACGAGGTCGACGCCCTCGACGAGCCGGTGCTCGGTCGGGTCGTCGAGGAGGAGCGCGGCGCGCTGCCCTTCGCGCTCGTGCACGGGGAGTCCCTCGTGGCCGCGGCGTCGTGGGCGCTCGGCGCTGCCGGGGTGGAGGCGATCGCCCTGGGCACCCCGTGGGACGAGGTGCAGTCCGCCGAGGTGCCGTTCGTGCTCCACGACGCGCTGTGCCCGCTCCTCGCGGCGGACACCATCGCCGCCCTCGTGCGCCGCGCGGTCGAGGCCGACACGGTCGTGGTCGGCGTGCGGCCCGTGACCGACACCGTCAAGCTCGTGCGCGACGGGGCGCTCGCGGAGACGCTCGACCGTGACGCACTGGCGGCGGTCGCGTCGCCCGTCGTGCTCCCCGCCTCCGTCGTCGCCGACCTGGAGCGGCTCCCCACGCTCGACTTCGCGGCGCTCGTGACCGTGCTGCAGGCCCGCTACCCGGTCGAGCTCGTCGAGGTGCCGGCCACCGCGCGCCGCGTCACGTCGACCGACGACCTCCGCGTGCTCGAGGCGCTCACGGCCCGCTGAGGGCCGCCGCCACGCGCAGGTCCTCGGCGTAGGTCACCTTCAGGTTCGGCGCGGTCGACGCGACCGGGACGATGCGCACGGTCGTGCCGGTCGCGGCCGCCCAGGCGTCCACGCACGCCGCGGTGTCGGTGCCGTCGAAGCGTTCGTCCGCCGCCCACCGGTAGGCGGCCAGCAGGTCGGGCGCCCGGAATGCCTGCGGAGTCTGCACCCCCACCGCGTGCACCTCCCGGCCGAGCCCGGGCACGGGGCCGCCGGCGCGCCGTACGAGCGGGGGGACCGGTGCCGCCGGCACCCCGCCCCCGTGGGT
>DASWYU010000102.1:0-5173 GCA_036404795.1 Nocardioides sp. | reverse complement strand
CGAGCGCCACGCTGACGCCCTGGCCGTCGCCGACGGTCGCGTCGACGACGTGCGCGCCGGCGGGCAGCACGCCCGTGCCGGCGGTGTACGACGACGCGAGGGTCTCGCCCGCGACCAGCGCCTCGTGCGTGCGCAGGGCCGCGAGCACGTCCTCGTCGCCGCCGAGCACCAGCGCGATGCGGTCGGAGACGTCGAGGCCGGCGTCCTTGCGGGCCTGCTGCACGGCCCGCACGACGTCGCGCGCGACGCCCTCGGCGGCCAGCTCGGGCGTCACCGTCGTGTCGAGCACGACGAACCCGCCGCCCGGCAGCACGCCGATGGCCTCACCGTCGCCGCCCGCGGCGACGGTCTCGAGGGTGAACTCGCCCTCGACCAGCGCCAGGCCGCCCGCCGTCACGGTGCCGTCCTCGGCCACGGACCAGTCGCCCGACTTCGAGCCCTTGATCGCGCGCTGGACGTCCTTGCCCAACCGGGGCCCGGCGGCACGTGCGTTGACCACGAGGCGCTCGGAGACGCCGTACGACGCGGCCTCGTCGGCCCCGGCGGCGAGGAGCCGCACGCCCTTGAGGTTGAGCTCGTCGGCCACGAGGTCGCCGAAGCCCGGGAGCACGTCGGCAAGCAGCGCGGGGTCGTCGACGACGACGGTGAGCGCGGCGAGCGGGAGACGGTTGCGCAGCTTCGCGCCCTTGCGGAGCGCGGAGCCGGCCGAGCAGACCTCGCGCACGAGGTCCATCGCGGCGACGAGCGCGTCGTCCTCGGGGAGCTCGTCGGGGGTCGGCCAGTCGGTGAGGTGAACGGAGCGCTCCCCCGTCAGCCCGCGCCAGACCTCCTCGGTCGTCAGCGGCAGCAGCGGCGCCGTCACCCGGCAGACCGTCTCGAGAACCGTGAAGAGGGTGTCGAAGGCGGCGCCGTCGACGTCGTCACCCGTGGACCAGAAGCGCTCGCGGGAGCGGCGGATGTACCAGTTCGTCAGCACGTCGAGGAACCCGCGCGTCGTCTCGCACGCGTCGGCGATGGCGAGGTCGTCGAGCTGGGTGGTCATCGTCGCGACGTACTGCCGCAGCTTCGCGAGCACATAGCGGTCCAGCGGGTCGCTCGAGCCCGTGCTCCGCCGCGCCTCGTAGGACTCCGCGTTCGCGTAGAGGCTGAAGAAGTACCAGCTGTTCCACAGCGGGATCATCACCTGGCGCACGCAGTCGCGGATGCCCTGCTCGGTGACCACCAGGTTGCCGCCCCGGAGGATCGGCGACGCCATGAGGAACCAGCGCATCGCGTCGGCGCCGTCGCGGTCGAAGACCTCGGAGACGTCCGGGTAGTTGCGCAGCGACTTGCTCATCTTGTTGCCGTCGCTGCCCAGCACGATGCCGTGGCTGATGCAGGTGGAGAAGGCGGGCTTGTCGAAGAGCGCCGTCGCCAGGATGTGCAGCGTGTAGAACCAGCCGCGGGTCTGGCCGATGTACTCGACGATGAAGTCCGCGGGGAAGTGTCCCTGCAGGTCGGCCGCGCCGTCGAACCACTCCTTGTTCTCGAACGGGTAGTGCACCTGCGCGAAGCTCATCGAGCCGGAGTCGAACCACACGTCGAGCACGTCGGTGACGCGACGCATGGTGCTGCGCTCCCCCTCGGGACGGGGGTCGTCCGGGTTGGGCCGCGTCAGGTCGTCGACGAACGGTCGGTGCAGGTCGGGCTCGCCGGCCGCGTTGCGCGGCAGGCGGCCGAAGTCGCGCTCGATGTCGGCGAAGGAGCCGTAGACGTCCACCCGCGGGTAGGCCTCGTCGTCGCTCTTCCACACCGGCACCGGGGAGCCCCAGAACCGGTTGCGGGTGATCGACCAGTCGCGCGCGTTCTCCAGCCACTTGCCGAACTGGCCGTCCTGGATGTGGTCGGGCACCCAGCGGATCTGCTGGTTGAGCTCGAGCATCCGGTCCTTGAACTTCGTGACCTCGACGAACCAGGACGAGACGCCCTTGTAGATCAGCGGCTGCCGGCAGCGCCAGCAGTGCGGGTAGGAGTGGTCGTAGGTCTCGCGGCGCAGCAGGACCGTGCCGAACGAGACGGCGCCGGTGTCGGTGGCGTCGCGGCCGGCGACGTGGTCGAGGGCGTACGTCGCGTTCTTGAGGTGGTCGATGATCGGCAGGTTGGCCTCGAAGACCTGCACCCCGGCGTACTCCGTCACCGGCGCCGTGAACCGGCCGTCCTTGCCGACCGGCATGACGGCCTCGATGCCCTCGCGGTCGGTGACCACCTTGTCGTCCTCGCCGAACGCCCCGGCGGTGTGGACGAGGCCCGTGCCGTCGGTCGTGGTGACGAACTCGGCGGTGACGACGCGGAACGCGTTCTCGTGGCCCAGGTAGTAGGAGAACGGCGGGGTGTAGTGCCGCCCGGCGATCTCCGCGCCCGTGTAGCGCGCCACCACCTGGTCCTCGACGCGCTCGCTGGCGTCGTCCTTCAGCTCGCGGGCGTACGACGCGAGCCGCGCCTCCGCGAGCAGGTAGCGCTCCGCCGTACCGGTGAAGGAGGACTCCACCACGACGTAGTCGATCTCCTCGCCGACCATCACCGCGAGGTTGGAGGGCAGGGTCCACGGGGTCGTCGTCCAGACGAGCGCGAGCACGCCGGCGAGCGGGTCGTCGCCGCCGTCGGGGCCGTCGCCGTGCAGGCGCACGCCCACGGTGACGGCCGGGTCCTGCCGCATCTGGTAGACGTCGTCGTCCATCCGCAGCTCGTGGTTGCTGAGCGGCGTCTCGTCGTTCCAGCAGTAGGGAAGCACCCGGAAGCCCTCGTAGACGAGGCCCTTCTCGTGCAGCGTCTTGAACGCCCAGATCACCGACTCCATGTAGTCGGGGTTGAGCGTGCGGTAGTCGTTCTCGAAGTCGACCCAGCGCGCCTGGCGGGTGACGTAGTCCTGCCACTCCCCCGTGTACTTCAGCACCGAGGCGCGGCAGGCGTCGTTGAACCTCTCGATGCCCAGCTCGAGGATCTCGTCGGTCGTCTTGATGCCGTTGAGCCGCATCGCCTCGAGCTCGGCCGGGAGGCCGTGGGTGTCCCAGCCGAAGCGGCGCTCGACGCGCTTGCCGCGCATCGTCTGGTAGCGCGGCACGATGTCCTTGACGTAGCCCGTCAGCAGGTGGCCGTAGTGCGGCAGCCCGTTCGCGAACGGCGGGCCGTCGTAGAACACGTACTCGTTCTCGCCGTGCTCACCGGCGCTCCGCTGCGCGATGCTCGCCGCGAAGGTGTCGTCGGACTCCCAGTAGGCCAGCACCTGCTTCTCGATCTCCGGGAAGCGGGGGGACGTCGGGATGCGGTCGGCGCCGCTGGTCGAGACCTGGGGGTAGGCCATCGCGGATGCTCCTGGTGGTCGGGCGGATCGGTCGTCGTGCGTGGCTGCTGCTCGGGCCACGAGGACGACGCCGGGGCGCCGCGGTACCACCTCGCTTGCCGCCGCACCCGTTGCCGGGACGCGACGACCGCTTCGTCGGGGGCTGTGACGGGCCCACCCGTCCGGTTCTACTGAGGGAGCATGCTCCCCGTTCTTCCGGAGGCTCGCCGCTGATGACGGCTCGAACGCCTCTGCGCGCGATCGTACGCCACCTTCTGCGGCACTAGGGTGCTCGGATGCACCCGGCGGTCTGGCTCGTCCCGCTCGTCCCGGTCGCCCTCGGCGTGGTCTTCGTGGTCGTCGGGCGCGTGCGGCAGCGCCTGACGCGCGACTGGGAGCGCACGACCGGCGTCATCACCACGTCGGACGGGGCGGTGAGCGGGTTCCCCTCGCAGTACCCGACCTTCATGTGGCAGGACCGCACCGGTGCCTGGCACCGCCGCCGCTCCGGGATGCGCGGCGGCATCTTCGCCCCGGGATCGCCCGTGCCGGTCGCCTACGACCCCCGCGCGCCGGGCCACGCGATGATCGACACCCCGGTGCAGAACGGGCGGTTCTTCGCGGCGCTCGGGATCGCGATCGCGGTCGGTGGCGGCTTCGTCGCGCTCGCCGTGATCGCGACCGTGGCCCTGACAATGCCCTGAGCCCGGGTTGTGTGGGCGCCCTCAGCCGACTCCGGCCTGGTCGAGGGCCTCGGCGGTGAGCTTCTGGCCGAGCTCGATCATCTCGCTCGCGCGGTGGAAGTCGAGGGTGCGGCAGGCGTCGACCGGCACGTCCACCGTGATGTCCGCCGGGAACGCCGCCTGTCGGTAGCGGTGCACGAGCCCCTGCATCGCCTCGAACGCCTGGCCGGTCACGTCGGTGAGGCGCAGGTCCTTGGGCAACGGGTCGATGCCGCCGATCGGTGGTTCTGCGGCGGCGACGGGCTCGAGCGCGGGCTCGGCCTCGTGCCCCTCGAGCGCGTGGTCGGCGTGGTCGGGGTGCTCGTCGCGCCCGGTGACGCTGGCGACCGTACGGCGCAGGCGGTCCCGCCACTCCTCCCGGCGCTGCGGCGCGGCCGACTCCTGCGACGGCGCCTGCCGGCCGGGGTGCTCGCGCCGCCCGAGCAGCGAGACCGCGACGGTCAGGTCGGCGGGCACGGCGGTGGTCGGGTCGATCGGCACCGGGTTGAGCAGGCCGCCGTCGACGAGCAGCCGACCGTTGATCATCACGGGGGTGAAGAGCCCGGGGATGGCGATGGAGGCTCGCACGGCGGGCAGCAGCGGACCTCGCTGGAACCACACCTCCCGGCGCGAGCCGAGGTCCGTCGCGACCGCCGTGAACGGCACCGGCAGGTCCTCGATGTCGGCGTCGCCGAACAGGTCCCCGATGGCGTTGAGCAGCCGGTCGGCGGCGACCGCGCCGGGCGCCGAGAGCTTGAAGTCCATCAGCCGGATCACGTCGCGCTGGCGCAGCCCCGTGGCCCACGCGGCGAAGTCGTCGTCGCGTCCCGCGGCCGCCAGGGCCCCCACGACCGCGCCCATCGACGTACCCGCCACGGTCACCACGTCGCACCCGCGGGCGCGCAGCTCGCGGAGCGCGCCGAGGTGCGCGTAGCCGCGCGCACCTCCGCTGCCGAGGGCGAGCGCCACGCGCGTGCGGCGGCGGCCGGGGGCGGGCACGGCGGGGGTCGGGGAGGTCACAGCAGCGAGAATAGGTCGGGCCCCTGGCCGGGCGTACCGTGCTGCGACGTGCAGATCCGTGGGCTCCTCGCCGACACCCGACCCCTCGCCGTACCGGCCTTCCGGCGCCTGT
>DASWYU010000101.1:0-8044 GCA_036404795.1 Nocardioides sp. | reverse complement strand
GCCGGTGCGCGCTTCCGGTCCGGGGCGCTCGTGCTGCTGCTCGGCGCCGCGGTCACGGCCGTCGGGATGTTCGCGCCGTGGATCACGATGGGTGTCGCCGCCGTGCTCGTCTGCGTCCTCCGGGCGCTGTCGCTCGGGGCGAGCACCCGCCGGGAGCGGCGGGAGCGGCGCGGAGCGCGGCACTGGAGCGACGGCCCGCTGGCGGTGCTCGGTTTCCCGTGGTTCCTGCTGCTCTCGCTCCTCGGTTCGCTCTCCCTCGTGCTGTGGGGTGTGCTGCTCGCGCTGAGCGCCGGCCTCCTCACGGTGGCGCTCGGGCTGACGACGACCGTCTGCCTCGCGGTCGGCGCCGGGGTGATGGTCGTGGCGCTGTGGACGGGGCCGGGCAGCTCCCGCCTCCGCGGACCGGTGCACGCGGTCGTCGACCCGATCGCCGACGTGGTGCTGCTGTGGGTGGTGTTCGCGGTGCTGCTGGGCGCGGTGGCGGCCGGTACGGCGCTGCTCGCCGACGCCGAGGGCGTGCGCTGGGCGCCCGCGCAGGACGCCCCCGACGCCCCGCCGGCCCCCGACGCGCTGTGGGACGACGTCCGCGACGCCGTGCTCTTCTGGCGCTGACGGCGCGACGCGTGCCACACTGACCGGGTGCCCCGTCGTGTCATCGCCTCGCAGATCGACATTACGTAGCGCGTCCGGACCCCCGGGCGCGCCGACCTCTCGTTGACCCGAGAGGTTTTTTTGTGCCCGGATGCGTCCGGGGCGGTGCGCCGGGATCCGATCGGAGACCAGCCCCCCACCCCGCTAAGGACCCCCCTCATGACCAGCACCGAGCAGCTCCTGTCGCCGCCCCTCGACCTGCAGGGCGCGTTCCACGTCTACGACACGACGCTGCGCGACGGCGCCCAGCAGGAGGGCCTCAGCCTCTCGGTCGGCGACAAGCTGGCGATCGCGCGGCTGCTGGACGAGCTGGGGGTGGGGTACGTCGAGGGCGGATGGCCCGGCGCCAACCCGAAGGACACGGAGTTCTTCCGACGGGCGCGCACGGAGCTGGACCTGAAGCACGCGCGCCTCGCGGCGTTCGGGGCGACCCGCCGCGCGGGTGTGGCGGCGGCCGACGACCCGCTGGTGGCCGCACTCCGGGACTCCGGGGCGCGCACGGCGTGCCTCGTGGCGAAGTCGCACGACCGCCACGTCGAGCTCGCGCTGCGCACGACCCTGGCGGAGAACCTCGCCATGGTGCGGGACACGGTCGCGCACCTCCGGGCCGAGGGCCTCGAGGTGTTCGTCGACGCGGAGCACTTCTTCGACGGCTTCCGTCGCCACCGCGCCTACGCGCTCGACGTGCTCGGGGCGGCCTACGAGGCGGGCGCCGAGCTGGTCGCCCTGTGCGACACGAACGGCGGGATGCTGCCCGCCTGGGTCGGTGAGATCGTCGCCGACGTGGTGGCCACGACGGGCGGCCGGGTCGGCATCCACGCCCACAACGACACCGGGTGCGCGGTCGCGAACTCGGTCGCCGCGGTCGAGGCGGGCGCGACGCACGTGCAGGGCTGCCTCAACGGGTACGGCGAGCGCACCGGCAACGCCGACCTCGTCGCCGTGGTCGCGGCGCTGGAGCTGAAGCTGGGCCGCCGGGTGCTCCCGCCCGGGGCGTTGGCGGAGTCCACCCGCATCGCCCACGCGGTGGCCGAGGTGACCAACGTGCCGCCGGCGTCCCGGCAGCCCTACGTCGGCACGTCCGCGTTCGCCCACAAGGCCGGGCTGCACGCGAGCGCGATCAAGGTGGACCCGGACCTCTACCAGCACATGGACCCGGCGGGCGTCGGCAACGACATGCGCCTGCTCGTCTCCGACATGGCGGGCCGGGCGTCGATCGAGCTCAAGGGCCGGGAGCTGGGCTACGACCTCTCCGTCGACAGCCCCGCGGGCAAGGAGCTCGTCACCCGCGTCACGGAGCGGGTGAAGATCCTGGAGGCGCGCGGCCACACCTTCGAGGCGGCCGACGCGTCCTTCGAGCTGATGCTCGTCGAGGAGGTCGTGGGCCGGCGCCCGGCCTACGTCGACGTGGAGTCCTGGCGCGTCATCACCGAGAGCCGTGCCGGGGGAGAGGCGCTGTCGGAGGCCACGGTCAAGCTGCACGCCGGTGGCCGGCGCATCGTCGTGACCGGTGAGGGCAACGGACCCGTCAACGCCCTCGACCAGGCGCTGCGCACGGCGATGGGGCAGGCCCACCCGGAGGTCGGGCGCTTCCGGCTCGTCGACTACAAGGTGCGGATCCTCGACCAGGGCCTCGGCACGGACGCGGTCACGCGAGTGCTCATCGAGACGACGGACGGGGAGTCGAGCTGGGTCACGGTCGGGGTCGGCGCGAACGTCGTCGAGGCCTCCTGGGGCGCGCTGCTCGACGGTGTGACGTTCGGCCTCCACCGCCGGGGCGTGCGTCCCGCCGGGTGACGTGACGCGTCCGTCATCGCCGTACCCCCGCCTCCCGGCACGCCCCGTGGAGCGGGCTGGCAGGATGCGCGCATGACCCTCTTCGGTGCCCACGAACCCGAGCGAGAGCCCAACCCCGAGGTCTTCGGGGTCGATGCGCAGGCGTCGCCGGGCTGGCTCTCGCAGGAGGGCCTCGCGGAGACGCGCGGCCGGGTGCCGATCCTCTACGTCGAGGCCGTGCCGGTGCGCGTCGACCACCTCGGGCAGGTGGAGCAGGTCGGGCTGCTGCTGCGCGGCTCGATCGACGGCAAGCTCTCGCGCAGCTTCGTCTCGGGCCGCGTGCTCCTCGGGGAAACCGTGCGCCGGGCGCTGCTCCGCAACCTGGAGAAGGACCTCGGTCCGGCGGCGTTCCCCCGGATCCCGGCGAGCCCGGTGCCGTTCACGGTGGCGGAGTACCTCCCGCTGCCCGGCGTCTCGCCGCTCCACGACCCGCGCCAGCACGCGGTGTCGCTGGTCTTCGTCGTGCCGGTGACCGGCGACTGCGAGCCGCGCCAGGACGCCCTGGAGCTCACCTGGCTCGAGCCCGCGGAGGCGGCTGCGCCCGAGGTGCTCGCGGACATGGAGGGTGGCCGGGGCTCGCTCCTCACGCGCGCGCTCGCGCACCTCAACGCGCTGGGCTGACCCCCACGACGCGGCTCGCCAGGTCGATCCAGGCCGCGGTGAGCCGCTCGACCGGCAGGTGCTGCACCTCGACCTGGGCGCGGAGCAGCGGCACCTCGAGCGGCGCGAGCACGGCCGCTGCGAGCAGCGGCAGGTCGCCGGTGACGTGCAGCTCGGCGAGCAGGTGGCGCACGTGCAGGAGGCCGAAGCTGTACGCCGCGTGCGAGCGCCCGCCGCCGGCCGCCTCGAGCAGGTCGATGCGGTTCAGGTTCTCCTCGAGGCGTGCGACGCCGAAGGCGACGAGTCGCTCGTACGGCGGAGCCCCCGGCCCCAGCGGCGGCTCGCCCCGCATGACCCGCGTCTGGAAGTCGGTCTCCGAGCCGTCGAGCACCGCGGCCATCAGACCGGCCCGGTTGCCGAAGCGGCGGAAGATCGTGCCCTTGCCGACGTTCGCCTCCGCGGCGAGCCGGTCCATCGTCAGGGCGGGCACGCCCGCCTCGCTGATCATCCGCGCGGCGGTGCAGAGCAGCGTGTCGCGGTTGCGCGCCGCGTCCGACCGCACGCGCGGCACCCCTGCCATGGGCAGGAGCGACAGGGCCGGGTCGGGCTGTCCAGCGGGGTCGGAGAGCGAGGTCACGCGGACCAGGGTAGACGATCTCCGATAAAACGGACTATGGTCCGAGAATGTGAACCGGACCCTGGTCCGTTCACTCTGTCGACCAGGACCCGTCCCCACGACCCCTCTCGGAGGAACTCCCATGACCACCACCCCCGTCCGCGTCGCCGCCCTCGTCGGCAGCGTCCGCACCGGTTCCGTCAACCGCCGCCTCGCCGAGATCCTGCGCGACCGGGCGCCCGAGGGCGTCGAGGTCGAGATCGTCGACGGCCTCGCCGACCTGCCGTTCTACGACGACGACGTCGACGCCGCCGGCGCCCCGGACGCCGTGCAGCGCGTCCGCGAGCAGATCGCCGCCGCCGACCGCGTGCTCTTCGTGACGCCGGAGTACAACGGCCGCATGCCCGCCGTGCTCGCCAACGTCATCGACTGGGCGTCGCGGCCCTACGCGGCCGGCGCCATCAAGGGCAAGCCGTTCGCCGCCGTCGGCGCCTCCTTCGGCCGCTTCGGCGGCGTGTGGGCCCACGACGAGGTCCGGAAGTCGGCCGTCATCGCCGGCGGCGTCGTGGTCGAGAAGGGGCTCTCCGCCACGCCGACCACGCCCGACCTGGCCGGCGACCACCAGCTCGTCGCCGACGCGCTCGCCGTGCTCGTCGAGCTCGTCGAGAACGCCCCCGAGGCCGCGGCGGCCTGAGGCCCCGCGGCGAGGAGGATCAGTCGCCGAGACCGCGCGCCTGCAGTGCGTCGCCGGTCTCCTGCGCGCGACCGACCACCCGCACGACGAACGGCGTGAGATAGCTCCGCGGATGCCGTCCGAGCCCCCGGGCCCGGGCGGCGTCCCGCGTCTCCAGAGCCAGTTCCACCATGCCGGGCAACGCGGCGATCGCGAGGGCGAAGGCGAGCGAGATCCGCTCCGGGTTGACGCCGAAGCGCCGGAACGGCCCGAGCCACCGCACGAGCGCGTCGAGCATCGCGTTGACCGGCGTGCTCGCCGTCAGGCAGACCGCGAGCACGGCGAGCGCGACGAGGTCGACGAGCGTCTCGACCGCCTTGTCGCGGCCGTAGAACCACCACTGGAAGGCGCCGACGACGACCGCCGCGATCAGCACCGGCCGCGTGCTGCGGGCGAGCAGGCGCACGCTGACCCGGGTGAGCGCCGCGAGCGCCAGGGCGAGGGCGAGGAACCCGAACGACGCGGGCATGCTGCGCACCGCGACGATCGTGACGCTGAGGGCCGCCAGCCCGACGACCTTCGGACCGGGTGGCAGGCGGTGGAGCGGCGTCGTACCCGGTTGGTAGAGCCCGACCGCGATGCCGCGGCTCACGCGGGATCCCCGGGCAGGCCCGACCCGGTGGCCTCCACGGACGCGCGGTACGCCGCGATCGACGCCTCCGCGGCGCCGTCGGCGACGACCGCGCCGTCCTCCACCACCAGCACCCGCTCGCACCGTGCCGCGAGATCGAGGTCGTGGGTCACGAGGACGAGCTGGACGTCGAGGTCGAAGAGGGTCGCCGCGACGAGCCGCGTGTTCCGCAGGTCCAGCAGCGTCGTCGGCTCGTCGGTGACGAGGACGTCGGGCCCGGTCGCCAGGACGCCGGCGAGGGCGAGCAGCTGGCGCTGCCCCCCGGAGAGCGCGTGCACGCTGACGTCGGCGAGGTGCGCGAGCCCGAACCGGTCGAGCACGTCGAGCGCGACGGTGCGCCGGGCCGTGCGGTCCCGCACCGAGCGTCGGAGTGACAGCTCGACGTCCTCGACGCAGGTCGGCATGACGAGCTGGGCGGACGGATCGGTGAAGCAGAACCCGACTCGCCGACGCACGTCCGCCCCGCGGCGCGCGACGTCGACGTCGTCGAGCAGCACCCGTCCCGTGGTGGGGCTGACGAGGCCGTTGAGGAGCCGCACCAACGTCGACTTCCCCGACCCGTTGCCTCCCACGACCCCGATCCGGCGCTCGGTGAGCTCCAGGGTCGTGGGTGCGAGGATCGTGCGCTCCTGCGGCGGTCCGGGGACGGTGACCCCCGCGGCGTCGAGCCGGATCAGCGCCACGGCCGTGGGTCTCCCGTCGTCAGCGGCCGCGGAGGAGGCGCGGGAACGCCCGGTGCACCTCGGCGGCGATGAGTGCGACGAGCGTCGTCTTCAGCAGGTCGCCGACCCAGTAGAGCACGTCGACCTTGAAGGCGTCGGTGAAGGTCATGTCGAGGTGGAGCATCAGGCCGACGATGCCGGCCGGGTGGATCACCAGGATGCTGGCCGTGATCGAGCAGGCGAACACGATGAGCGCCCGCGTCTTGCCGGCGTCGCCCGCGGCGTACTTGACCATCAGGCCGCCGACCAGCGCCGCCACCGGGAACGAGAGCAGGTAGCCCGCGCTCGGCTGCGACAGCACGCCGACGCCGGCCGTGTGCTCCGCGAAGACGGGGAGGCCCACGAAGCCCAGACCGAGGTAGAGCAGCACCGCGAGGAGGCCGCGCACGGGACCGAGCAGGCAGCCGGCGAGCATGACGCCGAAGGTCTGCAGGGTGATCGGCACGCCGGCGCCGCCGACCGGGATCGCGCCCAGGTAGGTCAACGCCGCGATCAGGGCGGCGAAGGCGGCGATGAGCGCCAGGTCCGTCGCGGAGACGCGCGGGGCGGGGGCGCTCACCGTGTCGGGGGTGTCGGCGGCGGCGTCGGTCGTGGTCATCGGGTGCTCCTGGGATCGTGACCCGGCCCGTGGCCAGGTGAACGGCGTTCAGGTTAGGGTCGGGCACGGGTCCGGTCAACCGGTCTCGCGAGGTGGTCCACAGGAGGGGAGCAGGATGGCAGCGGTGCGCTACCACCGGGAGGCGGTCGTCGCCCGGGCGGTCGAGGTGCTCGACGAGTTCGGCCTCGCCGACCTGTCGATGCGTCGCCTCGGCACGGAGCTCGGTGTCCAGCCCAGCGCGCTCTACCACCACTTCCCGAGCAAGCAGGCGCTGCTCGCCGCCGTCGCCGACGAGATCCTCGCCCGCACCGACCTGCCCGCCGACCCGGCCGCGCCGTGGGACGAGCAGGTCGCGGGGGTGTGCAGCTGGGTCCGCGACGCGACGCTGGCCTACCGCGACGGCGCCGAGCTGGTCGCGACGGTGTGGTCGTTCGGGCTGGGCGCCGCGACGCCGTACGACGCGCTCGTCGCCGCCCTCCACCTCGCCCCCGGGCTCGGAGTGGGGGACGACGGGCTCCCCGAGATCGGCGCGCGCACGCTGCTGCACTTCGTCTTCGGGCACGCGACCGACGAGCAGACCCAGCTGCAGGCCGCGAGTGCCGGCGCGATCGACGGCCTGCCCCGCGGCGGCGCGGACTTCGCGGTCGGCCTCGGCATCCTCCTCGACGGCCTCCGCGCACGCGTCGGGGTCTGACCAGCCGCCTGCGACGGCTCCGCGTCGACGGGTCCGTTCAGCCGGCCACCTCGGCGACGGGGAGGGTCACGCCGGTCGACCCCCGCACGACGAGCTCGCCCGCGACGCGGTGGCGGCGGGGGCGGGTGGTCGGCTCCTTGAGGGCGAGGGTGAGGGCGGCCTCGCCCATCTGCGCCATCGGCAACCGGTAGGTCGTCAGTGACGGGTTGAGGTCGACGGCGACCGCCACGTCGTCGAAACCCGTGACCGCCATGCGGTCGGGGACGGGCACGCCGTCCTCGCGCAGCACGGACAGGCAGCCGATCGCCATGTCGTCGTTGAGCGCGAGGATCGCGGTGGTCCGGGGGTGCGCGTCGAGGACCTGCCGGGCGCACTCGCGGCCACCGTCGCGGGTGAACGGGCCCTCGACGACCGGGACGACGGCGGGGTCGATGCCGGCGGCCGCGAGGGCGGTATGCACCCCGGCCAGGCGGTCGGCCACCGTCGTGAGGGTGGGGGAGCCCGTGATCACGGCGATGTGGCGGTGGCCGAGGCCGAGCAGGTGCTCGGCGACGGCGCGGCCGCCCTCCTCGTTGGGCGGCAGCACCGCGTCGGAGCCGAGGTGGTGCCGACCGATCACGGCGACGCGGCCCCCACCCGCGGCGTACCGCTCGAGCTCCCGTCGCGCCGGCTGCTCGACCGCGGGATCGACGAAGCCGGAGCCCGCGACCACGATCGCGGCGACGCGGTGGGCGACGAGGGTGCGGATCTGGCGCAGCTCCGCCTGCGGGTCGCGCCCGGTGTGGCAGATCTGCAGCGAGAGGCCCTCGGCGTCGGCGAGGCGGAGGAGGCCGCTGGCGATCTCGGAGAAGTACGGGTCGCCGATCTCGTGCACCACGAGGCCGACCGTGCGGCTGTGGCCGCCGGCGAGCGTGCGGGCGTGGACGTTGGCCACGTAGCCGAGCTCCTCGGCCTGCCGACGCA
>DASWYU010000100.1:0-6490 GCA_036404795.1 Nocardioides sp. | reverse complement strand
GTCGGGAGCCGGCGGCGCAGTCCGAGGCCGAGGCGCGTGTAGCCCGGCGCGATCGTGCGGTCGAGCACGGTGTCGAGCCCGCGGGCGAGGGTGGTCGCGAGGGGGGCCTGGCCGGTCCGGGGTGCCATGGAACGAGCGTAGGTGGAGGCTCCCAGGGGACGGCTCCGTCGCGCGGCCCGCGGCGGACGCCCCAGGCGGAGAACACGCCGCTGCAACCGCTTCCCGGGGTCATTTCCGACCTGTTCTCCGCGCCGGGCGTCCGCATCGCGCCGGCAAGCGGCTCCTCCCGGTTGCGCGCCGTTGCGACGATGGCGCGATGAGCGCGCTCCGCATCTCCGCCACCGGCTCCGGCCCGGTGCTCGCCGACCGGCTGCGGCAGGTGGCGGTGAGCCTGACGTACGTCGCGTGCATCGCCGCCAACCTCGTCGGCGCCGGTGTCGTGGGCGACCGGGAGGTGTCGACCGCCGACAACGCGGCGTTCGCCGCCGACTCCTCGCTGCTCACCCCGGCGGGGCCGGCGTTCTCGATCTGGTCGCTGGTCTACCTGGGGCTGGCGGCCTACGTGGTGGTGCAGTGGCTGCCGTCCCGGGCGGCCGCGACCCGCCACCGGGCGATCGGCTGGCTCGTCGTCGCGGCGTCCGCGCTCAACGCGCTGTGGCTGCAGGTCACCCTCGACGGCTACCTGTGGACGAGCGTGCCCGTCATCGTGCTGCTGCTCGTCGTGCTCGCCGAGATCGTGCGGCGCCTCACGCAGCACCCGGCCGAGGACCGCCTCGACCGGCTCGTCACCGACGGCTCGTTCGGGCTGTACGTCGGGTGGGTCAGCCTCGCCGTCGTGGCCAACGTCGCCGCCGCGACGACGGCCGCGGGAGCGGCGGCGACCGGCCGGAACGCCACGGTCGTGGCCGTGGTGGTGCTCGTCGTCATCGCCGGCGCCACCGCGCTGATGGCCCGCACCTGGGGCGGGCGTCTCGCCGTGGCCGCCGCCCAGACCTGGGGGCTCGCGTGGGTGGCCTATGGTCGCCTCGCCGGCGAGCCGCCGTCGGCGGTGGTCGGCCTCGTCGCGATGGCCGCGGCGCTCGTGCCGCCGGTCGCCGCGGGACTGGTGCGGCGCCGTACCCGCTGATCCCCGATCGGAGCCCCGCCCGTGCCCACCTGGACCCCTGACTGGACCGCGGTCCCCGCCCCGCTCGCGACCTTCTTCGCCGAGCGGCACCTCGCGACGCTGACGACGCTGCGGCCCGACGGCCGGCCGCACCTCGTGCCCGTCGGCCTCGCGGTCGACGCCGAGCGGGCCTGCGCCTGGGTCATCACGTTCCCGGCGTCGCGGAAGGCGCGCAACGTGGTCGCGAGCCCCGGGGGACCCGTCGCCGTGTGCCACGTCGACGGGCGGCGCTGGGTGACGCTCGAGGGCACGGCGACCGCGACCACCGAGCCGGAGGACGTGGCGCGGGCGGTGGAGCGGTACGCCGCGCGCTACCGCCGGCCGAAGGACCGGCCCGACCGGGTCGCGATCCGCATCGATGTCACCCGCGTGCTGCACTCCGCGACGCTCTGAGCCGCGCTCGACCGGCCGGGAACGCACACGAGCCGGCCCCACCTGCTCCGCCACAGAGGACAGGGGGGACCGGCTCGGCGGTCGTGCTGCGGGCCCGGGATCGAGACCGGGCCCGCGGGGGTCACTCGTTGATGCTGGCCGGCTCGCTCGCGTTGGCGGTGCGGTTCTCCGCGTCGATCATCCAGGCGAGCTGCTCGAGGCGCTCGATGATCGTGTGGAGGATGTCGGCCGTGGTCGGGTCCTCGGCGTCGACGTCGTCGTGGATGCGACGAGCCGTGCCGGCGACGGCGTAGAGGGACTCCGCGATGAGGTCCACGCAGCGCGCGGTGTCGACCTCGGTCGCCGGGAACTCCGGCAGGCTCGACTGCGTCGCGACGCGGGCGGCGCGCCCGTCGACCGTCACGTAGACGGCGCGCATGCGCTCCGCCACCGTGTCGGAGAACTCGCGGGCGGCGTCGACGACCTCGTCGAGCTGCAGGTGGAGGTCGCGGAAGTTCTTCCCGACGACGTTCCAGTGGGCCTGCTTGCCCACGAGGTGCAGGTCGATGAGGTCGGCGCTGAGGGCCTGGAGGTGGTCGGCGAGCTGCTGCGACGCCTTGAACCGGGGGTTGGCCCGGTGGGTCGCGGCGGGTGCCGTGGTCTGGATCGTGTCGCTCATGGCGATCTCCTCTCCTGGGGGTCCGAGGTGCCGGCTCGAGCCGGCGACGAGAACTACTGAACCACCTTTTCTGGAACCATTCCAGACAGGTAAGGCTTCGCTCAACCCACCTCGGCACCCTCGTAGAGCAGGACCTCCTCACCACCGCGCCACTCCACGACGGCCCCGTCGAGCACCAGGTCCTGGTCCTCCCAGCGCAGTCCCTCGCCGAGAGCACCGTCGAACGCCTCGCCGCCGAGGGTCTGCATCGCCTCCATGATCGACTCGCGGTCGGCCGAGCCCGCCTCCTTGATGGCGCGCGCCAGGAACCAGGCGGCGTCGTAGGCCTCGGCGGCGTAGCCGAGCGGCGTCTCGTCGTAGGTCTCCTCGTAGAGCGTCACGAAGTCCTGCGTCGTCGGGGCCGAGAGGTCGTGGTGCCAGTTCGTCGCCCAGACCATCCCGTCGCCGGAGTCGCCGGCGGGCTCGAGGTTGCCCGCGCCGGCGCCGAGGTTGCCGAGCACCGGGCCGTCGTAGCCCGCCTGCCGCACCTGCACCATCGCCGTCGGGTTCGCGGCGCCCGCGAGCAGCACCGCGACGACGTCGGGGTCGCTGCCCAGAAGCTGGGAGATCGGGGCGGAGAAGTCCTGCGTGGTGGCCGGCGTGCCGACGCTGGAGACCACCTCCAGCCCGAGGTCGGCCGCGATCGCCGGCAGCGTCTCGGTGCCGACCTCCTGCAGGGTGGGCGTCGCCTCGGTGTAGAGGATGCCGATGCTCTCCGCACCGGTCTCGACGACGAAGTCGCCGATGATGTCGTAGTAGCTGCTCATCATCGGCGTCGCCCGCCACGTGTAGTCGCCCGTGATGACACCGTCGCTGCCCGACTGGGTGTAGATCACCGGCGTCCCGCTGCTCTCGGCGAGCGGCGACATCGCCAGCGCCTCGTTGCTGGAGACCGACCCGAGCACCGCGGAGACCGAGCCGCCGTTGATCGCCTGCGTCATCAGCTGGGCCGCGGTCTGCGCCTCGCTCTTCGTGTCCTGCAGCTCCAGCTCGATGCGCGTGCCCTCGAGGAAGTCGGTCTCGTTGATCTCGTCGACCGCGAGCCGGTAGCCCTTGTTCGCCGCCTCCCCCGCGAACGCGATGAGGCCGGTCGTCGGGTTGATCGAGACCAGCTCGATGGTGTCGGGGAGGCCGTCGGTGGCGGCCGGCCCGGTCGAGCCGACCCCACCGCAGGCGGTCAGTGCGAGCGCACCGGCGGTGAGGAGGGCGAGCAGCGGCGTACGGCGCGGAGCGGTGCGGAGTCGCATCGTCGGGGTTCCTCTTCTGTGGGGTGCCGCAGCCCCACAGCGGGGTCAGCGGGCGATGGCGGCCCAGGCGAAGCGCGCGGCGCGACTCCAGGCGTCGGGGTCGGGGGCATCGATCTCGGCGAGGCGCGTGGCCATGCCGAGCACGAGCACGGAGAGGTCGGCGTAGGTGATGTCGGGGGCGACGAGGCCCGCCTCGACGGCGCGGACGAGCGCGACGGTGAAGCGTCGCTCCAGGTCGTCGTGGGCCTGCTTCATGCGGTCGTCGAGGTCCTCGTTGCGGAGCAGGTCGAGGGCGAAGCGGTCCCGGCGGAACCGCTCGAGCACCTCCACCAGGAGCAGGCGGAGCGTGTCGTCGCCGTGGCGCTCGAGGTGGCTCGAGACCTCGGCGGTCCACTCCTCGAGCCAGCGGCTGGCGACCTCGCTGAGCAGGTCGGACTTCGTGGGGAAGTGCCGGAACACCGTCGCGTTGCCGACGCCGGCCCGGTGGGCGACGTCGGCGACCGTGGCGTCGAGCCCGCGCTCGGCGAAGACGGCGACCGCGGCGTCGGACACGCGGGCCCGGTTGCGGGTCGCGTCGGCGCGGGGTCGGCGGGCCACCGGCTCCGGGGAGGCGGGGGTCGCGGGAGTCGCGGGCGTCGGGTCGGGCACGGCGGGGAGTGTAGGGCGCGACGCCCGCGCCGTACGGTCACCGCACCCCCACCTCCACCCCCACCGCCGTCAACTGCGCGAGCGAGGCGTCGACCGCGCCGCGGGCGAGCATGCGCAGGTGCTCAGGCGTCTTCGTGGCGACGGGGTGGGGCACGACGAGGTGGTGGTAGCCGGGGGCGCCGAGAACTCCGGCGAACCGGTTGACGTGCGCGACGAAGACGTCGGTGATGAGCACGGTCGCCGGCACGCCGCGCCGCTCGAGCAGGAGCGCGTCCTGCAGCGAGCACGCGCTGCAGGCGCCGCAGTCGCCGAGGCCGGTGACCACGACGTCCGACGCCGCGGCGAGGGCGTCCGCCTCCGCGTCGTCGAGCGGCGAGGCGGCCGACGGCTTGCTGACGAGGTGGGTCGAGGCGACGGGCACCCGCGCGGCGAGCTCCTCGGCGAGCAGCACGAGCAGCTCGCGCGCCTTGGGCTTGCCGTTGTCGACGAGGCCGATCCGCAGCGGCCGCTCCCCCGCGGCGCCGCGGGCGGCGACGTCGACCGGGATCGGATCGGGGACGACGGGGGTCGGTCGGTGGACACGGATCGTGGCGGTCATCGGGCGGCTCCTGCGGCAGGGCTGGCGGGGGCGGGGCGGCGGAACGTGGACAGGTCGACCTCGCAGGCGTCGGGCCCGCAGTCGGGCAGCGCCTCGTCGGGCAGGCGCACGCGGCGGGTGACGGCGCGGCTGTGCTGGGCGGGGGCGAAGCCGGGGAGGTACGCCGACCACCCCGGTCCGCCGCCGCCCGCGGTCACGACCACCACGTCGTCGGCCGAGGCCAGCGTGGGCAGCAGGCCGTCGGGACCGGGCGTCATGTCGTGGGCGCTGTCGACCTCGAGCGGGACGCCCGCGGCGAGCAGCTGGTCGGGGTGGACGCGGCTCTCCCGGGCGAGGAACGCGGCGACGTCGCGCTGGCTCCAGCCCGCCTGGTGGAGGGCGAGCGCTTGCTCGGGGCCGAGCACGACCACCCCCTGCTGGCCCTTGCCGACCGAGAAGATCGCCGGTGTCGCGATCGTCGCGACGAAGGTGCGCAGCAGGCCCTCGGGATCCTCGGAGAGGTGGTTGGCGACCTGGCGGGGGCCCTCGGTCGCGATGACCGTGACCGTCGTGTCGGTCTCCGCGAAGCCCTGGCGGACGGCGAGGCGCTGCCAGGGCGCGGGCGGCTCCGCCTCGGCGAAGCAGAGGGACACCTTGCCGGGGTTGCCGAGCGAGGAGGCGTCCATGTCGCCGCTCGCGGCTCCGAAGACGTTGCGCGCGACGAGCCGGACGGCGCGGCCGATGGTCGCGTTGGCGCGGTTGCCGCCACCGAGGGCGTTGGCCCCGGCGTTCATCCCGATCTCCGCCGCGAGCGGACCGCTGACGATGACGCAGGTCGCGGCGCCCCCGGTGCTGGTGAACGCCGCGTGCGCGTTGAAGACCGGGTCGAGCGCGGCCCCGAGGGCGGCGAGCACCACCGGGAAGTAGTCGGGTCGGCAGCCCGCCATGACCGCGTTCACGGCCGCCTCCTCGACGGTGACGCTGCGTCCCCGGCGCGGGATGCCGCCGACGACGTCGTCGGGTGCGGACCCCGAGGCCGCGACCATGGCCGCGACCGCCTCGGGCGTCGGCGGGACGACCGGGAGTCCGTCGGTCCAGCCCCGCTCGAAGAACTCCTCGAGCACCCGGTCGACGGGCAGCTCCACCAGCTCGCTCACTGACGCTCCTCGCGGTCGATGTGATGTGGGTCACGACCGTAGGAGTGCAAACGGATCACGTCAATCCGTTTCGCCGACTATTTCTGCTCATCGTTAGCAGCAACCACCCAGGCGTGGCAGAGCCCTCAACCACGCGCTCTTCCGCCGACGCGCAACATGCCCGTAACATCGGGACCTGCTCAGGGTTCGGGCGCGTCTTGGAGGTGGGTACGGCGCGCAGCCTCGCCCTGCCCGGAGCCACCCATGTCACCCCTGCACTCCTATCGACGCCTGGTCGCCCTGACCAGTCCCACCTACGTGCTCGTCGCGTTCGTCGCGCGCGTCCCGCTCGCGATGGCCCAGATCGGCACCCTGCTGCTGGTCGCCGCCGAGACCGGCAGCTACGGCGCGGGCGGCGCGACCGCCGGCGCCCTGGCCGTCGCCAACGCCGTCGGCTCACCGCTCGCCGGGAGCCTGGCCGACCGCTGGGGCCAGCGCCCGGTCGTGCTCGTCCAGTCCCTCACCGGCGCCGCGGGCCTCGTCGCCCTCGTGCTCTGCGCCACCGGCGGCGCCCCGCTCGCGACATTGCTCGCGGTCGCCGCGCTCGCCGGCGCCGCACTCCCCCAG
>DASWYU010000099.1:0-24945 GCA_036404795.1 Nocardioides sp. | reverse complement strand
GCAGCGGCAGCGCACCCGCGTCGAGGATCTCGTCGGCGTGGTAGGCCGCCATCGGCACCTCGGAGGTGCCGACGAGGTACATGTCCTGCCCCTCGATCCGGTAGACGTCGTCGGCGGCCTGGCCGAGGAACCCGGTGCCGGCCATCGCCTCGGGCTTCACGAGGGCGGGCGGGATCACCTCGGTGAAGCCGGTCTCGCGGGCCTGGTCCATCGCGAGGTTGACGAGCGCGCGCTCCAGCTGGGCGCCGACGCCGGTGAGGAAGTAGAACCGGCTGCCCGACACCTTCGCGCCGCGCTCGATGTCGATCGCGCCGAGCAGCCTGCCGAGCTCGACGTGGTCGCGGGGCTCGAAGCCCTCGGCGGCGAAGTCACGCGGCGTGCCGATCTCCTCGAGCACCACGAAGTCGTCCTCGCCACCGGCGGGGGTCTCCTCGGCGGCCGGGTTGGGGATCGAGAGCAGCGCGTCCTGCCACGCCGCCTCCGCGGCCTTCTGCTGCTCCTCCGCGGCCTTCACCGCGGCGGCGAGCACCTTCGTGCGGGCCAGCAGCTCCTGCTTCTCCTCCGGCGCGGCCCGCGGGATCAGCTTGCCGACCTGCTTCTGCTCGGCGCGCTTCTCCTCGAACTCCGAGATCGCCGCCCGCCGCGTGCGGTCGGCCGCGAGCGCGACGTCGACGACCTCGTCGGAGAGCCCTCGCTTCGCCTGCGCGGCGCGGATGCGGTCGGGGTCGTCACGGAGCAGGCGCGGGTCGATCATGGGCCCGAGGCTATCGGTCGTCCCCGGCCCGCCGCGCCCGAGTTCCTCGGGGCGCCCGGGCGAGCGGTCAGACGAGCTCCGTCCGGCCGTCGGCCTTGAGGCCCTCGACGATCTTCTTCACGTCCTGCGCGCGGGCGCGCGTGGTCACGAGGAGCGCGTCGCCGGTGTCGACGACCACGACGTCCTCCAGCCCGACCACCGCGATCTCGCGGTCGGTGTCCGCCACGACGATGCCCGAGGCGTCGAGCGTGCGGACCTTCGTGGCGTCGCCGAGCACCGCCACGGCCCCGGAGCCGCCGGCACCGTCGCCGCTGTCGGCGCCGAGGAGCCCCGCGAGGGCGTGGAAGTCGCCGACGTCGTCCCAGTCGAAGGTGCCGGGCACGGTCGCGACGACGCCGCGGTCGGCGGCGGGCTCGGCGACGGCGTGGTCGATCGCGATCTTCTCGAGGTCGGGCCACAGCTCGGTCAGCCGCGTCGGGTCGGCCGCGATCGCGCGCAGGCCGGCGGCGAGGTCGGGGTGGTTCGCGGCGAGCAGGTCGAGCAGCACCCGGGCGCGCACGACGAACATGCCGCCGTTCCAGCGGTAGCGACCGGTGGCGAGGTACGCCGCGGCGCGCTCCGCGTCCGGCTTCTCGACGAACTGCTCGACGATGCGGGCGGTGCCGCCGCCGTCGGGGTCGACGAGGTCGCCCGAGCGGATGTAGCCGAAGCCCGTGGCCGGGTGCGTCGGCTCGATGCCGATCGTCACCACCAGCTCGCGGGCGGCGGCGAGGTCGACGGCCTCGCTGACGCAGGCGACGAAGCCGTCGACGTCGTGGATGACCTGGTCGGCGGCGAAGGAGCCCAGCACGGCCTCGGGGTCGCGCGCCTCGAGCACGGCGGCGGCGAGGCCGATCGCGGCCATCGAGTCCCGCGGCGACGGCTCGGCGAGCAGCTGGTCGGCGGGCAGGTCGGGCAGCTGGGCGGCGACGGCCTCGCGGTGCGCGACCCCCGTGACGACGAGCACGCGGTCACCGGCGAGCGGCTGCACGCGGTCCCACGCCTGCTGCAGGAGCGACCGGCCCGACGAGGTGAGGTCGTGGAGGAACTTGGGGCGCCCCGCCCGCGAGACCGGCCACAGCCGCGTGCCGGCCCCGCCCGCCGGGATGACCGCCCAGAACCGCTCGTTGCCCGTCATGGGGCCAGAATCTCCTACGACGGGCGTGCATACTCTCCCGGGGTCCCGCTGGACCCACCCGTCCCCCGTCGCTCCGGAAGGAGACCGCGTGCTCGACCGTTCCCGCACCCTGCAGCTCGGCTGGGCAGCCGTCTGCCTCGTCCTGCTGGCCGTGCTGGGTGCGGTGGTCGCGGGCGGCTGGGGTCCGGTGGTCGACCTCGACGACCGCGGCGAGGGCGTGCAGGCGTGGCGCACCGACGTCGACTGGCTGCGCCACGTGCTGGCCGGGGTCGAGGTGGTCTTCGGCACGATCGGCATGACGATCATGACGCTCGTGCTGGCGCTCGCGCTCGTGCGCACCCAGCGGCGCGCGGCGGTCTACGTCGTGATCGTCATGGCCGCCACCGCGCTGGCCACGACGCTGATCAAGCTCGCGGTCGGCCGCCCCCGCCCCGACTGGCAGGACGTCGTCGGCACGCTCACCAGCAAGTCGTTCCCCTCGGGGCACGTGTCGTCGGTGACCGCGCTGGCGGGCGTCGGGCTGGTGCTGTCGGTGATGCTCGTGCGCCGCCAGGCCGTACGGCGCGTGGTCGCCGCCGTCGGCGTCCTCCTCGTCGTCGTGGTCGCCCTCGACCGCGTGCTGCTCGGGCGCCACTACCCCACCGACACCCTCGGCGGCCTGCTGCTCGGCGCCGCGATCGTGCTGATCGGCCTCGCCGTCTACTCGCCCCTGCCGCGCAGCATCGCGGTGAAGGCGGAGCCGCTGCCGGAGGTCTACACGTCCGAGCGCCGCCTCGCCGTCGTCCTCAACCCGATCAAGGTCGAGGACGAGACCGTCTTCCGCTCGGTCGTCACCCGGCTGGCGACGGAGGCGGGCTGGTCGGAGCCCGACTGGTACCTCACCACCATCGAGGACCCCGGCACCGGCATGGCCCACGCGGCGGCCACCGCCGGGGCCGACCTGGTGCTCGTCTGCGGCGGCGACGGCACCGTGCGCGAGGTCTGCGCCGAGCTCGCCGGCACCGGCGTGCCGGTCGGCATCATCCCGGCCGGCACCGGCAACCTGCTGGCCCGCAACCTCGACATCCCGCTCTACCTGCGCTCCGCCATCGACGTCGGCCTCAACGGCCAGGACCGCGCCATCGACCTCGTCTCCGTGGGCGGCGACGGCATCGAGGACACCCACTTCATGGTGATGGCCGGCATGGGCTTCGACGCCGCGATCATGGAGGGCGTCAACGAGGACATCAAGAAGAAGGTCGGCTGGCTCGCCTACGTGCTGTCCGGCATGAAGTCGCTCATGTTCCCAGCCGTGAAGGTCGACATCACCGTCGACGGCGGCGAGACCACCACCCACCGCGCCCGCACCGTCGTGGTCGGCAACGTCGGCTACCTCCAGGCGGGCATGCCGCTCCTGCCCGACGCGACCATCGACGACGGCATGCTCGACGTCGTGCTCCTGCACCCCCGCAGGTTCTGGTCGTGGATCCCCCTCGCCGTACGGGTGCTCGCGAAGCGCCAGCGCACCGACGAGACGATCAACCGCTTCAGCGGCCGGTCCATCGTCGTGCGCGCCCACACCGACACCCCGCGCCAGCTCGACGGCGACTCGATCGGGTCCGGCCGCGAGCTGCGCATGGAGTGCATCCACGGGCGCCTGCTCGTGCGCGTCCCGCGCTGAGCCGCGACGCCCGAACCGAGCGACCCGAGCGACCCGGCGTCAGTCCCTCCGCGGCGGGCCGAGGCCGTCGACCTCCCGGTCGCGGACGAGCTCGTCGGCGATGTCGACGAGCTTGCGGTTCTGCTCCTGGGACAGCCGGCGCAGCACCTCGAAGGCGACGTGCTCCTCGAGCTCGAAGCGCTCCATCACGATGCCCATGGCCGCGCCGATGCGGGTGCGGCGCGTCATCGCGTCGACCATCCGCTCGACGTCCTGCGCGGCGGCGAGGGCGACGGCGCCGTGGGCGGCGATCGCCTGGGCACTCTCCCGCTCCTCGTGGTCGAAGCCGCCGACGGCCTCGGAGTAGAGCGTCAGGACACCGATCTGGTCGCGCTCCGTCCAGAGCCGCAGGCTGAGCAGCGAGCGGGCGCCGAGGCTGCGGCTCGCCTCCGGAGACCAGCCCGGCCAGCGCGTCTCCTCGCCCAGGTCGTAGGAGTGCACGAGCGCCGTGCCTCGCAGCGCGTCGAGCGTCGGGCCCTCGTCGAGCACCTGCTGGAGCTCCTCGCTGCGCCGCACCCGCGCGTCGGTGACGGCGACGCTGCGCAACGATCCGTCGGGGCCGAGCGCGGACAACGCGGCGCTCGAGCAGGAGGGGAGGAGTTCGCGGGCGGACGCGACCACCTGCTCCTGGGTGGCCTCCACCCCCCGCAGGGCGTGCAGCTCGCGAGCGAGCTCCGCCATCCGTCGACCGAGGTCCGACACGCGCACGTCGAGCAACCTTCATCAGCAGCCTGGGCACACCTCGCCCTCGGCTGCCTGCTCAACCGCAGGTCATAAGTTGCCAGGCTGGGGCGGCCCGGGGCAAATGACACGCCGGTTCAGCCCGCGGTGGACCGACCGCCCTCGACGATGTCGCCCGCGACCTCGTGGAGCTTCCGGTTCTGCTCCTGCGAGAGCCGGCGCAGCACCTCGAAAGCGACCGGCTGGGTGAGCCCGTGGCGCTCCATGACGATGCCGATCGCGGCGCCGATGCGGGTGCGGCGGTCCATCGCGGCGTGCATCTCGTCGACGTCGGTGGAGGCCGCGAGGGCGACGGCCGCGTGCGCCGCGAGGGTCAGCGCCGCCTCCCGCTCGTCGTGGTCGAAGCCCCCGACGACGCTGGAGTAGAGGTTGAGCGCGCCGAGGTCCTCGCGCCGCGTCCACAGCCGGACGGCGAGCATCGACCGCGCCCCGATCGACGGCACGACCTGCGCGACCCACTGGGGCCACCGGTCGTCGGCGCGCAGGTCGTAGGAGTGGATGACAGCGTCGTCGCGGATGGCCTGGACGCAGGGACCCTCGCCCAGCTCGTACTGCAGCCGGTCGCCCTTGCGCACCGCGTCGTTCGTCGCGGCGACGGTCTCGAAGCTGCCGTCGCGGCGCACCAGCGTCAGCCCGGCGCCCGCGCAGGAGGGGATGGTCTCCAGCGCGGCCTGCACGACGTACTCCGCCGTGTCGACCGTGCCGCGCTCCCGGTCGAGGTCACGCGCCAGCTCCGCCATCCGGCCACTGAGATCGTTCACCCGGTCAACCTGCCAGCCGGGCCCCCGCCTCACAAGAGAGCCGTCGCGATCATGGACGCGCGGCGCCGATCGCCTCGGACTCCTCGGGCGAGAGCTGCTGCTCGCTCGACCAGGCCGTGACGGTCTTGGCGTAGGTGCGCGCCTCGCTGCGGCCGTGGATCGACGTGACGACGGCCCCGGATCCGGTGTCGTCGAGCAGCGCGAGGCTCCACGACAGGTGCCCGCCCATGTCGCCGTGCGCGTCGTAGCGCACCACGGCGAGGTGGCGCAGCGACCCCGCGGCCTCCGCGCGGAGCGCGGCCACCTCCTGCCGGAGCCCGAGCACGTCGGCGGGGAGCTCGGTGTCGGGGGTGGGGCGCGTCGTACGGCGCAGCACCGCCACCGCCACCCCGAGGCTGGCAGCGGCGAGCAAGAGGGAGAGCACCACGACGATCCACACGGCCGCGACCCTAGGTCATCGGGGGTCGCGGCCGCGGGAGCGTCAGTTGAGGAAGAGGTCGATGTCGCCGGCGGGGTCGCCGCCGTCGTACAGGGAGACCACGATCGTGTAGGTGCCCGGGTCGAGCTCGAGGTCGAGCCACTCGTCCTCGTACTCCAGCCAGTCGTCGGCGTACCCGACCTCCGCGCCGTCGGCGTCGTCGACCTCCACGACGATGTCGCCGTCCTCGATGTAGTTGACGACGTCGAGGAGCACCCAGCCCTGGGTCGCGACGTCGAGCTGCACGGAGAGCTCGCCGTCGACGAGCGACGTCTCGAGGTACGCCTCGTCGTCCGCGCCCTCCAGGACCGCCTCGGCGCGCGGCAGGTCGTAGGCGCTGTCGTCGCGGTAGTCGGAGTAGTCCTCCTCGTACTCCCCGCCGTACTCCTCCAGCTCGAGCACCACACCGGGACCGGCGGCGACGACGAGGTCGGTGCAGCTCGGCGTGCCCCAGCAGTACGAGATCTCGCCGGGGCCGGACGGCAGGATCTCGCCGTCCTCCGAGGCGGCGAACGTGGCGACCCCGTAGGTCCCGTACTGCAGCTCGACGGTCGCACCGACGGCGACGGTCGGCACGGCGCCGACGTTGACGGTGACGGGGAGCGACGTGGAGCCGCCGTCGGACAGCTGGAGGTGGACGAGCTGGCTGCCGTCCTCCACCACCGTCGTCGCCCCGACGCTCAGCGCGCCATCCGCGCGGTCGTCCCACACGCCGTAGACGGCGGTGTTCTCGTAGTCGGGGATCATCAGCTCCGAGGGGGCGTAGAAGTCGATCGTGTCGATGTCCGCGTCGACCGCCACCGACAGCACGTCGCCGGCCGCCGCGGGGATCTCCAGCAGCGCGCTGCCGGCCTCGTCGAAGGTCACGGTGGTGGTGCCGGTCGAGACCGGGGTGCGCTCGCCGAACGTCGCGGGCCCCATGAACTGCGCCAGGTAGGCGGCCGGGAGCTCCGCGGCGACGGTGGCGAGGTTGTCGTAGAGCGTCGCGAGCGGGTCGACCTGGTAGCCGCCCTCGACCTCAACGAGCGTCAGCACGAGGCTGTCCAGCGTCGTGGCGTCGACGAACTCGTCGGGCAGGCACTCCTCGTCGCCGTCGACGGTGAGGCAGGAGCCGTCGAGGAGCAGGTCGACGTCCTCGGAGCCGTAGGCGTCGCTCGCCGTGCCCTCCGCCGCGAGCCGCTCGACCCGCACGCGGACGAGGCCGTTGGCGTCGCTGACCTGGGTCGTCTCCAGCTCGGTGACCTCCAGGTCGAGCGCGAGCTCCTCGTCGTCGGCGAGGTCCTGCAGCGTGGAGGCGAAGGGGTAGAGGCCGCCGACGAGGTCGACGGGCAGCGTGTCGAGCACGTCGGTGACCGAGCCGTCGCCGAAGCTCTCGACGAGGAGGCGGATGGCGTCGTCGGGCGTCGCGCCGACGGCGCGGTCGCCGTTCTCGGCGGCGTCGAGCGCCGCGGCCAGGGCCTCGAAGTCCGGGTCGCCGGCGTCGCTCACCTGCGCGACGACGTCCGCCACCGTGCCGAGGATGCTGACGTGCCAGCGGTCGTCGTGCTGCACGACGAGGAACGACGTGTCGACGTCGGGCAGGTCGGAGCTCCCCTCCTCGTCGTACTCCCACGTGAACGGCGTCGCGGCGTAGCCCCACAGCTCGGCGAGGGGGACCTCGATGCGGTCCTGCAGCTCGGGCTCGTCGTCGTACGTGGTGTCGACGTCCCCGGAGTCGTCCACGACGACGTCCCCGCCCTCCTCCTCGGCCGACCAGGTGTAGACGTCGCTCGACTCCTCCATGGTCATCGCACCGAACATCCCGAGGCCGGCGAACATCGCCAGCGGCCCGAAGGTCTCGGCGACGTCGATCGGCTCGCCGTCCTCGCGCTCGATGACGAACGTGCCGTCCTCGACCGTCACCCGGGCGACACCGTCGGCCAGCTGCTCGGTCGAGAGGTCGAGCCCCTCGATGCTCGCGACGAGGCCCTCGCCGCCGAGCGCGGCGGTGTCGAGCTCGAGCGCGGCGAGGCGCTGCTCGACGGCCTCGTAGAACACGTCCGCCCCGCGCACCTCGCCCGGGCTGAGCGCGGCGAGCGACGCGACGCCGTCGTCGGAGGCGGCACCCTCCAGGAACGCCTCGACGGCCTCCTCCGGGCTGTTGGCGCCCGAGGCGAAGCCCGCGACCACGCGGACGGCGACGACGCCGAGGAGCACCACGGCGAGGGCGCAGAACGCGGCCACGAACCAGCCACGACGGCCTGATCCGCCGGTCGGACCGTCGGTCGGTCCGGTGGGCCCCTCCGGGCCGAGCGGCTGGGGCTGCCGGGGCGGCAGCGGCGGCAGGGAAGCGGCGTGGGTCATCGGTCGTTCTCCTTCGGGGCCGGCGACCGGAGGTCGGTGCCGACGGCGGCGAGGGCGACGAGCGCCCCCACGGCGGCGAGCGACGCGCCGGCACCGAGCCGGGCGTCGCCGAGGTGGAGGGGGTCGAGGTCGGCGACCCGCACGAGCAGCAGCACGGTCACGGCGACGGCCGCGATCCCGGCGAGGGTGCGCACGCGCCGTACGACGCGTCCCGTCAGCGCCGCACCGACCAGCAGCGCGGCACCCAGGAGGGGCAGCGCCATCAGCGCGGCCACGTCCCCCGTCGAGACGGACGGCAGGGAGCCGGCGCGCACGAGCGCGAGCACGTCGACGGGCGCGGTGGTGGAGAGCGTGCCGCGGGAGGTCCAGGTGAGCAGCGTCTGCACGAGGAGCGCCACCCCGGCGACCGCCCAGAGGACCGGTGCCAGGGCAGGGGCCAGCGCAGCGGTCACCGACCGTCGTGCCCCCATCGCGCCCTCCCCGGCATGTCGCCCCCGTCGCAGAGGCCGGAGAAGGTTAAGACGGGGGCACCCGTCGGCGTGGCGAAACGGCTGAGTCGGGGCGTACCGGTCCAGTGCCGCGCCGCGGCGCCCGCCCCGCACTACGGTGGCGGGCATGAGCGCGACGACGGCGGGGTGGGGAGCGGACAGCGAGGTCGGCCGGCTGCGGACGGTGGTGCTGCACCGGCCGGGTGCCGAGCTGCGGCGGCTCACCCCCCGCAACAACGACCGCCTCCTCTTCGACGGCATCCCGTGGGTGGGCCGCGCGCAGGAGGAGCACGACGCCTTCGCGCAGGCCCTGCGGGACCGGGACGTCGAGGTGCTCTACCTGACCGACCTGCTGACCGAGACGTTCGCGTCGACGGACGCCCGGTGGGACGCGATCTCCGACGTGCTCCGCAGCCGGCACCTGGGCGACACCCTGCGGGGCTACCTCGCCGACGTGCTCGGCGACGCCTCGCCCGCGGAGCTCACCGAGATCCTCACCGCGGGCCTCCGCAACGACGAGGTGCGCGGCGGCCACGGCCTGGTGACGTCGCTGCTGGCACCCGACGACTTCCTCGTCGAACCGCTCCCCAACCTGCTCTTCACGCGCGACTCGAGCGTCTGGGTGCGCGACCGGGTCGCCGTCACGAGCCTCGCGATGCCGGCCCGCAGCCGGGAGACCCAGCTCACCGAGCTGATCTACGCGCTCCACCCGCGGTTCGCGGGCGCGGAGCGGATCCACGGCTCGCAGAGCGAGTACGTCGAGGGCGGCGACGTCCTGCTCCTGGCCCCCGGCGTGATCGCCGTCGGGGTCGGCGAACGGTCGACGCCGGCCGGGGTGGAGCGGCTCGCGCGCCAGGCGTTCCACCGCGGGCTCGCGCACACCGTGCTGGCCGTGCCGATCGCGCAGGAGCGGGCCACGATGCACCTCGACACGGTCTGCACGATGGTCGACGTCGACAAGGTGGTGATGTATCCCAACGTCGCCGACACCCTCCGCGCGCACGCGGTCACGCTGGTGGAGCCCGTCGGGGACCGCAGCGAGTCGGAGCTGGTGCTCCGGGTGGCACCGGCGGCGCCGTTCCTCGAGGCCGCCGCCGCTGCGATGGGGATCGACCGGCTGCACCGCATCGACACCGGTCTCGACCCGGTCACCGCGGAGCGCGAGCAGTGGGACGACGGCAACAACACGCTCGCCCTCGCGCCCCGGGTCGCGGTGGCCTACGAGCGCAACGACGAGACGAACGCCCGGCTCGAGGAGGCGGGCATCGAGGTCGTGCGGATCGCGGGCTCCGAGCTGGGCTCGGGGCGCGGCGGCCCCCGCTGCATGAGCTGCCCGGTGCTGCGCGACAGCGCGGGTACCGGCGCCGCGTGACCCCACCGGCCCGGGCGCGTTGGGCGGGTGGAACGACCCTGGACAGCGCGCGGCGTGCTCCGCGAGGATCCGGGACCACCACGAGTCGGCGCCGACGGACGCCGCCGGCGAGTCCGAGAGGTTGCGCATGCCCATCTTCGACGCACTGAGCCCCGCCGAGATCGCCCGCGTGCGGAAGGCCGGCACCGAGCTGCCCCTGCCCGCCGGGTGGTCGCCGATCAACGAGCGGACGGGCGCCGACAAGGCCTACATCATCCTCGAGGGCGAGGTGTCGGTGCGGCGCGGCGGCGAGGAGATCGCCACGCTCGGCCCCGGCGACATCATGGGCGAGATGGCGATCGTCAACCACACGCTGCGCTCGGCGACGGTCGTCGCGACGACGCGCCTCAAGGTCGTCCACCTGACCCCGGACGCGATCGACGAGCTGAGCGCGGAGGTGCCCGCCTTCGGCGAGGCCGTGCGCGCCGCCGCCGCCGCGCGGCTCGACGAGAACGCCTGACCCCGCGCCGTACCCCCGCCCCCGACCCTCCCCGACCGCCCCCGCACGCCCACCGGACCAGACCGGCAGGCATGCGGAGGTTTCCGGGGCCCGGGTGTGCGGGTACTGCGCCGGGCGACGCCGGAGCACGAGGCTCCGCGCGGCTCGGCGGGGTCGGCCCGCGGGCGAGAGGGAGGTGCTGGGTGGCACGTCTGACCGCGAACAAGAAGGTGCTGCTGGCGGACGTCGCCGGCACCACCGTGAGGGCGATGTCGGGCTCGATGGTGGCCTATCAGGGCCAGGTCGAGTTCAAGAGCGCCGGCATGGGCGGCGGGGGCGGCCTCCGGGCCGCGATCCGGCAGCGCGTCGCCGGCGAGTCGATCTCGCTCATGGAGTGTAGCGGCAACGGCCGCGTGCACCTCGCCTACCAGGCGCAGGACGTCACCGTCATCAACGTGCAGAACGACACGGTCACGGTGGAGTCCGAGCACATCCTGGCCGTCACCCCGGAGCTGCGCCTCGACGTGCAGTTCGCCGGCCTGCGCGGGATGACGACGGGCCAGGGCCTCGCGACGACGAAGGTGATGGGCTCGGGTCAGCTGGGCATCGTCTCCGACGGCCCGCTCATCGGGCTCGAGGTCGTGCCGGGGCAACCGCTGGTGGTCGACCCCGACGCGTACGTCGCGGGGCTCGGCAACCTGCAGATGTCGCTGGTCTCGGGGGTGACCTGGCGCTCGCTGGTGGGCGACGGTGGCGGCGAGCCGTTCTCGCTGCGGTTCGAGGGGCACGGCCGGGTGTACATCCAGCCGGCGGAGCGGTGAGGGGACGGACGTGACGTACGAGGTCGTCAACTCCAAGGTGGTCCGCGTCCAGGTGTCGCAGGCCGCCCCGGTGCTCGCCCGCCGCGGCGCGATGCTCGGCTACTCGGGGCAGGTCGCCTTCCGGCCGGTCTCCGGCGCGGCGCAGGGCGTCGGCGGGATGGTCGGCACGATGCTGGCCGGCGAGAGCAACAAGATGATGGTCGCGGAGGGCCAGGGCTCGGTGCTCTACGGCTTCCGCGGGCTCTACGTGACCGTCATCCAGCTGACCGGCGACTCGCTCGTCGTCGAGGCCGACCGGCTGCTCGTGCACGACGCGAACCTGCAGACCGGCGTCGAGATGGTGGGGCAGGGCGGCGTGCGCTCCGCGGTGCGCGGCGCGATGACCGGGCAGGGCCTGTTCACCACCCGCATCTCGGGCCAGGGCACCGTCGCCGTGCTGTCGCACGGCGGCACGTTCCCCATCCAGCTCAACGGGGAGACCGTCGGTGTCGACCCGCAGGCGTACGTCGCGCACACCGGCGCGCTGCAGGTGGACCTCAAGGCGTCCGTCGGCATGCGCGACCTGATCGGCCGGGGCTCGGGCGAGGCGTTCCAGCTGCACGTCTCCGGCCACGGCACCGTCCACGTCCAGGCCTCGGAGGAGAAGTTCTGATGATCGACGGCATCGAGACCCCCACCTGGGACGCGAACAGCCTCCCGGACGACGACAACGTCAACCACTACGCGTTCTCGATCGCGCTCGCGGGCGAGTGGTTCGTCTCCAAGGGCGCGATGATCGCCTACTACGGCAACGTCGAGTTCGCGGGCGTGAGCCAGTACGCCTCGCGGGCCTCCTGGGTGGCCGCGCGCTTCTCCTCGCCGCTCTACGCCAGCGAGTGGGTCGTCGCCGCCGGTCACGGCAAGGTGATCGTGGCCGACCGCGGCTACGACGTGAACTCCTACGACCTGGACGAGGGCAACCTGACGATCAAGCAGTCCAACCTCCTGGGTTTCCAGACCTCGCTCGAGCTCAAGCAGTCGATCGTGCCGGGCTTCGTCACGCTCATCGGCACGGGCAAGTTCCTCGCGTCGTCCAACGGACCGGTGATCTTCGTGGAGCCGCCGTTCCGGGCCGACCCCGACGCCCTGCTCGGCTGGGCGGACTGCCCGTCGCCGAGCCAGCACTACGACCACCACTGGATGGCCCAGTCGTTCATGGCCGGCATCCAGGGCATGTTCGGCCGGGAGTCGGGCGAGGAGCGGCAGTACGACTTCACCGGCGCCGGCACGATCCTCATGCAGAGCTCGGAGCAGCTGCGCGTCGACGGCGCGCTGCTCAAGCTCGTCGAGAGCCAGACCAACCTGCTCGACGCCCAGTCCGCGGGGTCCCTCGGACAACGGCTCGTGCAGCGCTCGCAGCAGCAGTAGGACGCCGGCCGCCGGTCCGCGCCCCGTCCGGGGTGTGAACTCGTGCCCGTGCGGGCACTCCGGCGACCACCGGTTCGTTAGAACTGGAGCGAACCGCAACGACGCACCACCTCCGACCGACGCGAACGCCGGCGGTCACGACCGAAGGGAAGTTTCATGGGAGTCTCGCTCAGCAAGGGCGGCAACGTCTCGCTGTCGAAGGAGGCCCCGGGCCTCACCGCGATCGACATCGGCCTCGGCTGGGACGTCAACACGTTCTCCGGCGGCGACTTCGACCTCGACGCGTCCGCGATCCTGCTCGGTTCCAGCGGCAAGGTCGTCTCCGACCAGCACTTCATCTTCTTCAACAACCTCACCTCGCCCGACGGCTCGATCTCGCACGCGGGCGACAACACGACGGGCGAGGGCGACGGCGACGACGAGGTCATCAAGGCCAACCTCGCCTCCGTGCCGGCCGACATCGAGCGCATCGTCGTCGCGGTGTCGATCTACGACGCCGAGACCCGCAGCCAGAACTTCGGTGCCGTCCGCAACGCGTTCATCCGCGTCGTGAACCAGGCCAACGGCTCGGAGATCGCGCGCTACGACCTCTCCGAGGACGCCTCGGTCGAGACCGCGATGGTCTTCGGCGAGGTCTACCGCAGCGGCGGCGACTGGAAGTTCAAGGCGGTCGGCCAGGGCTACGCCTCGGGTCTCCGCGGCATCGCCTCGGACTTCGGCGTCAACGTCTGAGCGCAGCTCCTCGCAGACAGCGACGGCCGGCACCCTCGGAGGGTGCCGGCCTTCGTCGTTCCCGGACGGTTCAGCTCGTCGGCCGCGTCGTCGGGGAGGAAGTGAAAGGTCCGGCCGCTGCTGACGGGGGATACAGCAACGACCGGACGAGAGGAGAATCTACTGACCCGACCCGCCGGAGGCAACTCCCCGTCGCAGCCGGTCCAAACCTCTCACGGGTGCGCTGACCTGCGCGTTCACTGAATCCCAACTCAGCGGATGGGTCGGCGGCCGCGTCAGCGGATGGTCACCTGGCGTCCCGCGAGCGCCGAGCGCACGGCGCGCTGCTCGGTCGTGAGCGGCTCCGTCGCGGCCAGCGCGGCGTCGAGCCGCTCGCGGAACGCGGTCGCGCCTGCCTCGAGCACCTCGGCACCCGTGCCCGCGGGCAGGTCCCAGACCGGCGTGAGCAGGCCGTGGGCCCGGAACATGCCGACCAGCCGCGACCCCTCGGCGACCTGGTCGTCGCCGGCGGCGTGGAGCCGCGCGAGCGCGTCGAGCAGGGCGTCCTCCGGCTCGGGCATGACCCAGCGCAGGTGCTCCTTGGTGTGCACGTCGGCCCAGTACGCCGAGGGCACCGCCGTCAGCTTCACGCTGGGCGTCATCTGGGCGTCCGCCTGCTCCGCGGCCGCCGCGACCGCGCCCGACTCGTCGCCGACGAGGTCGGCCCAGTAGGAGAACGACTCGTGCACGGTGACCTCGAGCGGCGCGTCGACGACGAGGTCCTGCAGGCGCGGACCCTCGCCGGGGTCGCTCGTGAGGCCGACCGTGCCGGTCTCGCCCTCCTCGGCGAAGGCGAGCGCCTGGGTCAGCACGGCGCCGAGGTCGCGGGCCGGATCGCCGAAGTTGTGCAGCACCTGGAGCGCGAGGACGACGCGGCCGTCGGCGTCGACGTACGCCGGGGCGGCCCCCGGGAGCAGCGTCGCGAGCACGACCTCGCGGTCGCCGTCCTTCAGCGTGAGCGGCGCGGTCGCGGCCGGCACCAGCTCGCGGAGCGCGATGAGGTCGCCCTCGGCGACGAGGCCTTCGAACGGGCGCTGGACGAAGACGGCGGGCGGCCCGTCGGGCGAGCCGTGGCACGCCTTGTAGCGGCGGCCCGAGCCGCACGGGCACGGCTGTCGGGGCCCGACCTCGCCGGGGGTCTGCTGCTGGTCACGGGCCTTGGTGCGGGAGCGCTTCGCCATGCGCGCCAGGGTAGAACGCGCCGTACGGCGAGCGCTCAGCCGCCCGTCGGCAACGCGTCGACGAGCGCGCGCATCGCGCGCGGCCGGTCGGTGATGACCGCCCGGACCCCGATGCTGCGGCACAGCTCGAGCTGCTCCGGGGTGTTGACGGTCCAGACGTGGACCTCGTGACGGGAGGCCGCCAGGCGGGAGGCCAGGCCCGGGTGGTCGGTGAGCTCCCCGATCCCGGGTCCGACGATCCAGTCGCGGCCGATCATGCGGCGCAGCGCCGGCCACATCTCCGCGCGCTCGAAGAGCTGCACGACCCGCACCTCGGGGGCGAGGCGCTGCACGCGCTGGAGCGCCGTGTGGGAGAAGCTCATGACCCGCACGGGGGCGTCGGCGCCGTCCCAGCCGAACTCGCTGAGCAGCTGCACGAGGCGGCGCTCGACCAGGCCGCCGTACCGCGTCGGGTGCTTCGTCTCGATCGCGAGCTCGATGCGCCGCGGGGCCTGCGCGGCGACCTCCATCAGCCGGCGCAACGTGAGGACGCCCCGGAGCGCCTCGTCGACCACGGGCGCCTCGTCGTCGAGGTCCTCCCACGGGCGCTTCCAGGACGCGACGTCGAGGTCGTGCAGGTCGGCGAGGTCCATCGTGGAGACGAGACCGCGCCGTTGGTGGGCGATGCGGCGCAGGTGCCGGTCGTGGACGCAGACGAGGTGGCCGTCCGCGGTCAGCCGCACGTCGCACTCGAGCCCGTCGGCACCCGCCTCGATCGCCGCCAGGTAGGCACCCAGCGTGTGCTCGGCGTTCTCCTCGCTGGCCCCCCGGTGGGCGACGACCTGCGGCCTCATGACGTGCATTCTTCACGGAACCTGCATCTGCGGGGGGATGAACCGCGGGGCACGACCCCCTAAGGTCGTCGGAGCGACCATGAAGGGGGAGCGATGGGGACGACGGACGGAGCGGCGCTCGAGGCGCGGCTCGAGCGCTACCTGGGCGAGGGCCTGGGCGCGGTGACGGGCTGGTTCGAGACGGAGTCGGCGGAGGTGATCGCCGCCCTGCTGCTGCACCAGGCCCGCACGGGCGTGACCGGCGACGTCGCCGAGATCGGCGTCCACCACGGCAAGTCGTTCCTGCTGCTGGCGAACGGGATCCTCGACGGCGAGCGGGCCGTGGCGCTCGACGTCTTCGACGACCAGCACCTCAACGTCGACCAGTCGGGCAAGGGCGACCGTGCGGTGTTCGAGCAGAACCTCGCCGCGTGGGCCGACCCGGCCGCGGTGACCGTGCTGCAGGCGTCGAGCACCGACGTGGAGCCCGCGGACGCGGCCTCGACCTTCGGCAACGTCCGGCTCTTCTCGGTCGACGGGGGCCACACGGCCGCCATCACCGCCCACGACCTCCGGCTCGCCGAGGCGTGCATCGTGCCCGACGGCGTCGTCGTGCTCGACGACATCCTCAACCCGGCCTGGCTCGGTGTCCTGACCGGTCTGCGCGACTACATCGCCGAGGGCGGGAAGCTGCGGGCGTTCGCCACGTCGGCCAACAAGCTCTACCTGGCGTTCCCGGCCGCGGCGCCGTCGTACGTCGAGCACCTCCGCGTCGCCATGGCCGACCTGCTGGGCAAGCGCGACGTCGAGTTCTTCGACGCCCAGGTCGACGTCTACGGCATGGGCTCGCCCCGGCGGAACCGGGCGCGCGCCGCCGCGCGCAAGGACGCCGAGAAGGCGGTCCTGGCGACGGAGCGCTTCGACGCGACGATCGGCGCCCTCGAGTCCCGGCTCGCGGAGCTGGAGACGGCGCTCGCCGACGCCCGTCGCGGCCGCGCCGAGGCCGAGCGCCGTGTCCGCGCCCTCACGTCGTCGACCTCGTGGCGCGTGACCGGTCCCGTGCGGCTCGCGAGCCGGGTCGCGCGACGGGTGCAGGAGCGCCGCAAGGGCTGAGCGCGGGGCCCGGGTCCGCCGGCGTCAGGCCTCGCGGCCGCGGAGGAACTTCGCGAAGTGCGGCACGGTGAAGGCGATCTGGCCGCGCTGGGCGGAGTAGACGAGGCCCTTCTTCACGAGCCCGTCACGGGCCGGGCTGAGCGACTGCGGCTTCCGGCCGAGATGGCGGGCGATGTCCGCGGTCGCCACCGGTCCGTCCTCGGTCTCGAGCGCGAGGTCGGCCATCGCGACCATGTAGTCGCGCTCCGCCGGCGTCGCCCGCTCGTAGCGCACGCCGAAGAAGCCGCGTCCCAGCTCGGCCTCCGCCTCCGGTCCCGCGGCCGCGACGTCGGCGAGCCGGATCGGGTCGGCGACGGCCGCGTCCCAGGTGACCTTGCCGTAGGCCTGCACGAAGTAGGGGTAGCCGTCGGTGAGCCGGTAGAGCTCGTCGAGCGCGTCCGGCTCGAAGGTCACGCCCTCCCCCGCGGCCGGCACCGTCCAGGCGCGCTCGGCCATGTCGCGCGGGAGGCGGTCGACCTCGACGTACGCGAACAGCCGCTCCGCGTAGGACCGCGACGCCGCGAGGGTCGCGGGGAGGTGCGGGAGCCCGGCGCCCACGACGACGAGCGGGGCGCCCTGCTGGCTGATCTCGTGGCAGGCGCCGCAGAGGGCCGTCAGCTCGGGCACCGGCACGTCCTGCATCTCGTCGACGAAGAGGCCGATGCCGACGCCCAGGTCGCGCGCCAGCTCGGCCACGTCGGTGAAGAGCTCGACGAGGTCGAGCTCGAGGTCGCCGGAGTCCGCGCGGCCCTTGGTGGCCGGCACGTCGGCGAGGTGCGCCCCCGGCACCCAGCCACGCCCCGCCCGGTCGGCGGGACGGGTGGCGAGGGCGAACGACTTGAGGACCCCGGCGATGCCGTCGACGCGGTCGGGGTCGCGGTGGCGGTGCGCCACCTCCCGCACGGCCGCGTGGGTCGCCTGCGCGATCTGGAGCCGGATGCCCGTGTCGGGCCGCGCCTCGATCTTGCCGGTCCCCCACGCCCGGTGCACCGCCGCGGAGCGGAGCGCGTTGAGCAGCACGGTCTTCCCGACGCCGCGGAGCCCGAAGAGCACCATGCTGCGCTCCGGCCGACCCGCCGCCACCCGCTCGAGGGTCACCTCGAACTGCTCGAGCTGTCGGTCGCGGCCCGCGAGCTCGGGCGGCCGCTGGCCGGCGCCGGGGGCGTACGGATTGCGCACCGGATCCATGCCCGGCAACGTATCGGCCTGTCTAGGCCCGGGCGTAGAGACCCGCCGAGTTGCGGGTTACGTCGCTGCGCCGCGGGGCAGAGCAAGGCCCATGGGCTGGAACACGACCGTCGCCGTGCTGGAGCACACCACCATCGCCGACCTGGGACGGGCCGGACTCACGCCGGCCGGTGACCCGGTGACCGCGGACGAGGCCACGAGCCTCCTGTACGACGGGGTCGCCGCGCAGCAGCAGGGCGCCCACGTCGTGCTCCTGGGCGGCGGGCCCGACCTGATGGTCGAGGCGCCCGGATGGGCGGCCGCGCTCGGCCGCACCCTCGTCCTCGCGGTGTGGGGCAGCACGGGCAGCACGTGGGTGTGGTCGGTCGCCGGACCGGACGTGCAGCGTCAGGTGGTCGTGGCGGACTACGCCGTCGCCGACACGACCGGCGAGCCGCAGCCCGAGGAGTCGCAGGTGACCACGCGCCTCGAGGACGACCCGGAGGACTGGCTGTTCGAGCTGCTGGAGGCCCGCACGGGCGTGCGCCTCGACCTGGAGGCCCCAGCACAGCCGTTGGCGTGGTGAGGGCGGGCGGCGAAGTGGCTCGTACGTCGCGTGTCCGGTGCGCCGAGTTGGCACGTACGCCGCGTTTCGTGCGTCGAGTTGGCACATACGCGCCGTTTCGCGCGTCGAGTTGGCAGATGCGCGCCGTTTCGCGCGTCGAGTTGGCACAAACGCGCCGTTTCGCGCGTCGAGTTGGCAGATACGCGCCGTTTCGCGCGTCGAGTTGGCAGATACGCCACGGGCGGGCGGTGCGCGGTCCCCGGCATCGTCGAGAGCGCTGTCGTCGGGGTGCCCGGGACCGCGCTGGGGCGAGACGCTGCGGGGTTCGTGGTCGCGGAGGATCTGGTGTCGACCGATCCGGTCGCGGGCGCTGACGGCCGCGAGGTAGCACTCCAGGCGGTCGACGATCGCCTGATCCGCGGCGGAAGCCGGATCCGGCGGCGGGGCGTCGCGCAAGGAATCGCGGAGGAGGCGCCGCAGGAAGGCCATCGCCGGCGAAACTGATCCACAGAGCGCCATCAACAGGTGGTGATCGAACGTCTGTTCGACTACACTGGGGGCATGGATCGGGGGACCCACACCACAGCGACCGCGTTGATCGACGCGGTCCGCGGCGCCACGCGTGCGGCGCGGGTGGCGGAGGCGGCGGCGTTCGTCGCGGTCGGTGACTGGGCCGATGCGCACACCTCCGATGCAGTGGTGGGTGACCCGATCGGTGCGCTGGGTGAGTGGCTCGACCACGACCACGCCGAAACGCTCGCGGGGGATCAGTTCCTCGAGCTCGGCGGACCAGGGGCTCCGGTGGTGGCGGAGTTCTGCATCGGCGAGATCGCCGCCATCCGGGGCTGCTCGTTCGATGCCGCCCGCCGGCTCGTGGGCGACGCGGTCGAGCTGCGGCACCGGCTCCCCCGCGTCCACGCCCGAATCGTGGCCGGTGAGGTCGAGGTCTGGCACGGACGTCGGATCGCGCAACAGACCCGTGTCCTGTCGTTCGAGGGCGCGGGGTTCGTCGACGCGCACATCGCGTACGTCGCCGGCCGCGCCACCACCGGTGACGTCGACCGGCTCGTCGCCGAGGCCGCGGCCCGGTTCGACCCCGAGTCTCTCGAGGCGGAACGCCTCGATGCGGACGCGGGCCGGCACGTCACGATCGACCTCAGCGGACTCGCGTACCGGGATCCATTGACCGGCACCCTCCGCGGCACCGTCGACGTCACCGGATCGCTCGACCTCGCCGACGCCCTCGATCTCGAACGAGCCGTCGCCCACGTCGCCGGACAGTTGGCCGACCTGGGCAGCACGGACGACCTCGACGTACGACGCTCCATCGCCCTCGGCGAGATCGCCCGACGCTCCGACGGGATCGAGGTGCTCGACTACGAGGCCTCCGCCTCCGACGAGCGGCCGGTGCTGCGGTCGAAGCGGGACGTGGTGATCTACGTGCATCTCCACCAGGCCGCGATCACCGGCGGCCTCACCGGGATGGGTCCGGGGATCGACGCCTGCACGGGTACGACGGGGATCGACCTCGCCCGCCTCGACACCCCCGGCATGCCCCGCGGCATCCTGACCGCCGATCAGGTCCGAGCCTGGTGCGGCAGCCCGAACACGCGGGTGATCATCAAGCCGGTCATCGAACTCCCTGCCGGTGCCAGCGGCGCGGGGCTCGCGGTCGATGGCTACCGCCCGACCGAGCGGATCGCGAACCACGTCCGGCTCCGCTGGCCCCGCTGCGTGTTTCCGTTCTGCACCCGCAGCGCCCGTGCGTCCGACCTCGACCACCGCAACGCCTACGACCCCACGGCAGCCTGCGGGACCGGTCAGACCTCGACCACGAATCTCTACCCGCTGTGCCGACGCCACCACCGCATGAAGACCCACCCCGAGCTCACCACCGGCCGCCGCTGGACCTACCGACCCACCGACCCCGAACGCGGCGAACCACCCGGCGCGCTCCACTGGACCAGCCCCACCGGACTCACCTACGTCGTCGACCCCGACGGCACCCGACCCTGGCCACCACCCGGATCCGACCCGGACGCCCCGGACGCCCCGGACGACCACCCCCGCACCTGACCCACCCGACAATGCGCCCGTCGCCCGACCACGCCCGTGATCGGGCGGCGAAGCATGCCCGCCGACCGGCCGGAGCACCACGCGACGCCCCCGCCCGACAGCGCGCCGTACCGTCTCACCCCGCACCACCGGCCGCGCATCCCCGCCGATGGGTCGCGGCCGTGGGGCACCTCGCCCTAGGCTCGCCCCATGCCTGAGCTGCCCGAGGTGGAGGCGCTGGCGCTCGACCTGGGCGGCCGGCTCGACGGCCGCGCGATCGCCGGGGTCCACGTCGCCGCGTTCAGTGCCCTCAAGACCTTCGACCCGCCGCTGTCCGCGCTCGAGGGGTCGTTCGTCGACGGCGTCACCCGTCACGGCAAGTTCCTCGACATCGACGCCGGGGGCCTCCACGTGGTGCTGCACCTGGCGCGCGCGGGTTGGGTGCGATGGCGCGACGAGGTGCCGACGATCCCGCCGAAGCCGAGCTCGAAGTCGACGCTCGCCGTGCGGATCGTGCTCGACGACGGCTCCGGGCTGGACGTCACGGAGGCGGGGACGCGGAAGAGCCTGGCGCTCTACGTGGTGCGGGACCCCGCGGAGGTCCCGGGGATCGCCCGGCTCGGCCCCGACCCGTTGACGCCGGAGTTCACCCGCGACGTCCTCGCCGGCATCCTCGCCGCCGCCGGTCGCGCCCAGATCAAGGGCGTGCTCCGCGACCAGTCGACCATCGCGGGCATCGGCAACGCCTACTCCGACGAGCTCCTCCACGCCGCCCGGCTCTCGCCCTTCAAGCCCGCGAACAGCCTGACGGACGAGCAGATCGACACGCTCCACGCGGCGCTCGACGGGGTGGTGGGCGACGCCGTACGACGCTCGCGGGGCCTGGCCGCCAGCGAGCTCAAGGGCGAGAAGAAGACGAACCTCGCCGTCCACGGCCGCACGGGCGAGCAGTGCCCGGTCTGCGGCGACGTCGTCCGGGAGGTGTCGTTCGCGGACTCGAGCCTGCAGTACTGCGCGACCTGCCAGACCGGCGGCAAGCCGCTCGCCGACCGACGGATGTCGAAGCTGCTCAAGTGAGCGGCGGTAGCGTCTCCCCCATGGTCTCGATCCCCACCGTCACCATCGACGGCGTCCCCGACCCGCTGCCCGAGGGCCTGGCCGTGCTCGACGTGCGCGAGCCGTTCGAGTGGGAGGCCGGCCACATCGCCGGCGCGATCCACATCCCGCTCAGCGAGCTGCCCGGCCGGCTCGACGAGGTGCCCGTCGAGCAGACGCTCGTCGTCTGCAAGGTCGGCGGCCGCTCGGCACAGGCCACGGCCTGGCTGGCGCAGCAGGGCCGCGAGGTCGTGAACCTCGACGGCGGGATGCTCGACTGGGCCGGCGCCGGACGGCCGATGGAGAGCAGCTCGGGCGCGCCGCCTCACGTCGCCTGACGACCGGCCCGCCTCCCCCGTGGACGGACCCGCCCGGCAACCGCTCGGCGGCGCGCAGCCGCGACCGTAGCCGCCGCGGGTGACCGCCGAGGGGCGTACGAGGCCCGTCCGGGCGTTCCCGGACAACCCCGAACAGCGTCACCCGTCCGAGGGCTCCCCCGTCGGCTGCCCCGTCGGCGAGACCGTCGGGACCGGGTCGGTGACCTGCGGGCAGTCCTCGAGGTAGGTCGAGAACGCCTCCAGCTGGGCGACCTCCGCGGGCGTGTAGGCGGGCTGCTCCAGCTCCTCGGCGACGGCGTCCTCGGGCACGGCCGCGGCGTACTCCTGCAGCAGCGCCAGCCCCGCCGCCGCGTCCCCGCCCAGGTCGGTCGGCCGCTCGACGTCGCTCATGCTCTGCGCCCACAGCCGGAGGTCGGCGCCCGTCGCCATGAACTTCACGAGGCCGGCGGCCGCGCAGAAGTCCTCGAGCACCTGGTCGGGCCCGAGCGTGGTCGGCACGCTGCTCGGCGTGTCCGTCGGCTCGGGCGCCGCCTCGGAACCGCCGTCACTGCAGGCCGTCGCGACGAGCAGCAGCCCGGCGAGGACGAGGGAGACGGAGGACCTGGTACGGCGCACGCCCGCCAGGCTACTCGTCGGTCAGCCCGCCACGGATCAGCGGCAGAGGGCCGTCTCGTAGTCGGCGTAGGCGTCGAAGTCGGACTGCTCCGCGCTGCTCAGGTCGTCGTAGGGGTTCACGTCGTCGAACTCGGCGGTCAGCTCGCCGTCGACGTCGCGGAGCACCTCGAGGTAGAGCAGGAAGCCGGCGCGCTCCGCGTCGCTCACGTCGTCCGGGGTGCCCACGGCCTCGATGTCGTCGGCGATCCCCGCCGTCTCGAAACGGCCCACCGCGCCGTCGATCTGCTCCTCGAGCTCACCATCGACCTCGACCACGATCTCGCAGAAGTCCGCGACGGTCGCATCGGTCGGCGGCTCCTCCGACGGCGGCTCCGACGACTCCGTGGACGAGGACGTCGCCGTCGACGTGTCCGTCGGATCCGCCTCCGCGTCGCCGCCGCCACCCCCACGGAGCAGCACGATCGCAACGGCGACGAGGCCGGCCACGATCGTCGCGGACAGCAGCGCCGCGACGATCGTGCGTCCCGAGGCGCTGCCCCGCTGGTCGTGCCTGGCTCGCGTCATCGTCGTCCCTCGCTCCGTCGTACCCGGCCCGGAGTCATAGCCGCTGCGGGGCGGGGCGAAACGGATCTCCCCGGCCTGTCGGAAATGCGAACGAGGCGCCGGTGGCCGTGGCCACCGACGCCTCGCGGCGCTGACTGCTGCGCTCAGGCGCAGGTCTCGGCGTAGTAGGTGCTGAAAGCCTCATCGCCGTCGAGGTCGTCCGAGTCCTCCTCGTTGAGCTCGTCGACCGTCTTGCCGTCGGCGTCCTTCAGCGCGTCGACGAGGTTCTCGAAGCCCTCGCGCGCGTCGTCCGAGATGCCCTCCGGCGTGCCGGTCTCCTCGAGCTCGTCGATCGCGTCGCCGAAGTCGACCTCCTCGTCGCCCTCCTTCATGGCCTGCTCGCCCACGTCGGTGAACGCGGACTCGAACGCGTCGCAGAAGTCGGACTCGCTCGCGTCGGTCGGCGCACCGCCACAGGCGGTCAGGGTCGCACCGGCGAGCACCAGCGCAGCGGCGGAAAGAACACGCTTCATGGAAAAGCTCCTTGGTCTCGGGGGGCCACCAGAGGTTGCCGCACAGCGGGCGACGGTGGCGCGAGGCGCACCCTGCCCGCGGCAGTCACTGCCAAACCTCCTTTTTTCAGGAACTTCTCAGCGGTCGAACGCGGCCGGCAACGGCAGCGGCAGGGCGGCCTCGAGGCGCCCCAGGTAGTCCGCCCGCTCGATCTCCACGACCCCCAGCGTCGCGAGGTGGGGCGTCTGCCACTGCACGTCGAGCACGCGGTCCGCCGGCAGCTCCGCGGCGTCCTCGGCGAGCAGCTCCACCAGTCCGACGAGCGCGACCTTGGAGGCGTCGCGGACCCGGTGGAACATCGACTCCCCGGCGAACAGCCCGCCGATCGCCACGCCGTACAGCCCGCCCACCAGCTCCCCGTCCTGCCACGCCTCGACGGAGTGGGCCCAGCCGAGCTCGTGGAGGCAGGTGTACGCCGCGGCGATCCGCTCGTCGATCCAGGCACCGCTCCGGCTCGGGTCGGCGCACCCGGCGACGACCTCGGCGAACGCGGTGTCGACCCGGATCTCGAAATCCCGCCGGGCCCGGCGCAGCGACCGGCTGACCCGCACCTCGTCGAGCGGCAGCACCCCGCGCCGGAGCGGGGAGAACCAGAGCACCTGGTCGTCCTCGGGCATCGGGAACTGCCCGTGGCGGTAGGCCGACAGCAGCGTCCCGGGCTCGAGGTCGGCGCCCGCGCCGACCAGGTCGTCGTCGTGGCCGCGCAGGCGCGCGTCGTCGAAGTCCCAGAAGGTGGGGGGCGGTTCGACGGGCACGCGGCCAACCTACGTCGGCGACCTGACCGGTCCGCCCGCCCGCGCACCCACGACCTGCCTACGATCTCGGGCATGGGGCTGAAGCAGACACTGGGCCGGGCGGCCGCGACCAACGTGCCGGCCGTGGCACCGAAGCTGACCTCCGGCTTCGTGCGCAAGGCGCTGCACCACGCGATCCACGGGGCCGGGCCCCTGAAGCCGGCCGCCGAGGCGGCCGACGCACTGCTCGCCGACCACGACGGTGACGTCGACGCGGCGATCAGGGCGGCCCTGCTGCGGCACGCGCAGTACGCCGGCGCCCAGGGCCTGCTCACCAACATCGGGGGCGTCGTGACGATCGCCGTGACCATCCCCGCCAACATCTCCGGGCTGACGATGATCCAGGCGCGGCTCATCGCGATCATCGCCCACCTGCGCGGCTACGACCTGGCCGATCCCCGGGTCCGCAACGCCGTGCTCGCCTGCATGATGGGGCCGGGCGAGGTGAAGCGGATGCTCAAGAAGAAGACCATCCCCGCACCGCCGATGGCGATCGCGACCGCGCCGCAGCACGACCCGGACCTCGACGTGACCCTCGCCAACGAGGTCGCCGTCGACCTCATCACCCGCGTCATGGGCAAGCGCTTCGCCGTCACGGTGAGCCGCCGCGTGCCCGTGCTGGGCGGCGTGGTCGGCATGACCGCGGACGGGTGGGCGACGTGGCAGCTGGGCCGGTACGCCGCGGGCGAGCTCCTGCCCCGCCGCAAGAAGTCCTGAGGCCGGGCCCCGCGCCGTACCCCTCCGACGCCTCGGTCGTGGGGGGGG
>DASWYU010000098.1:0-2457 GCA_036404795.1 Nocardioides sp. | reverse complement strand
CGACCGGGGCGGAACCGCCGGCAGCCTTCAGCTCGTTGCCGAACTGCTTCTTGAACCGCATCTCGACAGGCGGCTCGATCGTCGAGGAGGCCGACTTGACGAACTCCCCCATCTCCTTGAGCTTGTCGAGGACGAACTTGCTCTCGACGCCGTACTGCTTGGCGAGCTCGTGAACTCGGGTCTTGGCCACGTTTCTCCTTCTGGCCTGCGACCCGGTTCAGGGGGGTCTCAGACCGTTGGTGGGTGTTGCAAACTCATCGCGAGTTACTCATCGAGTGCTCATGAGCTGCTTGCTCCAGCTTCTGGTCGCGGTCGCCCACGTCGGGCGACCTCGTCGGTCGGTCAGGTCGTGCGTCCACCGCTCCCGGCGGGACCGGTGGTGGTGAGCAGGTCGAGGTGCGCCGCCACGGCGTCGACGGGCAGCCCTCCGCGCCGCAGGGCGCGGGAGAAGGCCTTCCGCCGGACCGCGAGGTCGAAGCACTCGCGCACGGGGTGCAGATGAGCACCCCGTCCGGGCGCGGACGACGCGGGATCGGGCGCGACGACCTCACGGCCGTCGACACCGAGCCGCACGGTCACCCGCAACAACTCGCTCTTCGTGGCCCGTCGGCGGCACCCGACACAGGTCCGAACCGGTCCCGTTCCCGCAAGGGGATCGGGTGGGAGGTCCGTCGCCGCGTCAGCGTTCCGACCGCGAGCCACTCGTCACACTCTACTCCTCCACCCCGCGCGGGCCGAAACCGCGTGGGGCGGGTCCCGGCCCACCGGGCTCAGGAGTCGTCCGGCTCCGTCGACTCCGGCTGCTCCTCGTCGGAGCGGATGTCGATGCGCCAGCCGGTCAGGCGTGCGGCGAGCCGGGCGTTCTGGCCCTCCTTGCCGATGGCGAGCGAGAGCTGGAAGTCGGGGACCACGACGCGCGCGGCCTTCGCCGCCTCGTCGACCACCGTCACGCTGGTGACCTGCGCCGGGGACAGCGCGTTGGCGACCAGGCGGGCCGGGTCGTCGGCCCAGTCGACGATGTCGATCTTCTCGCCGCCGAGCTCCGACATCACGTTGCGCACGCGCTGGCCGACGGGGCCGATGCAGGCGCCCTTCGCGTTGACCCCGGGCACCGTGGTGCGGACGGCGATCTTCGAGCGGTGGCCGGCCTCGCGCGCGATCGCGGCGATCTCGACCGTGCCGTCGGCGATCTCCGGGACCTCGAGCGCGAACAGCTTCGTCACGAGGTGCGGGTGGGTGCGGGACAGGGTGACCTGCGGGCCGCGCATGCCCTTGCGGACCGACACGACGAAGCACTTGATGCGCTCGCCGTGCACGTACTTCTCGCCCGGGACCCGCTCGCCCGACGGCAGCAGCGCCTCGAGCCGACCGAGGTCGACCATCACGTCGTCGGGGTTGCGCCCCTGCTGGATGACGCCCGAGACGATGTCGCCCTCACGGCCCGAGAACTCGCCGAACTTGATCTCGTCCTCGGCGTCGCGGAGCCGCTGCAGCATGATCTGCTTCGCCGTGGTGGCGGCGATGCGGCCGAAGCCGGCCGGGGTGTCGTCGTACTCCCCCACCTCGTTGCCTTCGCCGTCCACCTCGGTCGCGAGCACGCGGGCGCGACCGGACTTGCGGTCGAGGTCGACGCGGGCCTTCGCGCTCGCGCCCGGCGTCTTCTGGTAGGCGATGAGCAGGGCCTGCTCGATCGCCTCCACGAGCACGTCGAACGGGATCTCCTTCTCCCGCTCGAGCACGCGCAGGATGCTCATGTCGATGTCCATCAGGCCTCCTCGTCGGCGGCGGAGCGCCGGTTGAACTCGATCTGCACGACGGCGCGGGACACGTCGGCGTACTCCACCCGGGTGGGCTCCTCGCCCGCCTTCTCGGTGTCGACGACGGCACCCGTCTCGTCGCTGCTGGTGATGCGACCCACCACGTCGCCGCCCTCGACGAGGGAGACCTTCACGAGGCGGTCGGCGTTGCGTCGCCAGTGGCGCGGGAGCGTCAGGGGGCGGTCCACGCCACGCGAGGTGACCTCGAGCGTGTAGGGCTGCTCCCCCAGCGCGTCGGCGTCGTCCAGCGCCGCCGAGACCGCCTTCGTGGCCGCGGCGACGGCGTCGAGGTCGAGACCACCGTCCTTGTCGACCGCGACGCGCAGCACCCTGCGCCTCCCTGCGGGCGTCAGCTCGACCGCCTCCAGGTCCATCCCCAGCTCCGCGAGAGGACCGGCGATCGCCGTCTCCACGGCGCCGACGACGGCGTCCTGCTTGCTGCTCACGCCTGCTCGCCTCCTGTGCTGTTGTCGTCCTGCCGGCACCGCACCCGCGCAGCGCCGCCGTCCACCATAGGGCAGCCGGAGCGTCGTCCGAAACGCAGCGGACGCTAACCTCACCGGGTGCCGCCTCCCCCGCTCCGCCCGCCGCCCCGGGCGTCCCGCCGCGGGGTGGTCGCGGCGCCCGCGACCCTGCTCGC
>DASWYU010000097.1:0-2073 GCA_036404795.1 Nocardioides sp. | reverse complement strand
CGTCGACCGACACGGGGAGCTCGGGACCGCGCGACCCGGCGCGGGGGTGTTGCCGGCCGGTTCGCTCGCCGTGGCGCTGGAGCTCGTCGTCCCGGCCCGGGTGGCCTACGCCCGTCGGGCGGTGCGGGCCCGCTCGAGCCGGGCGGAGGTGGCGGTCGCGGCGGCCCACGGCACCGGAACGGGCGTGGTCGTCGCCCTCGGGCCAACCGCCGCCGACGCGGCGCGGGTCATCGTCGTCCCGAGGGCAGAGCCCCTTCTCGCTGACCCAGGTGCAGAGCGTGACCTGGTCGCCGAGGTCCGCAGTGCCGCCGCGTCCGCGGGGGCGCGGGAGGCACGGCTCGACGTCGTCGCCGGGCTCGCTGCGCGCGTCCTGCGTGACCTGCATGCCCCCGTGCCTGCCCCCGAGTCGGGGGGACGGGCATGAACGGATCGGACGGAGCACCCCCGGCGTGCACGGTCGACGGTGTCCCCGTGCCGCTACCGGAGTCCGGCGTCGCGAACCTCCGCGACGTTCTCGCCGCAGGCGGACGACAGGTGCCGCAGGGCTGCGCCGCGGGGCACTGCGGTTCCTGCACCGTGCTGCTGGCGGGAGTGCCGGCGCCCTCGTGCCTCGTCCCGCACCACGCGGCGCGGGACGCCGAAGTCCGGACGGTCGCGACTGCGGCATCGGACGACCTGGTCACCGCGCTCGCCGACCACGGCGCCGTCCAGTGCGGCTTCTGCTCCCCGGGCATGGTCGTGACCCTGTCGTGGCTCCTCGCCGGCGCCGCCGACGACGGGCGGACGCTGACGGCCGACGACGTGCGCGAAGCGCTCGAGGGACACCTGTGCCGGTGCACGGGCTACCGCAGCATCGTCGCAGCCACGCTCCAGGTGGCCGCGGCGCGGAGCCCGGGAGCGCCGGAGTGAGCGCCGGGACGCGTTCCGCGGGCCCGGCGCGTTCGTCGGGGCAGGAAGGGCCGGCGGACAGGGCGCGCGCCGCCCGGCCCGGGCTCGTGCTCGGCATCTGCTGCTCGGCCCTCTTCCTCAGCGTCGCCGACGCGAGCATCGTGCACGTGGTGCTGCCGTCGGTGCAGGCCGACCTGGGCGGCAGCGTGACCGCCCTGCAGTGGGTGGTCGACAGCTATCTCCTCGTGCTCGCCTCCCTGCTGATCTTCGCCGGCAGCGTGGCCGACCGGTGGGGCCGCCGGCGGGTCTTCGTCGCCGGCCTGGCGGTGTTCGCCTTCGGGACGACCCTGTGCGGCCTGGCGGGGTCGATCGAGCTGCTCGTCGCCGCGCGGGTGCTGCAGGCGGTCGGCGCCGCCATGCTCAACCCGGTCGCGCTCGGGATCATCGCCGACGTCTACCCACCCGGGGCCGCCCGAGCCCGCGCGCTCGGCACGTGGAGCGCCGTGTCGGGCCTCGGGATCGCGGCCGGACCACCGCTCGGCGGGGTCGTCGCCGCGACGGTCGGCTGGCGCGGGGTCTTCCTCGTCACCGTGCCCGTGGCGCTCGCCGCCCTGGCCCTCGCCCTCCGCTACGTGCCGGAGAGCCGGGCGGCGGAGCCGCGGCGCATCGACCCCGTCGGCCAGGTGCTGCTGGTCGCGCTGGTCGGCGGCACGGTCGCCGTGCTCATCGAGGGTCCGACGCGGGGCTGGACGTCGGCGTACGTCGTGGCTCCCGCGGCGCTCGTCGCCGTGGGCGTCCTGCTCTTCGTGCGGGTCGAGCTGCGGCACCCGGCGCCCCTGGTCGACCCCCGGCTGTTCCGGTCCCGGCAGATGGTCGCCGCCGTGGGATCGGCCGTCGCGGGGTTCGCGGCGTTCGGCGGCTGCCTCTTCGCGCTCTCCCTGACCCTGCAGTCGGGCCGCGGCCTCGATCCGCTGACGACGGGACTCGTCGTCCTGCCCCTCGGCCTCGCCGCGCTCGCCGTCTCCTCCGCCTCGGCCCGGCTCGTCGGGCGGGGACGGGCGCGCGCCGCCCTCCTGCTGGCGGGCGTCCTGCTCGCAGCCGGCTCGCTGGCGCTCGGCGTCGCCGAGGCACGCACCGTCCCGCTCGTCGTCGTGGCGGCGGCGGTGGCCCTCTTCGGGCTGGGGC
>DASWYU010000096.1:0-1991 GCA_036404795.1 Nocardioides sp. | reverse complement strand
GCGTGACCTCATGCATCCCCTCGGGTTCGCCGACTCCAGCATCTGGATGCTGCGGCTCGAGCCCGACGGCCGCGCGGTCCCCCGGCTGCTGGAGATCGCCGAGGCCGAGCTGGCCCCCGACGATCCCGAGCCGTTCGCCGCACTGCTCGAGGACCTCGACGGCGCCGACCCCGGCCACAGCTACGCGTTCCTTCGGACCCGGCCCGGGAGCTCGGCCGTCAGCGCCTCCGACCGCGCGTGGGCGAGCTTCCTCTACGCGGCTGGGCGTCTCGGCGGCGTCCGACTCGAGGTCGTCCACCTGGCCACTGACACCGACGTCGTGCCGCTCCCGCTCGACGAGATCGGCCTGTCGCTCAGCGCCTGACGCTGGGAGCGCTACCGTGCCGGCGTGGACAAGAACGTGTTCCTGTTGCGGGGCCCGACCGGCGACCTGCACGACCCGGCGCTGCACGAGCGCCTCGCGGCCGCCGGCGTACGCCGTCTCCAGGTCAACGTCGACGACGAGCACGTGGCCGCGGCCATGCGGATCCCGACCGGCGAGCCGGTGCGCGCCGTCGTGAGCACGTGGGACGCCGACCCCGGCCCGGTCGTCGAGACACTGGCGGCGGTCGCGCCCACCGTCCACGGGTGGCGGGTAGACGAGCGTCGGCGGCTCGACCCGCCGGAGGCGTGGGACGGCAGCCGCGCCGACGCGCTCAGCAACGTCGCGATCCTGCGCCGCCCCGACGAGCTCGCCCACGAGGAGTGGCTGCGGCGCTGGATGGTCGAGCACACGCCCATCGCGATCCGCACGCAGGCGACGTTCGGCTACGTGCAGAACGTCGTGGTCGAGGCGCTCACACCCGGCGCGCCGCGGGTCGACGCGATCGTCGAGGAGCTGTTCCCGAGTGCCGGCGCCACCGACATGCACGCGTTCTACGGCAGCGGCGGCGACGACGCGGAGCTCCACCGGCGCCTCACGGAGCTGATGGCCAGCGTCGCCCGGATCGGGGCCGTCCGCGACCTCGACCTGGTGCCGACGAGCCGCTACCTCTACGCGCTGGGATAGACGCGCACGTCCACGACGTCCGGGTAGAACGCGACGTGGCCGGCGATCGGCGCCACCGCGTCGTACGGCGCCTCGTAGGCCCACACCGCGTTGTCGTGGGTCTGGCCGTCGGCGACGAGGCTGTAGTAGGACGCGTCGCCCTTGTAGGGGCAGTACGTCGCGTGGTCGCTGCGTTCGAGCACCTCGGCGTCCACGTCTCCGATGGGGACGTACTGCACCGGCGGATAGCTGGCCTCCTGCAGCGTCAGCGCCGCTGCCGTGTCGGCCACCATCCGCTCGCCGAGCGTCACGACGACCCGGCCGGTCGTGGGCGTGATCGTGATCGGGTGCCGCTCGTCGGGCACCAGGACCTGCTTCTCGCTCATGGAGGGTTCAACGCCGCTGGGCCACCGTTGTTCCAAGCAAAGGTCAGTGCTGCGTCGAGTTGTAGGTGATGGTGCCGTCGGGGCGCGCGGCGAGGTAAGTGGACTCTCGGTAGTCGTTCGACGCGTACGCGAGGATCATCGCGCCGTCGTCGTCGGGGGCTCTGATGACGGCGTACCAGGACGTCGGCTCGTCCACGAGACGACGGACCTTCGTGACCAGCCTGACCACGACGTCCGGGTCGATCCTGCGCAGGTCGAAGCGATCCTCGGTGGAGGTGCCCTTCGAGCCGTTCTCGCTCAGCTCGCCGTTCCAGTACCACGACTGCTCGCGGTGGCTGGTGGCGTCGACGGGAAGGTCGAGCACGGCGTAGGCGGGATAGAGGACCGCGCTCGACGCCGCGCTCGAACCCGTCGCCTCCTCGACGGCCGCCACGAGGTCGCCGTATCCGCGCACGCTCAGGACGTTGACGTCCGCACCGGTCGGTTCGACACCGGGTGCGTACGTCGTCCCCGAGGGTCCGTTCGCGCTGCCGGCGTCGGTGGCGGTCCGGACCAGCGCCAGGACGCCGGCGACCACC
>DASWYU010000095.1:0-9841 GCA_036404795.1 Nocardioides sp. | reverse complement strand
CGCCGGCTCGAGGGCGACGGCGTCTTCGACCGCGCGCTCGGCCTCGCCGACGACGTCACGTCCCTGCCCCCCGCCGACCTGCTCCGCGCCATCCTGAGCGCGCCCGCCGACCTGCTGTGGAACGGCGGCATCGGCACCTACGTGAAGGCGACGCACGAGTCGCACGCCGACGCGGGGGACAAGGCCAACGACGCGATCCGCGTCAACGGCGCCGAGCTGCGGGTCAAGGTCGTCGGCGAGGGCGGCAACCTGGGTCTCACCCAGGGCGGCCGCATCGAGTTCGCCCGCGCGGGCGGCCACCTCAACACCGACTTCATCGACAACTCCGCGGGCGTCGACACGTCCGACCGCGAGGTCAACATCAAGATCCTGCTCGACCGCGTGGTGGCGGCCGGCGACCTGACGGGCAAGCAGCGCAACGAGCTGCTGGCGTCGATGACCGACGAGGTCGCGGCGCTGGTGCTGCGCGACAACGACCAGCAGAACCGTGCGCTGGCCAACGCGGCCGCCAACGCCCCGAGCCTGCTCCACGTGCACGAGCGCTGGATGCGCCGGCTCGAGGGCGACGGCGTCTTCGACCGCGCGCTCGAGGGTCTGCCGGACCGCGCCGAGGTGCGGCGTCGGCTGGAGGCAGGGGACGGGCTCAGCCTCCCCGAGCTCTCGGTGCTGATGAGCTGGACCAAGATCGTGCTGGCCGAGGAGCTCCTCGACTCGGACCTCCCGGACGACCCCTACCTGCGGGGGCTGCTCTACAGCTACTTCCCGACCCCGATGCGCCACCGGTTCCGCGCCCAGATGGACGCCCACCCGCTGCGCCGGGAGATCGTCGTGACCGAGGTCGTCAACCGTCTCGTCAACACGGCCGGGATGACCTTCTGGCCGCGCCTGGCGGACGAGACGGGCGCCGACCCGGCCGAGCTGGCCCGGGCGAGCTTCGTCGCGGACGAGATCTTCGGGGCGTCGGCGCTCCGGGCCGAGATCGAGACCTACGACAACAAGCTGGACGCGGCGGTCCAGACGCGCATGCGCATCGAGTTGCGCACGCTCGTCGAGCGGGCCGCCCGCTGGCTGGTGCTCCGCCGTTCCGAGCGCGACGCCGAGGGCGTGGTCGACTTCTTCGGGGTGCGCATCCAGCAGGTCCTGGCCGGCGAGCCGGGCCTGGCCGGGCTGCTGAGCGGGCGCGAGCTGGCGGCGTACGAGCAGCGGCGCGACGCGCTCCTCGCGGGTGACGTCCCGCTCGACCTGGCGGAGCGGATCGCGGTGCTGCCGCCGTCGTACGCGCTCCTCACCGTCGTCGAGACCGCCGCCGCGGTGGGGCTCGAGGCGGAGACGGTGGCGCGGGTGCACTTCGCCCTCGGCGAGCGGCTCGGTCTCTCGAGCCTGCTGTCGCGGATCCTCGGGCTGCCGCGCTCGGACCGTTGGGAGACGACGGCCCGGGCGGCCCTGCGCGACGACCTCCACGGCGTCCACGCGCTGCTCACGGCGCAGGCGCTCGCGGTCTCCTCCGACGACGACCCTGCTCCGGTACGGGTCGCGGCCTGGGAGGAGACGCAGCCGGAGGTGGTCGCCCGTGCCGCGAGCACGCTGGAGGAGGTGTGCGCCGAGGAGCCCGACCTGGCCCGCCTGTCCGTCGGCATGCGCGTCGTGCGGGGCCTCGTCTCGGTCCCCGGAGCGGGCGGCGACGCGGGCTGACCGGCGCCGCTAGGTTGCGTGCATGGGGGCGATCGAGGTCGAGGGCCTCACCATCAGGTACGGCGCCACGACGGCCGTCGACGACGTGTCGTTCGAGGTCGCGGAGGGTGAGCTCTTCGGGCTGCTCGGGCCCAACGGGGCGGGCAAGACGACGACGCTCGAGCTGATCGAGGGCCTGCGGCGACCGGACAGCGGCTCGGTGCGACTGCTCGGCAGCTCGCCGTGGCCGCGCGACCCGGCCCTGCTGCGCCGGGTCGGGGTGCAGCTGCAGGCCTCCGCGTTCTTCGAGAAGCTGACGGCGCGGGAGCAGCTGCGCACCTTCGCGCGGCTCTACGAGGTGCCGGTCGCGACGGCCGACGAGTGGCTCGAGCGCGTCGGGCTGGCGGAGAAGGCCGCGACGCCGGTGGAGAAGCTGTCGGGCGGGCAGGCGCAGCGCCTCTCGATCGCCTGCGCGCTCGTCCACGACCCCGAGCTGGTCTTCCTCGACGAGCCGACGGCGGCGCTCGACCCGCAGGCCCGTCGCAACCTGTGGGACCTCATCGCGGGCCTCCAGACCTCGGGCCGCACGATCGTGCTGACGACGCACTACATGGACGAGGCCGAGGTGCTCTGCGACCGGGTCGCCATCATGGACGCGGGCCGCATCCTGCAGCTCGACACCCCGGCCGCCCTGGTCCGGGGTCTCGACGCGCCGGTGCGGATCAGTGTCGCGCCGGGGCAGCTCACCGCCGACGAGGCCGCCGCCCTCGACGGCGTGGACGAGGTCGCGGAGGGCACGGGCCTGGTGCTCACCACCCGACGCCCCGCCGACGTCCTCACGCGCCTGGCCGCCGACCACCGCCTCGACGGCCTGCAGGTCAGGGCGGCCACCCTCGAGGACGTGTTCCTCGCGCTGACCGGACGGGAGTACCGGGCATGAGCGCCTTCGGTGCCCTCGCGGTCGCGATCCTCAAGGGGTTCTGGCGTGACAAGGCGTCGGTCTTCTTCGCCCTCGTCTTCCCGCTGATGTTCCTCGTGCTCTTCGGCGCGATCTTCAACGACACCGATGCGTCGAAGTCCGACCTCGTGCTCATCGACGACGTCGCGTTCGTCGAGGAGCTGGAGGGCGAGGCGCGCGACGCCTTCGACGACCAGTTCGAGACGCGCGAGCTCTCCCGCGAGGAGGCGCTCGAGGAGGTCCGCAAGGGCGACGCGGACGCTGCGCTCGAGCAGTCGGGCGACGAGCTCGTCGTGCACTTCACGGGCACCGACCAGACCGCGGCGGCGCGCACGACGAGCGTGCTGGGTGCCTTCGTTGACGCGGCCAACACGGCGGTGCTGACGACGCAGGCCGGGGCGGACCCGCCGTACGCGCTCGTCACCGAGCAGGTCGAGGACGACTCGCTGCAGATGATCGACTACGTGACGCCGGGCCTCCTGGGCTGGGCGATCGCGATGAGCGCCGCGTTCGGCGCCGCGGCGACCCTCCAGGGGTGGCGCCAGAGCAAGCTGCTCCGCCGCCTCCAGCTCGCCCCGATGCCCACCCGCACGATCGTCGGCGCCCGGGTCGTCGTCACCCTGGCGATCGCCCTGGTGCAGACCGCTGTGTTCCTCGGGCTCGGCACGGCGTTCTTCGGCCTGACCCTCGCGGGGAACTGGTGGATGGCGGTGCCGCTCGTCGTCTGCGGCACGCTCTGCTTCATGGCCATGGGCCTGCTCGCGGGTGCCGTCACCAAGTCGGTCGAGGGCGCCGTCAACATGGCGAACTTCCTCGTGCTGCCCATGGCGTTCCTGTCGGGCTCGTTCTTCCCGCTCGACGAGGCGCCGGGCTGGCTCCGCTCGATCTCCCTGGCCATGCCGTTGCGCCACCTGAACGACGCGATGATGGACGTCATGATCCGCGGGGAGGGCGCGGCGGCCGTGCTGTGGCCCGTCGTCATCATGCTCGGCTTCGCGCTCGTGCTGACCGCGGTGGCCGCGAAGCTGTTCCGCTGGGAGACCTGAGGACTCAGCGTCCCTCGAACCGGGGCGCCCGCTTCTCGACGAACGCCGCCATCCCCTCGGCGGTGTCGGCCGTGCGGAACAGGGTGAGCTGCCCGAGGTTCTCGCGCTCCAGCGCGGACTCGAGCTCGACGAGCGTCGCCGCGTTGACGGCCTTCTTGGTGGCGGCGAACGCCAGCGGCGCCCCGGCGGCGAGGCTCGCCGCGAGGGCGGCGACCTCGGCCGCGAAGGTCGCGGCCGGCGCGAGGTGGCTGACGAGACCCGCCGCGTGGGCGTCCGCCGCCGGCAGTCGCTCGCCGAGCAGCGCCATCCGCATGGCCCGGGCGCGACCGACCGCCGCAGCGATCGTCGCGGTGGCGCCCCCGTCGGGCATGAGGCCGATGCGCGCGAAGGTGAAGGCGAAGGAGGCATCGGTCGAGACGACCTGCAGGTCGCAGGCGAGGGCGAGCGAGGCGCCGAAGCCGGCCGCGACGCCGTTGACCGCCGCCACCACGGGCTTGTCGAGCCGCGTGACGGCCCGGATCGCCCGGTTGGCGCGGAGCACCGCGGCGTCGTCGAACGAGTCGATCGGGGCGTCGCCCGTGAGCGCGGCGCCGGAGCTGAACGCCCGGCCCCGGCCCGTGACGACGACGACCCGCACGTCGTCGCGACCGACGGCCCGCTCGAGGGTCGCCGAGCACGCTTCGATCATCGCGGCGTCGAGCGCGTTGAAGCTCTCCGGCCGGTCGAGCACGATCGTCAGGACGCCCCCGGCGTCGAGGACGATCTCGACGCCGGGGGCGCGACTGATCCAGTCGGCGCGGCCAGGCCCGCCCGCCTCAGCGGACAAGGGTCACCCCGGCGTCCTGCATGGCGACGTACGCCGCGTCGGAGGTCTCCGGTGCCACCCCGGCGGAGAGGCCGGTGAGGACGCGCACGGCGAACTCCTCGCGCACCGCGTCGAGCACGGTCGCGCGCACGCAGTGGTCGGTGGCGATGCCGCAGACGTCGACGTCGGTGATGCCGCGGGCCCGGAGCCACGCCGTCAGCGTCGTGCCGTCGTCGGCCGCGCCCTCGAAGCCGGAGTAGGCCGCGTCGTACTGGCCCTTGAGGAACACCGCCTCGACCGCCGCGGTGTCGAAGGCGGGGTGGAACTCCTCGCCCGCGGTGCCGACCTCGCAGTGCACCGGCCAGGAGTCGACGAAGTCGGGGGTGTCCGACCAGTGGGACCCGGGGTCGATGTGGTGGTCCTTGGTGGCGACGACGGCGGCGTAGCCGTGGTCGCCCGCGAGCAGCGCGGTGACGCCCGCGGCGACGGCCGCGCCGCCGGTGACGGCGAGGGAGCCGCCCTCGCAGAAGTCGTTCTGCACGTCGACGACGATCAGGGCACGAGTCATGGGGCAAGCCTTCCAGACGGGGGTACGGCGGGTGGTCAGGACTGGTAGACGGTCGGCAGCAGGGGCTCGCCGCGCGTCATCGACCGGGCCGCCAGCGGCAGCTCGGCGAACGCGGCCGCGTGACGCTCGCGCGCGGCGTCGAGCGGCTCGCGGCCCACGACCTCACCGGCGACGACGAGGTCGCGGTGCAGCGGGCGGTCCGTCGCCCCGGCCTCGGGGGTCGGGTCGCCGTCCACGGCGATGACCTCGGCGGCGGCGACGCCGTCGCGGATCCGCCGGGCGGCGCGCTTGCTGCCGCCCACGGACAGCTTGTTGGTGCTCTTCTTCGCGACCGGCACCATGCGGCCCTCGTCGTCCTCGCGGGCGACGAGCTTGTAGACGAACGCGCTCGTCGGGTGGCCCGAGCCGGTGACGAGGCGCGTGCCGACGCCGTACCCGTCCACCGGGGCCGCCGCCAGCGACGCGATCGAGAACTCGTCGAGGTCGCTCGTGACGATGATGCGGGTGTCCGTCGCGCCGAGGGAGTCGAGCTGCGCGCGCACCTCGACGGCCAGCGCGCCCAGGTCGCCCGAGTCGAGCCGCACGGCGCCCAGCCCGGGGCCCGCGACCTCGACCGCGAGCCGCACGGCCTCGGCGACGTCGTAGGTGTCGACGAGCAGCGAGGTGCCGACGCCGAGGCTCGTGACCTGTGCGCGGAACGCGTCCGCCTCGCTGTCGTGGAGCAGCGTGAACGCGTGGGCGGAGGTGCCCGTGCTCGGCACGCCGTAGCGCTGTCGCGCGGCGAGGTTGCTGGTGGCGCCGAAGCCCGCGACGTACGCCGCCCGCGCCGCCGCCACCGCGGCCTCCTCGTGGGTACGACGGGAGCCCATGTCGATGCAGGGCCGACCGCCGGCGACCGCGATCATCCGCGACGCGGCGCTCGCGATGGCGGAGTCGTGGTTGTAGATCGACAGCAGGACCGTCTCCAGCAGCACGGCCTCGGCGAAGCTCGACTCGACCACCAGCAGGGGGGAACCGGGGAAGTAGACCTCGCCCTCGCCGTACCCGCGCACGTCCCCGGAGAACCGGAAGTCGGCGAGCCAGGCGAGCGTCGTGTCGTCGACGACGCGCTCGGCGGCCAGGAAGTCGATCGTGGCGGCGTCGAAGCGGAACGCCTCCACGGCCTCGAGCGCGCGCCCGACGCCGGCGACGACGCCGTAGCGCCGTCCCTCCGGCAGCTTGCGACCGAAGAGCTCGAAGACCGAACGGCGGTGCGCGGTGCCGGAGGCGAGCGCGGCCTGGAGCATCGTCAGCTCGTAGTGGTCGGTCAGCAGCGCGGTGGCCGGCGCCTGAGTAATAGTCATGGTGACAATATAGGGGGAGGTCGGGGACGGGGCAAGGGTGGGGCGCGCAGCGGTGCTGCTGACCGTGCTGACGGCCGGCTCGGCCGTGCTGGGGCTCGTGCGGGACATGGTGATCGCCGTGGTGTACGGCGCGGGCGGCGCCCTCGACGCCTACTTCGTCGCCCAGGGCCTGATGAACGTCGTGCTCGGCCTCGTCGCGTCGGCGATGGCGATGGCGAAGGCGTCGGTGCCGGTGCTCGCCCGCCAGGTCGGCGAGGACCGGGCGGCCGCGGCGGCGCGCACGATGAGCGTCGTGCTCACCACGACGGTCGTGGTGCTCGGCGTCGCCGCCGTCGTCATGGGACCGGCGGCGGGCCCGTGGTCGCGCTGTCGGCGCCCGGGCTGGGGGCCGACGACACACGTCTCGCGGTCGAGCTGACGCGCGTGGTCCTCGTCGCGACGGTGCTCGTCGAGGGCACGAACCTCTTGGCGGCGCTGGCGCAGTCGCACCGGCGCTTCTTCTGGTCGGGGATCGAGGGCGTGCCGTTCAACCTGGTGATGATGGCCGCCGCCGCGCTCTTCGGGCCGACCCACGGCGTGGCCGCCCTCGCCGTCGGGTCGTGGTCGGGTCGGCCACGCGACTGCTGCTCCAGCTCGTCCCGCTCCGCGCCGTCGGCGCCCGCCTGCGTCCGTCGTTCCGGCTCCGTGACCGCGGCTTCCGGGAGGTGGTCGCCCTCCTGCCGGCCCTCGACGCAGAAGGGCGTGCCCGTCAGCCGCTGCCCCAGCGGGTTGTCCGCGAGGACGGCGTGGAGGTGGTCGACCGTGGGACCACCCGTGGAGACCGCCCGCACGCGACCCCCGCGGTCGTTGAGGTCGACGATCGCGACCGCCGCTCCCAGCGCCTCGGCGAGGTCGGCGCAGAGCCGCGTCGCCTCGGCGTGGGGGAGGGGTGGGAGCACGAGGTGCTCGTACGGCGGACGCCCGCCGTCCACGTCCCGGGCCAGGTCGCCGGCGACGCGGTAGAACGCCCCGTGCGGCGCACGACGTACTCCATCTTCTCGGGCACCGACAGGCCGCGCGACCCGGTGGTCGGGCGCACGCGCCGCGCGAGGAACCGCGCGAAGGGGCTCGGCGTCGACGGGCCCGGGGAGCGCGGTCCGCAGCGCGTCGACGAGCTCGTCCTCGGGGGACAGCCAGGAGGTCGCGAGGGGCAGGCGCAGGTAGGTGCGTCCCCCGACGGTGCGCAACGAGGCGACGGGGCCGGTCAGCGGCGGGTGCGAGTGGCAGGTCATGGGTCCCCCGGTGTCGGTGGCCGGGCGCGGAGTCGCCGGCCGGCGTCGAGGAGGTTAGGAACGGAGCACGAGAGGTGGATGAGGCCGTGGTGAGAGGGCTCTCATGCGGCTCTCGCCTCCTGTGTCACGATGGGCGCGTGTCCGCCGCCAGCCCTGTCGAGGTCGAGCCGACGCTCACCCCCGACGACGCGCCGATCCTCGCCAGCCCGTGGGTCACGATCGTCTGGGACGACCCGGTCAACCTGATGAGCTACGTGACCTACGTCTTCCGGAAGTACTTCGGGTACTCCACGGAGCACGCCGAGGAGCTCATGCTCCAGGTCCACAACGACGGGAAGTCCGCCGTGTCCTCCGGCAGTCGGGAGGCGATGGAGCGCGACGTGCAGGCGATGCACGAGTACGGGCTCTGGGCCACGATGGAGCGCGCCGAGTGAGCGGCTTCACCCGCCACCGGCGCAGCGGGCTCGTCATCGCCGCGTTCACGGGCTTCGAGGCCGACCTGCTCCGCTCCCTGGCCGGCCAGCTCGTCGAGCTCCTCCGCAACGAGGCCGCCGCGCCGCGCGACGCCCTCGACCCGCTCGAGGCGATGCTCGACTTCGACGGTCCGACGACCGAGCCGGACGACCCGGTGCTCGCGCGCCTCTTCCCGACGGCCTACCAGGACGACGACGAGGCGGCGGCCGAGTTCCGGCGCTTCACGGAGGGCCACCTGCGTGACGGCAAGTCCGCCGCGGCCTGCCGCATCATCGAGGACCTCGAGGAGGCCGGACTCCCCGCGGAGCTCTCCGAGGACGGGCTCATGATCGACGTCGAGCTCGCCGAGGGCGTCGCCGAGACCTGGATGCGCTCGTTCACCGACATCCGCCTCGCGCTCGCGACGCGCCTGGGAATCGAGGACGGCGACGACCTGCGCTGGCAGTCGCTGCCCGACGACGACCCGCGGGCGCAGGCGCACGACATCTACGAGTGGGTCGGCTATCTCCAGGAGACGCTCGTGGGCGCGTTGACGAGCTGACCTCGCGGGTCGCCGCTCGACCCGTGAGGGGCGGGATGCTTCGATGGGTGCCATGCGCCTGATGCGACCCGCTCGTGCCGCCGCCCTCGGCCTCGTGCTCCTGACGGCCGCCGCGTGCGGCGGCGGGTCGGACGACGACACGGCCGAGCCCACCGAGGAGCCGACCGCGGAGTCGTCGGCGACCGGGTCCGACGAGCCGACGAGCGACCCGTCCGCGTCGGTGACGGAGGACGGGCCGGCGTCCGAGGCACCTGAGGGAGACCCGCCGGGCACCGCATCGACCGGTGAGGCGCTCCCGCCCGTCGACGGCGAGGCCTGCACGGCCGACGTAGCGCTGACCGGGGCGGTGACGTCGAGCTGGCAGGCCGAGGGCGTGGTCGCCCAGGGTGGCGCGTACGGCCCGACGGTCACCTACCAGTCGACCCACGAGGAGTACGGCGTCACGATCGTCGCGGCCGGCGACGGGTTCGACGCGGCGGCCTACGTGACCTCGGGCGACGCGTTCTTCGGGTCGTCGCCGGGCGCCGCCGGCGTTGCGGTCGATCCCGAGGGCGGCGGAGCCGACGTCGACGTGGACCTGGTCGCCCCCGAGCTCCCCGGCGAGGTCATCCGCATCGTCGCCACCTTCGACTGCTGATGGGGGTCCCGCCCTTCATCGCGACGCTGCGGGAGCACATCGGCACCGCGGAGCTCTGGCTCCCCGGCGTGACGGCCGTCGTGACTCGGCCGGGACCGTCGGGACCGTCGGGAGAGCCGGGGGGACCCGAGGTGCTCCTCGTGCGCCGCGCCGACGACGGCCGCTGGACGCCGGTCACCGGGATCTGCGACCCCGGCGAGGAGCCTGCCGTCACGGCCCGCCGTGAGGCGCTCGAGGAGACCGGCGTCGAGATCGTCGTCGAGCGGCTCGCGCTCGTGCGCACCACCGGCCTCGTGGTCTACCCGAACGGCGACCGCAACCGCTACCTCGACCACACCTTCGCCTGCCGCTGGGTCGCCGGCGAGGCTCACGTCGCCGACGACGAGTCGTCCGAGGTGGGGTGGTTCGCGCTCGACGCGCTGCCCGCGATGACCGACGAGATGCACGCCCGCATCGACGCCGCGCTCGCCGACGAGCAGGCGGCGCGCTTCACGCGGTGAGGGGGGTGGCACTTTCCCCGGTCGACC
>DASWYU010000094.1:0-5938 GCA_036404795.1 Nocardioides sp. | reverse complement strand
TCGCGGAGGTCAACGGCCGTGGCGACGTCGCGTTCCGGTGGGTCAAGGGGCACTCGGGGAACCGGATGAACGACCTCGTCGACCGGCTCGCCGTGCAGGCGAGCAAGGAGGTCTGAACCGCCGTCGAAACCCGGGTGCGGTGCGCCTGAGCCGGCTGCGACACTGACCCCCATGCGGCCCATCGTGCAGAGCAAGAAGCTCCAGAACGTTCGCTACGACGTGCGAGGTCCGATCCTCGTCGAGGCGCAGCGGCTCGAGGCGGAGGGGCACCGCATCCTCAAGCTCAACATCGGCAACCCGGCGCCGTTCGGCTTCGAGGCCCCGCAGTCGATCGTCGCGGACATGGTCACGCACCTGCCGGACGCGCAGGGCTACTCCGACTCGCGGGGCATCTACTCGGCCCGCACGGCGGTGGCGCAGTACTACCAGTCCCGCGGCCTCACGGAGACCTCCGTCGACGACGTGTTCATCGGCAACGGCGTCTCCGAGATGATCTCGCTCGTCCTCCAGGCGTTCCTCGACGACGGCAACGAGGTGCTCGTGCCGGCCCCGGACTACCCGCTGTGGACGGGCGCGGTGACGCTCTGCGGCGGCACGCCGGTGCACTACCGCTGCGACGAGGAGAACGGGTGGAACCCCGACCTCGCCGACATCGAGGCCAAGATCACCCCGAACACGCAGGCCCTGGTGATCATCAACCCGAACAACCCGACCGGTGCGGTCTACAGCGAGGAGACCGTCAAGGGCCTCGTCGACATCGCGCGTCGGCACGACCTCGTGCTGATGAGCGACGAGATCTACGAGAAGATCCTGTTCGACGACGCGGTGCACCACCACACCGCGACGTACGCCGGCGACGACGTCCTCTGCCTCACCTTCTCCGGGCTCTCGAAGGCCTACCGCGTGTGCGGCTACCGCGCCGGCTGGGTGATGATCTCCGGCCCGAAGCACCTCGCCGAGGACTTCCTCGAGGGCCTGACGCTGCTCTCCAACATGCGGATGTGCGCCAACGTGCCGGCGCAGCACGCGATCCAGACGGCGCTGGGCGGCTACCAGTCGATCAGCGAGTACATCGGGCCCGGCGGTCGGTTCTACGAGCAGTCGAAGACCGCGTGGCGGCTGCTCAACGAGATCGAGGGCGTCAGCTGTGTCGAGCCGATGGGCGCGCTCTACTGCTTCCCGAAGCTCGACACCGAGATGTTCGGGATCACCGACGACCAGGAGTTCGTCATCGACCTGCTCCGGGCGAAGAAGCTGCTGGTCACGCACGGCACGGGTTTCAACTGGTTCGAGCCCGACCACTTCCGCCTCGTGACGCTGCCCGACGTCGACATGCTGACCGAGGCCATCGAGCGCATCGCCGACTTCCTCGCCACGCTGCGCCGCTGACCGATCCGACCCGACCCCGCCCGCCGCGCGCCCCCGGATCTGCGCATAGTCCCTGACGTTTCGAACCGTCGAGTGGCACGGGGACGACCGAAACGTCAGGGACTATGCGGTCGGGGTTGCGGTCGCGCCTTCAGCCCGCCAGCCCCGCGACGACGCGGGTGGCCTGCTCGATGGCGCGCTTCGCGTCGAGCTCCGCGGCGACGTCGGCTCCGCCGACCAGGTGCACCGTGGCCCCGCCGACCGAGTGCGCCGCGGAGGCCTCGAGCGCGTCGTACACACCGCGCACCGACTCCTGCCCCGCGCACACGACGACGTGGTCGACGGCGTAGAGCCGCTGCTCGCCGTCGACGCTCACCCACAGCCCCTCGTCGTCGATGCGGTCGTAGGTGACGCCGGAGACCTGCACGACGCCGGACTGCTTCAGCACGGCGCGGTGCGCCCAGCCCGACGTCTTGCCGAGGCCGACGCCGATCGGGGTGGTCTTGCGCTGCAGCAGGTAGACCTCGCGCTGCACCGCCCGCGGCTTCGGCTCGGTGAGGCCGCCGCGGTCGAGGGCCGGGTCGCCGACGCCCCAGTGCGCCTTCCACGCGTCGACGTCGTCGATCGTCTCGGCGGGGTCGTGGGTGAGGAAGTGGGCGACGTCGACGCCGATGCCGCCGGCCCCGATCACCGCGACGCGGCGGCCGCAGGTGACGCGGCGGGCGAGCACGTCGGCGTACGACACCGCCTTCGGGTGATCGATCCCCACGATCCGCGGCACGCGGGGCTCGACGCCCGTCGCGACGACCACCTCGTCGAACCCGGCGAGGTCGTCGGGGGTCGCGGTGGTGCCGAGCCGCACGTCGACGCCGAGCACCTCGAGGCGCCGCGTGTAGTAGCGCAGCGTCTCGGCGAACTCCTCCTTGCCGGGGATCTGCATCGCGAGCTGGAACTGGCCGCCGAGGTGGGGGTTGCGCTCGAAGAGGGTGACCGCGAACCCGCGTTCGCCGGCGGAGACCGCGGCGGAGAGGCCGGCGGGGCCGGCGCCGACGACGGCGAGGGTACGGCGCGTGCGGGTCGGGCTCAGCACCAGCGACGTCTCCCGGCACGCCCGGGGGTTCACCAGGCAGGACGATCGCTTGTTGCTGAAGATGTGGTCGAGGCAGGCCTGGTTGCAGGCGATGCAGGTGTTGATCTCGTCCGCGCGACCGGCGGCGGCCTTGGCCACCAGCTCGGCGTCGGCGAGGAACGGGCGGGCCAGCGAGACGAGGTCCGCCTCCCCGGCGGCGAGGATGTCCTCGGCGACCTCGGGGGTGTTGATCCGGTTGGAGGCGCAGACCGGGGTCGCGATTCCTGCCTCGCGCAGCGCGGCGCGGAGCCGGGCGGTCGAGTCGCGCCACGCGGCGCGCGGCACCTGCGTGATGATCGTCGGCACCCGCGCCTCGTGCCAGCCGATGCCGGTGTTGAACACGTCGACGCCGGCCTCGACGAGCGCCTGCGCGAGCTCGACGGTCTCCTCCCAGGTCTGGCCGTCCTCGACGAGGTCGAGCAGCGAGATCCGGTAGTCGACGAGGAAGTCGTCGCCGACGAGCTCGCGGGTGCGCCGCACGACCTCGATCGGGAAGCGCATCCGCTTCTCCGCCGACCCGCCCCAGCGATCGGTGCGGTCGTTGGTGCGTGCGGCGAGGAACTGGTTGATCAGGTAGCCCTCCGAGCCCATGATCTCGACGCCGTCGTAACCCGCCCGCTGCGCCAGCCGTGCCGCCCGCGCGAAGTCGCTCGCCGTGCGGTCGACGCCGCTCGTGCTCAGCGCGGAGGGCCGGAAGGGCGTGATCGGGCTCGTGCGGCGCGACGCGCCGACGTTGAGCGGGTGGTAGCCGTAGCGTCCCGCGTGCACCACCTGCAGCACGATCTTCGCGTCGTGCGCGTGCACCGCGTCGGTGACCTGCACGTGGCGCGCGGCCTGCAGCCGGCTCGTCATCTCGGAGCCCAGCGGCTTGAGCCAGCCGCGCTTGTTGGGCGCGTAGCCGCCGGTCACGATCAGCCCGACCCCGCCCGCGGCGCGCTCGGCGAAGTAGGCCGCCAGCCTGCCGATGTTCCAGAACCCGTCCTCGAGACCGGTGTGCATGGAGCCCATCACGCTGCGGTTGCGCAGGGTGACGCTGCCGCGTCCGTGGCCGGTGGGGACGGTGAGCGGGCTGAGGAAGGTGGAGTACTGCGCGGTCATCGGTTCTCCTCGGTCGGGTGCCCGTGGGCGGTCAGGTAGTCGTCGAGCCAGGCGATCCAGAACTGCTCCATGAGCAGGCCGCCGCGCAGCACGAGCCAGCGGTCGAGCGCGGCGTCGGCCAGCGCGGTCGGGTCGGGGAACTGCTCCGCGGCCATCTGCTCGTAGGCCCGCAGCCGGGCCCGGTGCTCCTCCCGGCGGAGGGCCAGGTGGGCGAGGACGGCGTCGCGATCGCCGTACGACGCTCCCCGCATCTTCACCGCCACCTCGGTGCGCAGCGGCTCGGGCGCCGAGGGCGTCGCCAGCCACTCGGCCAGCACCTTCTCGCCGAGCGCGGAGACGGCGTAGACCTTCTTGTCGGGTCGGCCGGTCTGCGCGACGGCCTCCACGTCGACCCAGCCGTCGTCGGCCATCCGGCCGAGCGTGCGGTAGATCTGCTGGTGGCTGGCCTGCCAGAAGTTGCCGATGGTGCGCTCGAAGCGCTGGGTGAGCTCGAGGCCGGAGCCGCTGCGTTCGCGCAGGGCGACCAGGAGCACGTGTTCGAGGGCCATGCGCCGCAGCGTGCCATGCAACGCGTTGCAGTGCAACTAGTTGCATTAGTCGAGGTCCGTCACCTCCGCGCAACACGGCTCCGCGACGATGCCCGCATGGCGTGGATCGTGCTGGTGGTGTCGGGGTGCCTCGAAGCGGTGTGGGCGACCGCCCTGTCCCGGTCGGAGGGGCTGACCCGGCTCGTCCCGTCCGCCGTCTTCGGGGTGTCGGTCGTGGCGAGCATGGTCGGCCTGGCCTGGGCGATGCGGACGCTGCCGGTGGGCACGTCGTACGCCGTGTGGGTGGGGATCGGCGCGGCGCTGACGGCGTCGTACGCCATGGCCACCGGCGCCGAGACCTTCTCGATGGTGAAGGCGCTCCTGCTCCTCGGCATCGTCGCCTGCGTGATCGGCCTGAAGCTCGCGCACTGAGGGCCCGGAGCGAACGATCGCTCAGACCCCCTCGCAATGCTGACAGTAGATCTGTCATGATCCCTGCCATGGCGCTCACGCTGGGACAGGGAACGGGGCCGCTCGCCGGCCTCAAGGTCGTCGAGCTCGCGGGGATCGGGCCCGGCCCGCACGCGTGCATGATCCTCGCGGACCTCGGTGCGGACGTGATCCGCATCGACCGACCGGGCGGGGGTGCGCTCGCGGTCGTCGCCGACCCGCGCCACGACCTCCTCACCCGCGGCCGCCCCAGCGTGGCGGCCAACCTCAAGGACCCCGTCGCGCGCGACACCGTGCTCGACCTCGTCGCCGAGGCGGACGTGCTCGTGGAAGGGCTCCGCCCGGGCGTCACCGAGCGCCTCGGCCTCGGCCCCGACGACTGCCTCGCGCGCAACCCGCGGCTGGTCTACGGCCGCATGACGGGGTGGGGACAGACCGGCCCGCTCGCCACGTCCGCCGGGCACGACATGGACTACATCGCGATCACCGGCGCGCTCCACGGCCTCGGGCAGGACAAGGCCCGCCCGCACTTCCCGAGCAACCTCGTGGGCGACTTCGGCGGCGGCTCGACGTACCTCGTCATCGGCATCCTCGCCGCCCTCGTCGAGCGTGGGATCAGCGGCAAGGGCCAGGTCGTCGACGCCGCGATCGTCGACGGCACGGCGCACCTCAACGCGATGGCCTCCGCGATGCTCGCCGGCGGCGGCTTCACCGAGGAGCGTGCGGCGAACCTGCTGGACGGCGGGATCCCCTACTACGACATCTACGAGACGGCCGACGGCGAGCACCTCGCCGTCGGGGCGCTCGAGCCGCAGTTCTTCGACGAGCTCGTGACGCGTCTCGGCATCAAGGAGCAGGCGCCGACGCAGGCCGAGCTCGGTCGGTACGACGAGCTCCGCGCCCTCCTCGCCGACACCATCCGCTCGCGCACCCGCGCGGAGTGGACGGAGGTGTTCGACGGGACCGACGCGTGCGTCGCGCCGATCCTCCGGATGAGCGAGGCGCCCGACCACCCGCACATCGCCGCCCGGGAGATCTTCGTCGAGCGTGACGGCGTCGTGCAGCCGGCGCCCGCCCCGCGGTTCTCGCGCACGGCGCCGACGCTGACGCTGAGCCCGCACCCGGCCGGCTCCTACACGCGGGAGGCGCTCGAGGCCTGGGGCGTGCCCGACGTCGACGGACTGCTCGCCTCGGGGGCGTTCGTCCAGGCCTGAGACGGCGGGGTCACCTGGCACCCTGGCCCGGTGACCCTGCTCGTCGTCGCGGTGGCCGCGGCGGGCGCGTGCCTCGCCGCGGCGCTCGTGCTGCACGGGTGGCGACAGCTCGCCGTCGGCGCGGTCGCCGCCGGCCTCGTGCTGGCGACGGG
>DASWYU010000093.1:0-6621 GCA_036404795.1 Nocardioides sp. | reverse complement strand
CCCACGACCGGTGGGTCAGAGGAGGAGCGCCCGGGTCCGCGGACCGAGCCCCAGGCGGGCGGCGGCCGAGAGCGCGGCGGCGTCGTCCACGTCCTGCCGGAGGGTCGGCAGCGGTCCGGGGACCGCGTCGGCACCGCTCAGCGCGTGGGCGTCCGCGGAGCCAGCGCCGAAGCGAGGGTCGAACTCGTCGGAGGGCGCGGCGTACAGGGTCGTCCCGGTGCCGTCGGCATCGGCCACGAACGACGGCCCGGGCCGCCGCAGGACGACGGCGAGCGCGGCGTCGAGGTCGGTGGGGAGCAGCGCCGGGAGGTCGGCACACAGGGCCGTCGGCCGGGCGTCCGGCCAGCGGCGCCGCACCTCCGCCGCCCCCTGCCTGAGGGTCCCGTTGAGGTCGCCGTCGACGGGGTCGGGCAGCACGACGCAACCGAGGTCGGCGAGCTCGTCGGCGAACCAGTGGTCGTCCGTGAGCACCAGCACCGCCGCGACCCGGGTGGCGTGCAGCGCCGCCGCTGCCGTGTCGAGGGCGAACGCGGCCGCGAGGTCGCGCCGGGCGACGGGGGTCGCGACGAGCCGCGACTTCCCGACCGCGGGCGGCTTCACGGGCAGGATCACGACGGCGGAGGACGGGGACATCGAGGCGATCTTCTCAGGGTCGGTGGTGCGTCCGCGGCGGAGCCCGGGCACGCGGGGTCGGGGCGAGCGCCGGCGAGCGCCTATCCTCACCTGCGGCGCCCGCGGGGTGGCGCCGGTGAGGAGTGGACGATGTCGGTGCGGAGGCTGAGCGAGCGCCGCGGGTGGGCGTACACGCTCGGCGCGGCGATCCTGAAGCCGACCCTCACGGCCGCGGTGTCGCGCACGTGGGTGGGCGGGGAGAACATCCCGGCCGAAGGTGGCTGCGTCATCGCGCTCAACCACGTGACGAAGGTGGACCCGCTCTTCGCCGCGCATTTCGTCTACGACCACGGGCGGCTGGCCCGCTACCTCGCGAAGTCGGGCCTCTTCGAGGTGCCCGGGCTCGGCGGGTTCCTGCGCGGCGCGGAGCAGATCCCGGTCGAGCGGGAGAGCTCCGGCGCCTCGGCCTACCAGGCCGCCGTGCGCGCGGTCGAGGCCGGCAGCTGCGTCGTCGTCTACCCGGAGGGCACGATCACCCGCGACCCCGACCTGTGGCCGATGACCGGCAAGACCGGTGCGGCGCGCATCGGGCTGGCGACCGGCGCCCCCGTGATCCCGGTGGCGCACTGGGGTGCGCAGGACGTGCTCGCGCCGTACTCCTCCACGCCCCGGCTCCTGCCCCGCAAGCACCTCACGGTGCACGCCGGGCCGCCCGTCGACCTGGACGACCTGACGGGCCGCCCCGTCGACACTGCGACCGCGGTGCTCGCCACCGAGCGGATCATGGACGCGATCACCGCTCTGCTCGCCGGGATCCGCGGCGAGGAGCCGCCGGCTGAGCGGTTCGACCCGCGTGCCCACGGTGTCAGTGAGTTCGGCCGCCCGAGGGCCGTGCCTCCGACCGACAGCGCCCCCGACCCGAGCGACGAGGAGAACGCATGACGAAAGTGGCCGTGCTCAGCGCCGGTTCGTGGGGCACGGCGTTCGCGCTGGTGCTCGCCGACGGGGGCGGCGACGTGACCCTGTGGGGACGGCGCCAGGAGGTCGTCGACCGCATCAACGAGCGGCACGAGAACTCCGACTACCTGCCGGGCATCCAGATCCCGCCGACGGTCGACGCGACGACCGACCCCGAGCAGGCCATGGCCGGGGCCGACGTCGTCGTCTGGTCGATGCCGTCGCAGACGCTGCGCACGACGCTCGAGGGCTGGCGCGACATAGTGCCGCGCGACGCCGTCTCCGTCTCGCTGATGAAGGGCGTCGAGCTCGGCACCGTGAAGCGGATGAGCGAGGTCATCGCCGAGTCGCTCGACGTGCCCCGCCGGCAGGTGGCGGTCGTCAGCGGCCCGAACCTCGCGAAGGAGATCGCGCGCCGCGAGCCGGCCGCCTCGGTGGTCGCCTGCGAGGACGAGGACACGGCCGTGCGGCTGCAGCGCCTCGTGCACACACCCGCGTTCCGGCCCTACACGACGACCGACGTCGTCGGCTGCGAGATCGGCGGGGCCTACAAGAACGTGGTGGCGCTCAGTGTCGGCATGGCCGTCGGGCTCGGCTTCGGCGACAACACCACCGCCTCGGTGATCACGCGCGGGCTCGCGGAGACGGCGCGACTCTCGGTGGCGCTCGGGGCGAACCCGCTGACGCTCATGGGTCTCGCCGGCCTGGGCGACCTGGTCGCCACCTGCTCCTCCCCGCTGAGCCGCAACCGCACCTTCGGCGAGCGGCTGGGGCTGGGCATGACGACGGAGGAGATCTACGCGTCGACGCGTCAGGTGGCCGAGGGCGCCAAGTCGTGCAGCTCGCTGCGCGACCTCGCGCTCCGCACCGGGGTCGACACCCCCATCGCCGACCACGTCGACGACGTCGTCGCGGGACGCATGACGGCCCGCGACATGATGGAGTCCTTCGTCGCCCGCGAGACCAAGGCCGAGACGGACTGATGGCGGGAGAGGTACGGCGCGCCGCCGAGCGGTTCCGCCGTGCGGTGGAGACCGCGCTGCCGGGGACCGTCCCCTTCCTGCCGGGCGCCGACGACGCGACGTTGGACGTGCTGGAGGGCGAGCTGGGACGGCCCTGGCCGACCGAGCTCCGTGAGCTCCTCACGACGGTCGGGGGCCAGGAGGACGGGATCAGCGGGCCGCTCAACCTGCTGCGGTTCCTCCGCCCCGAGGAGGTCGTCGCGATGCACGCCATGCTCGTCGGAGCGGTCGGCGAGCTGACGGAGGCGGCGGCCCAGCCCGCGCCGTACCGCTGGGAGACCTGGTCCGACGCCTGGATCCCCTTCGTCGCGTTCCAGGGCGACAGCTACTGCATCGACACCGACCCCGGGGAGACCGGGACGGTGGGCCAGGTCTTCCTGCGGCCGAACGTGCCCGACCTCGAGGCGCCCGAGGCGCCGTCGCTGCACGCGTTCCTCGACGGGCTCGCGGAGCGTCTCGAGACCGGCGCGTTCGAGCTGCACGAGGAGGAGGGGCTCCCGCCCACCGCCTGGGTGACGCTGCTCCCCGGGGACTGAGGACTCAGGGCAGCCGCGCGAGCGCCTGCTCGAGGTCGGCCCAGAGGTCGTCGACGTCCTCGATCCCGACCGAGAGCCGCACGAGCGACTCGGGGATCGTCGGGGACTCCGTCTTCCACCGGCGCCGGCGCTCCAACGTCGACTCGACCCCGCCGAGGCTGGTCGCGAAGACCCACAGGTCGGTCGTGCGGCACAGCAGGTCGGCGGCGTCCGGGCCCGCGTGCAGCTCGACGGCGACGACGGCGCCGAAGCCGGGGTAGCGGACGCGCGAGACCGCCGGGTGCGCCTCGAGGCGCCGCACGAGCTCCACGGCGTTCGCCTGGGCCCGCTCGACCCGCAGGTGGAGGGTGCGCAGCCCACGGAGGGCGAGCCACGCCTCGAGCGTTCCCGGGGTCGCGCCGAGCAGGTCGCGTCGTCCCTTGAGCACGTCGAAGAGGGCGTCGTCGCGCACCACGAGCGCGCCGAGGAGGGCGTCGGAGTGACCGGCGAGGTACTTCGTCGCCGAGTGCAGCACGATGTCCGCGCCGAGGTCGAGCGGCCGTTGCAGCAGCGGCGTGGCGAACGTGTTGTCGACGACGACCTGCGCGCCGGCGGCGTGGGCCGCGGCCGCGATCGCGGGGATGTCGGCGACCTCGAGGGCCGGGTTCGTCGGCGACTCGATCCAGAGCAGTGCCGCGTCGTCGCAGGCCGCCGCGACGGCCGCGGTGTCGGAGATGTCGACGAGCTTCCCCTGCGCGCGTCCCCGGAGTCCCGCGTCACCGAGCTGGCCGAGCGTGCCCTGGTAGGCGTGCTGCGGCGCCACCACCGTCTCGCCGTCCGCGACGAGGTCGAGCACGGTCGCCACCGCCGCGAGGCCGGACGAGAACGCGAGCGCCCGACCGCCCTCGAGGCTGCCGAGCGCCTCCTCGAACGCGAGCCAGGTGGGGTTGCCGTACCGGCCGTACTCGACGTCCCCGCCCCCGACGTACGTCGCCGCCATCGTGATCGGCGTGTTGAGCGGAGCGTCCGGGACCACCGGCGGGCGGCCGACGTGGACCGCCCGGGTGGCGGGGCGGTGACCGGGGGTGGCGGAGGTCGCGTCCGACACGGTCGAGGGCAGGGAGTCGTCGGGCATGCGGGGAAGCGTAGGCCGGTAGGGTCAGCCTCCATGAGCGCGCCCTCCTCACGTCCCCGGGTCGCCGTCGTCTTCGGCGGACGGTCGGCGGAGCACTCGATCTCCTGCATCTCGGCGGGCAGCGTGATCGCGGCGCTCGACCCGGAGCGGTACGACGTGGTGCCCGTCGGCATCGCCCGCGACGGCAGCTGGGTGCTCGAGGACCCGACGACGAACCGGCTCGAGCTCGGTCCCGGCGGGGCGCTGCCGTCGGTGACGAGCGAGACCGCGGTGCAGCTGGTCCCCGGCGCGACCGCGGAGCTGGTCGTGACCGACGCCGCCGACGTGCCGCGGGTGCTCGGCGACGTCGATGTCGTCTTCCCCGTCATGCACGGCCCCTTCGGGCAGGACGGCACGCTCCAGGGCCTCCTCGAGATGGCGGGGGTGCGCTACGTCGGCGCGGGGGTCCTGTCCTCCGCGGTCGGCACCGACAAGATCCACATGAAGCGCCTCTTCGAGGCGGCCGGTCTGCCGGTGCTGCCCTACGTGACGATCACGCCGCGCGACTGGGCGCGCGACGAGGCGGGCGTACGGCGCCGCGTCGCCGACCTCGGCCTCCCGGTCTTCGTCAAGCCCGCCCGGGCGGGCTCCAGCTTCGGCATCTCCCGCGTCGACGACCTCGCCGACCTCGATGCGGCGCTCGCGGAGGCCCGCCGCCACGACCCGAAGGTCGTCGTCGAGGCCGCGGCGGTCGGTGCGCGCGAGATCGAGTGCGGCGTGCTCGCGGGCGAGGGCGCCGAGGACCACCGCACGAGCGCCCTGGCGGAGATCCGGGTGACCTCGGAGCACGCGTTCTACGACTTCGAGGCGAAGTACCTCCCCGAGGAGAACACCGCCCTCGACGTGCCGGCCGACGTGCCCGCCGACGTCGAGGCCCGCGTGCGGGAGCTCTCGGTCGCGGCGTTCGACGCCCTCGACTGCGAGGGTCTGGCCCGCGTCGACTTCTTCGTCTTCCCCGACGGCCGCGTGGTCGTCAACGAGGTGGAGACGATGCCGGGGTTCACGAGCCTGTCGATGTTCCCGCGGATGTGGGCCGCGAGCGGCGTGGACTACCCGACGCTCGTCGACCGGCTCGTCACGCTCGCGCTCGGCCGCGACGTCGGCCTGCGCTGACGGACCGCCTCACACGCAGGGCGAGACGGCCTCGGTGTGGGCGAGCACCGCGGGGGCGACGTCCACCATCTCCTCGACGGGCGGCCGACGCTCGGCGGGGATCCGCATCTGCACGATCGGCTCCTGACCGACCGAGGTGAGCACCGCGTCGGCGGTCTGGTCGCGATAGGTCGCCGGGTCGGCGTACCAGCCCACCCCGCCGACATCCTCGCAGTCCGAGATCTCGGTGAACGACGCCGGCATCGTGGCGCCGCAGACGACCACGACGGCAGGCTCGCCCCAGGCGCGGGCGGCGACGCCGTCGGGCCCGACCTCGCGCACCTCCTGGCCGTCGACCTCGTCGGGGAGCGCGTCCAGCAGCGCCTCGCAGGCGGCCCGGTCCGTGTCCGACAGGTCGTCGAGCGACGGGGCGCCGTCGACCTGGACGGGATCGGCGGAGCAGGCGGCGAGGGCCGCGAGCGCGAGGGCCAGGCCGGCGACGACGCGCGTCGTACGGCGCGGGGACAGGGACACGGCGACTCCGGGGCGGCGGGCGGACGGGTGCCGCCGAGCATCCCACGGTGCCGGGGGAGGACGCTCCGCAGGGCGTGCGTCGCGGCGACCCGCGCGTCTGGTGGGATGGGCGCATGGTGTCGCTTCCCCGGGAGACCCCGCTGTCCGAGGTGGGCGAGTTCGCCGTCGTGGCGACGCTCCTCGACCGCTTCCGCGCCGACCGCGAGGACGTGCTCGTCGGCCCCGGCGACGACGCCGCGGTGCTCCGGATCCGTCGCGGCCACGCCGTGGTGTCCACGGACCTCGTCGTGGAGAACCGCCACTTCCGCCGCGACTGGTGCTCCGGGGAGGACGTGGGGCACCGCGCCGCCGCGCAGAACCTCTCCGACATCAACGCGATGGGCGGGCGCGCCCACTCCCTGACCCTCGGCCTCGGGCTGCCCGACGATCTGCCGCTCGGCTGGGTGGAGGACTTCGCGACCGGCTTCGCGGCCGAGGCGGCGCTGGTCGGTGCCGTGGTCGTCGGGGGCGACGTCACGCGGGCCGGCGAGGTGGTCGCCGCGGTCACGGTCATGGGTTCCGTCGCCCAGGCTCCGGTGCTGCGGTCCGGGGCGCGGCCCGGCGACGTGCTCGCCCTCTGCGGGCGGCAGGGTTGGGCGGCGGCCGGCCTCGCCGTGCTCGGCCGCGGCTTCCGCTCGCCGCGGGTCCTGGTGGACGCCTACCGGCGCCCCGAGCC
>DASWYU010000092.1:0-2536 GCA_036404795.1 Nocardioides sp. | reverse complement strand
CGGCTACGGGCCCTCGGCGAGCACGATCGGGGCGAACCGCGCCGGTCGCACCGCAGCGGTCGCCGTGCGGGACCTGCTCGCGTCGGCCGCCGTCGCCTGAGGCGCCACCCGTCCCGTCACCCGTCTCGTCACCCGTCCGTCACCAGTGGACGCCGCGGAACAGCCGCGCCAGCAGGAGCTGCTCGCTCTGCGTGCCGCCCGGCTCGCCGCCGGGCGCCGGTGCGGCGCCGGGGGCGCCCTGGCCCTTCGCCGCCGCCGAGTCCGGGAACACGTGGTAGGCCATGTTGAGCAGCCGGAACGCGAGCTTCGGGGCCACGGTGTGCGCGATCGCGCCCGCGTTGCCCAGGGGCGTGTTGATCTCGTGGGGGCGTTCGACGATCGCCTTCACCACGAGGTCCGCGGCCTGGGCGGGGGAGATGGTCGGGAACCGGTCGTAGAGCTTCGTCGGCGCGATCATCGGGGTCCGCACGAGCGGCATGTGGATGCTCGTGAAGGTGATGCCCTCGCCCACGAGCTCGGAGGCGACCACGTTGCTCCAGGAGTCGAGGGCGGCCTTGGACGCGACGTACGCGGAGAACCTCGGCGGGTTCGTCTGCACGCCGATCGACGAGATGTTGACCACGTGCCCACCACCGCCGGCCCGCATGAAGGGGATGAGGCCGATGACCAGGCGGATCGCTCCGAAGTAGTTGAGCTGCATCGTGCGCTCGAAGTCGTGGAAGCGCTCCTGCGAGAGCTTGAGCGAGCGCCGGATCGAGCGGCCCGCGTTGTTGACGACGCCGTCGACGCTCGGCAGCTCGCGGGTCAGCGCGCCGCAGAGGTCGTCGATGGCGGTCAGGTCGGAGAGGTCGCACGGGAAGACGTGCGCCTGGCCGCCGGCCTGCTCGATGTCGCGGCGCAGGGCGTCGAGCTTCTCCTTGCCGCGGGCCACGAGCACGGGCACGCCGCCGGCCTGCGCGACCTTGAGCGCCGTCACGCGGCCGATCCCGGAGGACGCGCCCGTGATGACGATGTGCTTGCCCTTGAGGGCCGCCCGGTTCGCGGGGTTGCGCCCCGTGCTCGTGTCGAGCTGCTCCTCCCAGTAGTTCCAGAGCGTCGCCGCGTAGGACTCCAGCCGCGGCACGCTGATCCCCGACCCCGCGAGCGCCTTCGTCGTGCGCCGAGCGTCGAAGACCGTGGGGAACGACGTGTGCGCGAGCACGGAGGCCGGCACACCGAGACGACCGACGGTCAGGTCGAGCAGCGCCTGGGCGGGCGCCGAGCCCAGCACCGTCGCGGTCAGGTCCGCGGGACGGAGCCCGCGGGGGAGCAGGCGCCGCTCGACGGGCAGGCGCCCACCGGAGCCGGAGCCGACGAGCTGCGGCGCGCCCGCGGCCGAGCAGAAGGCGTTGATCATCTCGAGCACCGGCTGGGGCTCCGGATCGACGAGGTGGAAGGTCTCGCCGTCACGCTCGGGGAGGTGCGCCAGGTGGTCGAGCGCGCCCGCGACGAAGTCGACCGGAACGACGTTGGTGTCGCCGAGGTCGATGCCCACCAGCGGCGTCCAGGCCGGCAGCGTGTCCCGCACCTTCTTGATGAGCGGGAAGAAGTAGTAGGGCCCGTCGACCTTGTCCATCTCGCCGGTGACGGAGTCGCCGACCACGATCGCGGGGCGGTAGATCCGCCACGGCACCGTCGCGTCGTCGCGCACGATCCGCTCGGACTCGAACTTGGTGCGGTGGTACGGCGAGGTGAAGCGCTGCCCGACGTCCGCGTCGGTCTCGGAGAAGGTGCCCGCGTGGTCGCCCGCCGCGGCGACCGACGAGACCTGGTGGAAGCACCCGGCGTCGAGCGCCGCGGCGAGCTGCAGCGCGTGCCGCGTCCCGCCCAGGTTGAGCAGGTCGTTGGTCGCGTCGTCGGCGGCCATGTCGTAGCTCGCCGCGAGGTGGAAGAAGTGGTCGATCGTGCCGGCGTGCTCCGCGACCCAGCCGGCCTCGACCCCGAGACCCTCGGCGTCGAGGGCGCCGATGACCGGGCGCACCCGGTCGGTGTCCCACTCCTCGACGAGCTGCTCGAGCCGGGGGAGCGAGGAGCCCCGCACCAGCACGTGGATCTCGCCCTCGCGCTTGCGGAGGAGCTCGGTGACGAGGAAACGCCCGATGAACCCGGTCGCGCCGGTGACGAAGTAGGCCATGCGCGGCAGCGTAGTGGCCGAGATCACTCAAGGGGAGGGGACGGAGCGACCGGGATCGGCCGGAGCCACCGACGGGTCACCGGTGGCGACCGCGGGTCACTCCGCCTTGCCGCCGCCGAACATGATCTCGTCCCAGCTCGGCACCGACGCCCGTCCGCGCTTCTTGGTCGGCCGGGCGGCAGGCGGCTCGTCGGCGGCCGGGGCAGCCTCGTGGTCGTCCCGGACGTCCACCTGCTCGATCTCGGTCGTGTCGTCGAGCGCGGTGGTCGGGGCAGGCTCCGCCACCGACCGGTCGGCGTCGGTCACCAGCTCGATCGCGTCGTCCCCGAGGGGCAGCTCGTCCGCCGGCAGGGCGCTGCGACG
>DASWYU010000091.1:0-2673 GCA_036404795.1 Nocardioides sp. | reverse complement strand
CCCCGGTCGACCGGGGAACTGACCACCCTGCCTGGTCCCAAACGGCGTTCGACAACGTGCAGGCGGCGCTGCACGCGGGGGACTCGTACGAGGTGAACCTGACGCACCGGGAGAGCGCGGTGGCGGGGGCGGGGCCGGCGGACACGTACGCCGCGTTGCGGGCCCGCAACCCCGCGCCGTACGCCGCGTTCCTCCAGCACGACGTCGAGCCCGACGGCCCCAGCGGCCCCGCCACCCCGGACCGCGCGATCCGTGCGCGGGGGTGGCTGCTGGCGGCGTCGCCGGAGCGGTACGCGCGGATCACGTCGGACCCGAACGGCGTGCGGCGGATCGAGGCGAAGCCGATGAAGGGTACGGCGCCGCGCGGGGCCACGCCGGAGGAGGACGCCGCGCTGCGCGACGCCCTGACGACCGACGTGAAGGTGCGCGCCGAGAACCTGATGATCGTCGACCTGCTGCGCAACGACGTCAGCGCGGTGAGCCGGCCGGGGTCGGTGGTGGTGCCGGAGCTGATGGCCACGGAGACCTATGCGGCGGTCCACCAGCTGGTGTCGACGGTCGTCGGCGAGCTGCTGCCGGAGGTCTCGACGGTCGCGGCGCTGCACGCGCTGTTCCCGGCGGGGTCGATGACGGGTGCGCCGAAGCTGCGCACGATGGAGGTCATCGCGGCGGTCGAGGCGACGGCGCGCGGGGTCTACGCGGGGGCGTTCGGCTGGGTCGACGGCGCGGGCGCGGACCTCGGGGTCGTGATCCGCAGCCTCGCGGGCAGCGACGGGCGCACGTGGCGGGCCGGCACGGGCGGCGGCATCACGGTGCGCTCGGACGTCGCCGACGAGTGGGCCGAGGCCGGGTGGAAGCTGGACCGGGTGCTGCGCGCGGTGCGCGACACCACCGCGCCCGACACCACCGCGACCGACACCACCGCGACCGGCACGGCCGCCGCCGCTACGGCGCCGGCTGCGCCACCAGCCGCTCCAGCACCGTCGTGATCCCCGCGGTGGTCGCGGCCTCGTCGTACGGCGCCAGGACGTAGAAGTTCGCCAGGTCGACCAGCCCGTCGTGGGCGACCGCGGCGGTCATCGCGAGGCTGCCCTCCTCGGCCGCCACGATGAGCCCGCCGCCGTCGGCGCCGTCGACCGCGAGCTCCCGCACCTCGGCGTCGCCGAGGTCGCCGAGCGATGCCCAGACCTCGTCGAACGGGGCCGCGGAGGCGTAGCGCGTCAGGTTGATGACCACCACGCCGTCCGCGTCGGTGAAGCTGCAGCCGCGGTAGTTGCCCTCGCCCGCGCTCTCGCCGCTCAAGGCGCCGTCGAGGCCGAGCAGCGTCGCCATCTCCGCGCCGGTCACCGCCTCGCACGGGTCGCCGACCTCGCGGACGGTCCCGGTGGCCGACGGGTCGTCCGTCGGGAAGCTGGTCTGCGTCGAGCTCGGGACCGACGTCGCCTCGCCGTCGTCGCCCCCGCAACCGGCGAGCACGAGGCCGGCCAGCGCGAGACCGGCCAGCGAGAGGCCGATCAGGACGCCACCGGTCGGGCGGGCGGAACGGGTGGTGCGCTCAGTCATCCAGGTCGCTGCCCAGGGTCACGGTCGTCGTCTCCTCGTTGCCTCGTGCGTCGAGGTAGGTGACCTCGACCTCCTCGCCCGGCTCGAACGTCAGCACCGACGTCACGAGCGCCCGCGAGCTGTTGACGTGCAGCTCGCCGATCTGCGTGATCATGTCACCCTCCGCGAGCCCGGCCTCGGCCGCGGCGCCGTCCGGCGCGAGCTCGACCAGCACGGCCGCGCCGTCCACGATGTTCTCGACGACGGCGGTCTCCGCGATCGCGCCGAGGCTCGCGTGCTCGGGCTCGTCGCCCTCGCGCAGCTGGTCGACGACGTGGCGCACGTCGTCGATCGGGATGGCGTAGCTGATGCCGATGAAGCCCGCGTCGTACCCGCTCTCGCTCTGCGCCAGCTCGATCGCCCCGTTGATGCCGATGACCTCGCCGCGGAGGTTCACCAGCGGGCCGCCCGAGTTGCCGGAGTTCACCGCGGCGTCCGTCTGGATCGCCGGGTAGGCGACCAGTCCGCTCGGCAGCTCGAGCACGAACGGCCGGTTGAGGGCGCTGACGATGCCGGCGGTGACGGTGGACTGGAGCCCGTACGGCGCGCCGATCGCCACCACCGCCTGCCCGACCTCCGTGTCGTCGGAGGAGCCGAGCGAGGCGACGGTGAGGTCGTCCGGCGGGTCGACGAGCTCGAGCAGCGCGACGTCGAGGAGCGGGTCGCTGCCGACGATCTCCGCCTCGGCGAAGGTGCCGTCGTCGAAGGTGATGACGATGGCCTCGCCCGGCGAGGCGTCCTCGATGACGTGGTGGTTGGTGAGGATCTCGCCGTCGTCGGAGACCACGAACCCGGAGCCCTGGGCGTAGCCGCCCGGCGCCGGCGTGTTGATCTGCACGACGGCCGGCAGCACGGCGTTGGAGATGTCGTTGACCGACACCAGATCGAGCGGGTCGATGCCCCCGGCGTCGACGTCGCCCGCCGTGATCCGGGTGTCGCCGTCGGAGCCGCCCTCGTCGTCGCTCGTCGAGAAGATGCCGTCGTCGACGAGCGCCGAGTAGCCCGCCGCACCGCCGATGCCTCCCACCACGCCGAGCACGAGGGCGCCGACGAGCACGCCGGCGCTGCGAC
>DASWYU010000090.1:0-9213 GCA_036404795.1 Nocardioides sp. | reverse complement strand
ACCGGGGAAAGTGCCGCTTAGACCATCAACGTTGATGGTCTAAGCGGTGTGTTCCCCGGTCGACCGGGGAAAGTTGCGACGCCAGCCAACGCGCTCGAACCTGACCCCGGGTCAGACGATGTGACGCAGGAGCCGGTCGAGGTCGGCGGCGGGGTCGGTCGTCGTGCCACCGTGCACGGGGCCCGGCTGCACGACGGTGCTGCGCGGCGCCTTGAGGAAGCCGAAGCGCGTGCCGATCGGGTGGCCCGCCGCGGACCCGCCGCGGTCGTCGCCCGCGCAGACGCCCGTGACGAACTCGAGCGAGCGGCAGAGGGCGGCGAGGTCGAGCGACGGGAACGCCGCCGAAAGACGGGACTCGTCCACCGACCACGCGACGTCGAGGAAGCGCGCCTCCTCGCAGTAGAGCACCACGCCGACGTTGAGGAACTCCTCGCGGTCGACGCGGGGCACGCACCGGAGCACGACGTACTGGTACGGCGCCGCCGTCGCCTCCGCGCTCATGCCGCACCGCCCGGGAGCCACGCGCGGGTGCCGAGCCGGGCGAGCAGGAACCGCACGTACGCCGCGCGCGCCGCCTCGGCCGTCTCCGCCCCGGGGACGGGCTCCAACCACGCGTCGGGCACCTCGGCCGCGATCGCCGTCAGGGCCTCCTCGTCCAGTACGTCGCGCGCGACCCCGTCCACGGCCGGCAGGTCGGGGACGTGGTCGGCGAAGACGTGGTCGGCGATGCTCCAGGGCTGTGCGGCGAACCGGGCCGGGTCGGTGATGCCGCCGGCCCAGGCGTGGTGGAAGTAGAGCGAGGCGCCGTGGTCGATCGCCCAGACCTCACCGTGCCAGCGGAGCAGGTTGGGGTTGCGCCACGACCGGTCGACGTTGGCCGTGAACGCGTCGAGCCAGAGGATGCGGGCCGCCGTGCCGGCGTCCTGCGGCTCGGCGTGGTCGAACCCGAACGCACCGGGGAGGAAGTCGACGCCCAGGTTGAGCCCTACGCTGGCGCGGAGCAGGTCCTGCACCTCCTCGTCGGCCTCGTAGCGGGCGAGGTCGAGGGCGAGGTCCAGTCCGACGAGGCGCGGCGTGCGGATCTCGAGCCGACGCGCGAGGCCGCTCACGAGGACCTCGGCGACGAGCACCCGCAGGCCCTGCCCGGCGCCCCGGAACTTGCACACGTAGGTGCCGAGGTCGTCGGCCTCGACCACCCCGGGCAGGCTGCCGCCCTCGCGGAGGGGCGTGACGTACCGCGTCACGCGCTGCACGTCGATCACGCGAGCGGGTCCTGCTCCGTGAGCCGGCGGCGCTGCTCGTCCGGATCGAACGACGCCGTCGGCCACGTGAGGTCCAAGGCGCGGAGCTCGTCCCGCAGGAGCTGGGCGACCACCAGGTTGCGATACCACTTCGCGCCGGCCGGCACGACGTACCAGGGCGCGGATGCGGTGTTCGTGCGCTCGATCGCGATCTCGTAGGCGTGCTGGTAGTCGGCCCACAGCGCTCGGTCGTCGATGTCGGCGGGCGAGAACTTCCAGTGCTTCGCGGGGTCGTCGAGCCGCTCCAGCAGGCGGACCTTCTGCTCGTCGGGCGAGATGTGGAGCAGGATCTTCACGACGCGGGTCCCGCCCGCGACGAGCGCGGACTCGAAGTCGTTGATCGCGCCGTACCGCCGCTCGATCTCCTCCGGCGGCGCGAAGGAGCGCACCCGGGCGATGAGGACGTCCTCGTAGTGCGACCGGTCGAAGACCCCGACCTGGCCCGGACCGGGCACGCGCGGCGCGACGCGCCACAGGAAGTCCTGGGCGAGCTCCTCCGGTGACGGCGACCCGAACGAGGCCACCCGCACCCCCTGCGGGTCGAGCAGACCGATGACCTTGCGCACCGTGCCGCCCTTGCCGGAGGTGTCCATGCCCTGCAGAACGAGCAGCACGCTGGGTGCGTCGACGCCCTGCGAGCGCCCGGTCGCCACAAGTCGCTCCTGCAGGTCGGCGAGCTCGGCGCCGACGGCCGAGAGCGCCGCCTTGCCCGCGGTCTTGTCGCCGTCGAATCCCGGCGAGCCGGAGGTCGCGAGGGCGGTCAGGTCCACGGGGCCCGGGGCCACCCGGAGGGAGGAGAGATCCACCCGGCCACTATCCCATCCGCACCCGGACGGGATCGCCGGAGCCACCGGTGCCGCCGGCGCCGACGAAGGCAGCAGCGATCAGTCGAGACCGCCGGCGTCGTCGAGCGCCTCCACGTCGTCGCCGCGGGCGGCGAGCTCCTCCCGCACCACCGCGTAGGCCGTGCCCGGCGCGTAGCCCTTCCGGGCGAGCATCCCGACGAGTCGTCGGGTCGCCACGGCGGGCTCGAGCGCGGACATCGACCGCAGACGCTTCCGCACGAGCACCCGCGCGGTCTCGGTCTCGTCGTCGGGTTCGACCTCCGCGAGCGCCTCGCGGGCGACCTCGTCGTCGACGCCCTTGCGGCGCAGCTCCTGAGCCAGCGCCCGACGGGCCAGGCCCTTGGCCGACCGGCGGCCCTCGACCCACGTGCGGGCGAACGCCGCGTCGTCGACCAGCCCCACCTCCTCGAACCGGTCGAGGAGGCGGTCGGCCACGTCCTGGGGCACGTCCTTCGAGGCGAGCTTCGTGGCCAGCTCCTGACGGCTGCGCGCCCGGCCGGTCAGCTGGTCGAGCAGGATCGTGCGCGCGACCTGCTCCACGTCGGCGTCGGGCCTGGCGGCGACCTCGTCCTCGGGAGGCGGGGCCCAGGGGTCGTCCCCCCGACCCCCGCGCCCCGCCCGCGAGGCCTTCGCCGTCATCTCAGAAGTCGTCGACGCCGAGCGGCTCGGCCGGCTGGTCGACCTGCGGGCCCACCCCGAGCTTCTCGAGGATCTTCTTCTCGAGCTCGTCGGCGAGGTCGGGGTTGTCGCGGAGGAAGTTGCGGGCGTTCTCCTTGCCCTGGCCGAGCTGGTCGCCGTCGTAGGTGTACCAGGCACCGGCCTTGCGGACGAGGCCCGCCTCCACGCCCACGTCGATGAGGCCGCCCTCGCGGCTGATGCCCTTGCCGTACATGATGTCGAACTCCGCCTGCTTGAACGGCGGCGCGACCTTGTTCTTGACGACCTTGACGCGCGTGCGGTTGCCGACCATGTCGGTGCCGTCCTTCAGCGTCTCGATGCGCCGCACGTCGAGACGCACGGACGAGTAGAACTTCAGCGCGCGACCACCGGTCGTGGTCTCCGGCGAGCCGAACATGACGCCGATCTTCTCGCGCAGCTGGTTGATGAAGATCGCCGTCGTGTTGGCGCCGTTGAGCGCACCGGTCATCTTGCGGAGCGCCTGGCTCATGAGGCGGGCCTGGAGACCGACGTGGCTGTCACCCATCTCGCCCTCGATCTCGGCCTTCGGAACGAGCGCCGCGACGGAGTCGATGACGATGAGCGAGAGCGCGCCGGAGCGCACCAGCATGTCGGCGATCTCGAGCGCCTGCTCGCCCGAGTCGGGCTGCGAGACCAGCAGGGCGTCGGTGTCGACGCCGAGCGCCTTCGCGTACTCCGGGTCGAGCGCGTGCTCCGCGTCGATGAAGGCAACGATGCCGCCGGCGCGCTGGGCGCTGGCGACCGCGTGGAGCGCGACCGTCGTCTTTCCGGAGGACTCCGGACCGTAGATCTCGACCACGCGGCCGCGCGGCAGACCGCCGAGGCCGAGGGCCACGTCGAGAGCGATGGATCCCGTGGGGATGACCTCGAGCGGAGCGCGGGTGTCGTCACCCAGACGCATGATCGAGCCCTTGCCGAACTGCTTCTCGATGCTCGCGAGCGCCGTGTCGAGCGCCTTGCCGCGGTCTGCACCAGCCATGGTGTGTCCTTCCCTCCGGGCTCCGCCCGAGTCGTCCGATGGCCGGCGGCCACCGCGTGAGTTCGTGAGCACGACGTTAGGCCGAGCCACTGACAACCCTGGACGTCCTGCGACGCCTGGGGAGGACCGGGCCCGAACTCGTGCCTGTGGACAACAAGCGTAGACGAACACCTGTTCGACGGACCATTCCGTCGACCGGCGTGTCGCGCCGAGCCTCAGCCGTCCGTCGTCGTCGGACCCACGCGCACCGTGACGGCGGCCGCGGCGAAGAGGACCAGCACCAGCACGCCGGCGGCGGCGGACAGCCAGCCGAACCCCCACGCTCCCACCACGACCCCGGCGAGCGCACCGCCGACCGCCGCTGTCAGGCCCATCGCCATGTCGGCGGCACCCTGGACGTCGGTGCGGGCCGCCAGCGGCGTGCCGTCGGCGATCGCCGTCGACGCGGCCACCGTGGCGAAGGACCACCCGAGACCGAGGAGGAACAGCCCCGTGGCGATGTGCCACGATTGCCCCTCCGGCGAGGTGCCGGCGAGCCCGAGCGAGACGAGGAGCACCGCGGCCCCGGTCGCCAGCGCCGGCCCGCGGCCCCACCGGTCGGCGAACATCCCGACGAGCGGCGAGAACGCGAACATGCCGAGCACGTGGATGCTGATCACCACGCCGATGACGTCGAGCGCGGCGCCGCCGTGCTCCATGTGCAGCGGTGTCATCACCATCACAGCCACCATGACGGCGTGGGCGCACGAGAGCGCGACGACGGCCGCGGTCACCGCGGGACGCGTCACGAGCACCTCCCGCACGACGGACCAGTCGATGCCGCGCCGGCGCGCGAGGGCGGGCGGATCGCCGCCGGCGTCGGCCAGCCGCCGCGCCAGCAGCAGCGGGTCCGGACGCAGGCCGACCGCCACCACGACCGCGGCGAGCAGCATGGCCACGGCACCGATCGCGAACGGTCCGGTCAGCTCGGGGATGCCGGCCCGGTCCGCCACCCAGCCCGACAGCCCGGTGAGGTTCGGACCGGCGACCGCGCCGATCGTCGTGGCCCACACGACCAGCGAGAGGGCGCGCCCGCGCCGCGCGGGCTCGGCCAGGTCGACGGCGGCGTACCTCGCCCCGCTGTTCGCCGCCGTCATCGCCCCCAGCAGCGCGGAGCCGAGGAGCAGCAGCGGCATCGACCCCAGCATTCCGGCGACCACCGCCAGCGCGGCGCCGGCCGCACCCACGAGCATCCCCGTGACGAGCCCGATCCGGCGCCCGCGGGCGGCCATGGCGCCCGCGAGCACGTACGCCGCGCCCGCCGCACCGACCACCTGAGCCGTCTGCGCGAGGCCGGCCTGCGCGTCCGATCCGGAGAGGTCGCGCGCGAGCAGGCTCGCGGTGGCGATGCCGATCGTGATGCCGACGGCGCCGACCGCCTGGGCGAGCACGAGCACCACGACCGTACGGCGCTGCACCGCCCCCGGCGCGACGAGCGCCGCGCTCGCGACGGGCGTCGGGGCCTCCCCGGCCGTCACCGCTCGGACTCGGGGAGCTCGAGCTCGCGGTGCACGGCCGCCCACACGACCTTCGGGTCCTCCCCGGCGTCGAGCGCCTCGGAGGCCGTGCGGTTGCCCAGGGCCGGCATCACCAGCATGCGGGCCCAGGACCGCGCCTGCGTCGGACCGACGGCCGTCTCCAGCCGCGACCAGAACTCGGTGTGCCTCATGCGGTCCGCTCCCCGGACGTGCCGGGCACGGGGGCGCCGACGTCGTGGAGGTGGTGGAGCACGTCGTGCAGGTGGTACTGCGCGAGCGTGGTCACGGTGAACGCCGAGCCGTTGCTCCGCAGGCCCGCCCGCCCGGCGTCCTCGGGCCGCACCGCGGCGTACCGCTCCTGCACCCGCCCCGACGCGGCGACGAGGTCGGCGGCCACGGCGGCGGGCTCGGCCAGGTCGTAGCGCCCGGCCGCAGCGGCCTCGTCCTGGTCCCAGTTCGCGAAGCGCGCGGCCTCGCCGGAGGGGGCGGCCAGCACGAGGGCGAGCCGCTCGTCGAAGATCCGGTGGACGTCGCGGACGTGCGCGCCGTACTCCGTCGGGGACCACGTGCCCGGTCGCGGCCGGCGTCGGAGCGCGGCGGTGTCGGACCCCGACAGCACGGTCGCCCAGGCCTCGGCGGACTCCGTGAGCAGATCGGGCACCTCGTCGAGCGCGAGCGCACCGGCCGCGACCCCGCACGACGGGCAGGGGCGGTCGAGCACCCAGGTCCAGTCCTTCGTGTCCGGGTCTGCCGCGACGAACGCGACGGGTGGGGAGGCCGCGGGACGGGTCGGTTCACTCACGCGCGTCATGATCGCAGGCACCACCGACGACGCCGAGGAGCGCGGCTGCCAACCAGGCGCGAATGCCTGCCGTGTCGCGGCCGTGTCCCGTCCGTGGCCGATCCGCCGCCCCCCCCCGTGCACGCCCGTCGCGGGTGGTGCGGGGGAAGATGGGCGGATGGACGAGTACGCGACCCGGTCGGCGCACGAGCACGACCTGCCTCGGATCTCGGCGATCTACAACCACGCCGTCGAGCACTCGCTCGCGACCTTCGACCTCGAGCCACCCGACGGCGACTACTGGCGCGCGCGCCTCGACGGCCAGCACCCGGGCGACCACCTGATCGTCGCCGTGGACGCCGCGGACGAGGTCGTCGGCTACGCCTACTCCTGGTCGTTCCGGCCCCGTCAGGCCTACGACCTGACCCGCGAGACGTCGATCTACCTCGACAACTCCGTGCGCGGTCGCGGCATCGGCCGCCTGCTCTACCCGGCGCTGCTCCAGACCATGGCGATCTCCGGCGTGCACACCGCGATCGCCGCCGTGGCCCTGCCGAATCCGGCCAGCGAACGCCTCCACGTCGCCTGCGGCTTCACCAAGGTCGGCGAGTTCAAGGAGGTCGGCAACAAGTTCGACCAGTGGATCGACATGGCGTTCTACCAGCGGATGCTCGTCAACATGCCCACCGGCGAGGCGATCCTCGACCGCTGAGCGCTCACGGCCGGTCGGATCATTCTCCAGACGACGGTCGGTGTGAGGCGGTATGAAAGGCAGATGCGGACCAAGGTCTTCGTCACACGGACGGGTCAGCGCTATCACGCCGTTCCGGATTGCCCCAGTTTCGAGGACGCGGAACGTGACGGCCGCGGACCGATCAGGTCGGAGTCGATCGCACTCCGAGACGTCGATGAGTCGCAGCAGACCCCCTGCGGCCGTTGCTGGCACATACAGCCGGGGTACGACGAGTGGACGCTCTGGACGCACGAAGTGGAGTTGTCTGCCGAGTCAGAGTACGAGACGGCGTTCGCCCGACTGGTGGTTCCGCGGCTCGGGATCCGACCGGCCGACGTGTCGACGCAAGTGGACGTACGTACGCCGTCGCGCGCGTATCGCATCGACTTCGTCATCCGCTCCAGCGGCACCACCGTGCTCATCGAGATCGACGGACGGATGAAGTCACCGGACCGGGACGTCGCAGGGTGGCAGCGTGAGGTGGACGCGAAGCGTGCCGACCTGCTCGCGCACGGCCACCGGGTCGTGAACCTCTCTACGACCCGCGTCGCGAACGCACCTGACCAATGCGTGACTGAGGTCATGGCGGCGCTCAAGGACGCTCCAAAGCGGCCTCAGATTGCCCGGACCGACGCTCTCGACCCGCGACGTCCTGCCGCGGTCGAGTCCGTCTCGCGCCACTCCGTCGCCCCAAGCGCCGTATCCGCCCCGCCGACCCCCTCGCGAGGGCGACTTCTGGTCACTGGCCTCGTTGCACTGGGCGTGATCCTAGCCGCCGTCATCGGATGGCAGACCTTCTCGCAGGTAGGACCTGACGCGGCCGGGTCCGACGTCAGTACGACCGGTGAGGAAGTCGACGAACCTGGCGCGCCGGAGAACGGCGAGTGCCCGTCCCATCAGCCAGTCAAGGGGAACATCAACGCTGAGGGCGAGAAGATCTTTCACGAGCCAGGTTGGCGGTACTACGACGCGACGGATCCGGAGGCCTGCTTCGCGACCGCAGCCGAGGCCCTTTCGGACGGATTCCGAGAGTCCTCGGTGCAGTGAGAGAGTCGGGACCACCGCTCACGACAGCAGCAGCCGGTCGAGGCGGCGGCGCACGACCGCGAGGCCGAGCAGCCCCAGGGCGACGAGGTAGACGACCGAGACGGCCGCTGCCGCGGTGACGTGCCCCGTGCAGAGCTCGCGCACGAGCACGACCCCGCGGTAGAGCGGCGTCACCTCGATCACCCACTGCAGCCACGTCGGGAACGCCGTTACCGGGAAGAAGGTCGCGGAGAACAGGAACATCGGCAGGGTGGCGAGGGTGACGTACTCGAAGTCCTGCCACGAGCGGATGAAGGTCGTCACCGCCATGCAGACCCCGGCGAACGCCCACCCGATGAGCAGCGCGGCCGCGGGGGCGAGCAGGCCCCACCACGAGTCGACGAGGCCCATCGCGACCATCACGAGCCAGAACACCAGCGCGTAGATCCCGCCGCGCGCCAGCGACCAGGTCATCTCGCCGCGCGCGACGTCCATCGTCGTCAGCGGCGTCGCGAGCATCTGGTCGAACAGCTTTCCGAAGCGCAGCTTGTGGAAGAAGTTGAAGGTCGCGTCGTAGAGCGCACCGTTCATCGCGGAGGTCGCGAGCATCGCGGGGGCGACGAACGCGGCGTACCCGATCTCCTCGCCGCCGACCTCGAACCCCGACACGAGCGCGCCGACGCCGATGCCGATCGAGAACAGGTAGAGCACCGGCTCGAGGAAGCCCGTCGCGAAGGCCATCCAGTAGCGCCGGTAGGCCATGAGGTTGCGCAGCGCGACGAGACGCGTGGCCTCGCCGGCCGTGAGCGGGGACCCGCGGCGGGCCGCGCTCGCCGTCGCGGCGGCGTGGAGGAACGGCATCAGCTCACCATCCTCGTGCGCAGCCGCCGGACCGCCAGCCACGCGCCGAGCACCGTCAGGGCGAGGAGGTAGACCACGTGCAGGACCACCGCCCCCGCGTCGAGGGTGCCGAGCGCGACCATGCGGGTCAGGTCGACCCCGTGCCAGAGCGGCGTCAGCTTGGCGAGCAGCTCGAGCGGCGCCGCCAGGTTGGCCACCGGGAAGAACGCGCCGGAGAACAGGAACATCGGGATCATGCCGAGCCGGAAGAGCAGGTTGAACGCCCACTCGTTGTCGAGACCGGCCGAGTAGGCGTAGACCGGCGCCGCGAACGAGCCGATCACCAGGACCTGCACGAGGATCGTCACGAGGGGCGCCCACCAGGTCGCGAAGAGCCCGAACGGCGTCAGCACGAGCACGAACGCCGTGCACGCGAGCAGGGTGCGCATCCCCACGAACACGAGGTGCGCGAGCACGATCGCGCCGATGCCG
>DASWYU010000089.1:0-3606 GCA_036404795.1 Nocardioides sp. | reverse complement strand
GGCGCGACCTCCGGCCTCGGGCTGGCGACCGCGGAGGGCCTCGCCCGCCTCGGCGCGTCGGTGCGGCTCGTCGTGCGCAACGTGGAGAAGGGCGAGGAGGTGCGCGCCGAACTGCTCGAGCGCGTCCCCGGGGCCGACCTGGCCGTGGACCGCTGCGACGTCGGCGACCTCGAGGACGTCCGCCGGGCCGCCGCGGCGATCGACGCGGCCCTCGACGGCCGCGCGCTCGACGTGCTCGTCCACAACGCAGGCGTCATGCCCGCCGAGCGCACCACCTCGCCGCAGGGCCACGAGCTGTCGATGGCGGTCCACGTGCTCGGGCCGGTGCTGCTCACCGACCTGCTCCGCGAGCGCCTCGCCGCCTCCGCCCAGGCGGTCGGCCCCGACGACCCCGACGACCCGACCCCGTCAGGTGCCCGGGTGGTGCTGGTGACCTCGGGCGGGATGTACGCGCAGGCGTTGGCCGTCGACGACCTCGAGTACGACGCGTCCCCGGCCGACTACTCCGGCACCACGGCCTACGCGCGGTCGAAGCGCGCCCAGGTCGAGCTGCTGCCCGCGCTCACGAAGCGCTGGGCGCCCGACCACGTCCGCGTCGCCGCGATGCACCCCGGATGGGCCGACACCCCCGGGGTGGTCGACTCGCTGCCCGGCTTCCACAAGCTCACCGGCCCGCTCCTGCGGGACGCCGCCGGGGGCGCCGACACGGCCGTGTGGCTGGGGGCCACACAGCCGGCGCCGCCCTCCGGGGCGCTCTGGCACGACCGTCGGGTGCGACCGACGTCGCTGCTGCGCCGTACGCGCGCGACGGTCGCCGACCGCCAGGCGCTGTGGACGTGGGTCGCGGAGAGCCTCGACCTCGACTGACGGGCGTCAGCCGAGCGCGGAGTAGACCGCCTGCTCGAAGCCGACGTAGGTCGCCAGCGCTCCTGGCGCCACGAAGGGCAGCGAGTTGGTGTAGATCGACGCGCAGATCCCGGTGGTGCGGTCGATGAAGAAGTGGGTGTTGAAGAGCCCTGCCCACGCGCCGGTGCCCGCGCGGCGGCCACCCGGGACGTCGGAGGTGTTGAGCAGCAGCCCATATCCCCACTTGTGCCCCGGCCCGGCCGCGAAGGAGTCCGTGATCGGCGGATCGGCCGTCGCGATCACGGCGGGGAAGTCGAGGTCGCCGATCTGGTTGGTGAACGCTGCTCGGACCGTCGCCTCCTCGAGGATGCGGGTGCCGTCGAGCTCGCCCCCGCGCAGGAGGGCTCGCTCGAAGCGCACGTAGTCCCGGGGCGTCGAGTACAGGCCGTGGCCGCCGGCCCACCAGTCGGGCTCCGGGTTGAGGATGCTGCCCGCCGAGACCCAGGTGCCGTCGTCGCCGGGCACGTGCACGGTGACGGCGCGTGCGCGCTGGTCGTCGTCGGGGTGGAACGTCGTGCTCGTCATCCCCAACGGCCCGGCGACGCTCTCCTCGATGACCTCGTCGAGGCCCTGGCCCGCGACGACCTCGACGACACGGCCGAGCCAGTCGGTGTTGATCCCGTAGACGTAGCGCTCGCCCGGGTGGGAGGTGAGGGGTGCACGGAACGCGTCCGCGGAGCCCGGCACGACGTTCGGTGTGCCCGTGGCGGCCTCGAAGCGGACGAGGCCCTCGTCCCAGAACCAGTAGCCGAGGCCGCTCGTGTGGGTGACGAGGTGACGCACCGTCGCCGGTGTCCGCGGCTCGACGAGCACCGGCTGGTCGCCGTCGAACCCCTCGAGCACCCTCAGGTCCGCGAAGGCGGGGAGGTAGTCGGAGACCGGCGCGTCGAGGTCCAGCTCGCCGCGCTCGACCTGCTGGAGCGCTGCCACGGTGCAGACCATCTTCGTCATCGACATGATGCGGAAGGTGGTCTCGGTCGTCACCGGGTCGTCGGACTCGCCGACGATCCGCACACCGGCGCCGCCCTCGTAGAGCACCCCGTCGGCGTCCGCCACGATCGCGGCCACGTGCGGCACGGCGCCGTCGTCCACCGCCTGCCGCAGCACGTCGTCGATGCGTGGTGCGTCGATGCTCCTGGCCATGTCTCCTCCTGCAGGTCCCGGGGCCGCGCCGGTGCGGCCCCCTGGGAGGCACGGTTCCGCGCGACGGTGGACCGCACCACCGACGATGCGTCGCAGAAACCGGCCCCCGTACCGCCAGGTGGCGGGTCCGGGTCGGAACCCTCGCCAGAGTGCGTGCGACCGGCCTAGGGTGCGCGGATGGCTGTCGCCCGCCCCGACTTCGACCCCGAGCTCCGCGCCGGGTTGGCGGTGGTCGGCGGCATGTTCCCGCCGACGATCACCCCGCGGCTCATCGACTTCATGCGGGTCTCGTATGCCTCGCGGCCGGTCGACGACGAGCTCGCGGCGCGCGGCATCACGCGCCGTGACGTGACCATCGCCGGGCACGGTGGCGACCCCGTCGAGGTGTCGGTGCTCTCTCCTCCGGACGTCTCGGGCGCACGGCCGGGGGTGGTCTACGCCCATTCGGGCGGACTCATGTTCGGTGACCGGTTCAGCGGCCTCGACCTCGTCCTCGACTGGGTCACCCGCCTCGGCGTGGTGCTCGTCACCGTCGAGTACCGACTGGCGCCGGAGCACCCCGACCCCTACCCACGCGAGGACCTGTACGCGGCCCTCGAGTGGACGGCCCGCCGCGCCGGCGACCACGGCATCCGGCCCGACCGCCTGGTCGTGGCGGGTGCGAGCGCGGGCGCCGGGCTCGCGGCGGGGGCGGCCCTCGCAGCCCGGGACCGCGACGGTCCGAGGCTGGTCGGCCAGGTGCTCGACTACCCGATGCTCGACGACCGCCCGGGAATCGGCTCCCACCGGCAGTTCGACGGTGTCGGAGTGTGGGACCGGGTCAGCAACGAGACCGGTTGGGACGCGTTGCTGGGCGCCGCGCGCGGCACCGAGGCCGTGTCGCCGTACGCCGCGCCTGCCCGGGCTGCGAGCGACGGGGCCGTGGGCGGTCTGCCGCCCGCCTTCATCGACGTCGGTGCCGCGGAGATCTTCCGCGACGAGGCGATCGCCTACGCCGACGCGATCTGGCGCTCCGGCGGCGACGCCGAGCTCCACGTGTGGTCGGGCGCGTTCCACGCGTGCGACATCTTCGCGCCCCACACCGCGGTCGGCCGCGCGATGATCCGCACCCGTGACTCCTGGCTGGAGAAGGTCCTTGCCGACTGACGAGGAAGGGCACAGCTGATGCAGGAGCTCCTGGCCCGTATCGCGCGGCTCGACCCCAGCGCCAGCCTGGGGCTGCGGGTGATCGCGTGCTTCGACGAGCTCGTCGTCGGGAACGTGAACACGCGGGCACTCCTGTCCGCCGCCGCGGCGCTCGGGGGGTGCACGGCGGGCTTCCGTCAGGTCGCGCCGCCGCGGTGCCTGCGCATCGATGCCCGCGGGCGGGCGGTGGACGGCCCGGCCCCGGACGTCCGTGCCGAGCGGGCCGCCGACGCGAGCGGAGACCTGCACGTCTGGCTGGAGCGGGACGGGGCGCCGCTACCCAACGACACGATCATCCTCGAGCGGCTCGCGCTGGCCGTCCGGGTGCGCCACGGCCGCGGCCGCGGGGCGAGCGCGGTGCAGCGCGACCTG
>DASWYU010000088.1:0-9584 GCA_036404795.1 Nocardioides sp. | reverse complement strand
ACCGGCGAACCAGACGGGTGCCTGGAGCAGCACCCCGACCGCGCCGGGCAGGACGAGGAGCCACGTGAGCCAGGTGCAGAGGCGGACGACCTGCTTGTTCTCGCGCCACGCCGTGAGGTCGCCGGTCACCGTGCCGATGAGGAACCCCATGAGCGGCCAGCCGACGACGCAGCTGGCGCCCACGACGATCGTGTAGCCCGTGCTGTAGAGGATCCCGGGCAGGAAGTAGGCCAGCGCCTGGTCGTCCACCGACCCGCCCGAGCGGGCGGACAGGTGCACGAACAGCCAGCCGATGCCGATGCCGAAGAGCGCGTTGACGACGTACTGCACCGTCGAGCGCTGCACGAGCCGCAGCACGAGCAGCAGCACGGTGGCCGCCAGGCTGACCACGAGACCGAGCTGCAGGTCGCGCGTCGAGAGCCACAGCACGGTGAAGAGCAGCGTCGGCACGGCCGCCTCGGCGAACCCGCGCGCACCACCGAAGGCGTCGGACAGCTGCTTCCGCACGAGGGCCTCGACCGTGTCGACGCTGACCTCGGGCCGCTGCTGCCCCTCCGTGGGCTGGTCGAGCCGCTCGGGCTGCTCGGGCTGCTCGGGCTGGTCGGGCATCACGGCCTCAGCTCGTAGCGCGGGTTGAACATGACCCGGACGCCGTCCTGCACGCCTGTGCGGCCGGACACCGAGATCGAGCGCCCGGCGGAGATGCCGCGGATGGAGCGTCGTCCCAGCCAGATCAGCGTGAGCACGTCGGTGCCGTCGCCCAGCTCGGCCTGCAGCGCGGGGACGCCGCCACGCGGCTGGAGCGTCACGGAGCGCAGGGTGCCGAACAGCTGCACGTGCTCACGGTCGGGCGCCTCGGCGATCGTGGTGCGGCCGGCCGCGACGTGGGCGCGACGCAGGTCGGAGGTCTCCTGGTCGACGTGCTCGTCGTCTCGGCCGCGACCACGGAAGAAGGAGCGTCGCCGCTCGCCGTGCCCGGTGCTCACCTCGGAGTCACTGCACCCGGCGCGCCGTGTCGGGCACGTTGATGGGAAGCGCGTCGCCCACGGCCATGGCGCCGTCGCCGCGGCGGACCACGACCTGTTCGAGCACGCCCGCCCACTCGGCCGCTGCCGCCTCGTCGACGACGGGCTTGCCGAGGAAGGTCGCGCGCAGCAGCCAACGGGGGCCGTTGACGCCGACGATCCGTGACTGCTGGACGGCCGTCGTGCCGTCCGGACGCTTGATGGTCGTCTGGCAGCGGAGCTCGGGGCCGAACGTGCCCTCCTGCTCGTCGGCCGTGCCGCCCCGGCGGGCGGTCTCGGCCGCGATCCGCGGACGCGTCTCGTCCCACAGGTCGCCGTTGCGCGGCGCGGCGAAGGCCCGCAGCTCGATGGCGCCCTCGGGGCTCGCGATGAGCACCGCCTGGACCCGGTTGGTCTTCTGGTCGACCTGCAGGCGCACGTCCCGGCCGGCGCCGGGGGTGATGAGCAGCGAGCCGAGGTCGACGCGCTCGACGCCGTCCTCCAGGTCGACGTCCTTGACGTCGAACGGGCCGGTCGTGACCTGCTCGACGCGCTCGGGGTCACCGAACGACGGCGTCAGCGCGGTGGGGCCGGCCACTCCGTGGTCGGCGCTCGCCGTGCCGCCCGCAGGACGCTTGCGACGGAACTTCAACTCACTTCTCCTCTGCCGGCCGGTCGGCCTCGTCGGCCGCGGCTCCGAATCCACCCGTAGAACCGTAGCCCCCGGCGCCACGGTCCGTCGGCGCCAGGTCGTCCACCACCACGAAGCGCGCCCGCTCGACCCGCTGCACGACGAGCTGGGCGATCCGGTCGCCCCGTCGGAGTCGGATCGGCGTGGCCGGATCGAGGTTCACGAGCAGCACCTTGATCTCGCCACGGTAGCCCGCGTCGACGGTCCCCGGCGTGTTGACGATCGAGAGCCCGTGGCGGTGGGCGAGCCCGGAGCGCGGGTGGACGAGCGCGACGTACCCCTCCGGCAGCGCGATCGCCACGCCGGTCGGCACCAGCCGCCGCTCCCCCGGGGCGAGCTCGACGTCCTCGGTGGTGCGCAGGTCGGCCCCGGCGTCCCCCGGGTGCGCGTAGGCGGGCGGCTCCAGGCCGCTGTCCAGCAGCCGGATCTCGACGTCGAGCGAGGGTGGGGTGGTCACGGCGGCGCAATGTACGCGGTCGACGGCGAGCCGGTCCCGTCGCGGCAGGGCGGTGAGCGGGTGGCGCGGCGAGGATGGGAAACTCTCCGACGTGTACGCCGAACGTCTCACCGTCCCGCTGCGGTGGTGGGTCCAGGGCACGATGCTGGTCGCGACGTTCTGGCTGGCGGCGATCGTCGCGTTCCCCGCTCACCTGTGGTGGGTCCCGACCGCCGTGACGGCCGTGGTCCTGGCCCTGCTGGCACTGGCACTCGGCACGTACGGCGGTGCTCGCGTCGCGGTGACCGAGCACGGCACGCTCGTCGCGGGCAAGGCCGAGATCGGGCTCGAGCACGTCGGCGACGTCGTCGCCCTCGACGCGGAGCAGACCCACCTCGTCGCGGGCCGCGAGGCGGACGCGCGGGCGTACCTGCTGCTCCGCCCCTACCTGCGCCGGAGCATCAAGGTGACGATCACCGACCCGGCCGACCCGGTGCCGTACTGGCTCGTCACCTGCCGCCACCCCGAGAAGGTCGCCGCGGCGCTCGCCACCCGCCCGGACTGAACGCGACCCGCGCGGACCGCCCCGCGCGGGCGCTGGGCCGCCGCCCTAAGGTGGTCGGGACCGCCGTCGGACCCCCGTTCCGGCCGAACGACCGCCGAGGAGGCGCACGATGTCCCAGAAGAAGAAGGCCAAGAACCCGAAGGTCTTCTCCGCCGGCACCGCTCTCGCCACGATCGCGGCGGGCATGGTCGCGAAGACCGCGCTCACGACCGCGTGGCGCGCGTCTACCGGCAAGAACCCGCCGGCGAACCCGGCCGACCCCGACGTCGAGCTGTGGGAGGCCGTGGCCTGGGCCGCGGCGTCCGGCACCATCATGGCGCTGGCGCGGATGCTGGCGGCGCGGAAGGCGGCGGAGTACTACGCGCGCTCGACGGGCCACCTGCCGCCCGAGCTGGTCAAGGACGGCCAGGACGCCGACAAGGCGCCCGCGCCGACCCACTGAGCGAGCCGCACGAGCTGATCGCGGGAGCGTCCGCTCCCGGGAACGACACAGGCGCCGGTCACCCTCGGGTGATCGGCGCCTGTCGTGTGTGGTGCGGCGTCGGTCGTGCGGTGCGCGCTGCGCTCAGACGCAGTCGCGGCAGATCAGTCGCGTGGAGTCCGCGAGCTGGCTGCGGTGGTGCACGAGGAAGCAGCTCATGCAGGTGAACTCGTCCTCCTGCCGCGGCTTCACCTCGACGGCGAGCTCCTCGTGCGAGAGGTCGGCGCCGGGGAGCTCGAACGACTCCGCGGCCTCCGTCTCGTCCTCGTCGACCTTGCCCGAGTTCTTGTCGTGCCGACGCGCCTTGAGCTCCTCGATGCTCTCCTCGCTCTGGTCCTCTTCGTTCTTGCGAGGTGCGTCGTAGTCGGTTGCCATCAGTCCCCATCCCCGGAATGTCGCTGCGTGCGTGCGTGTGCGGGCCCGTGCTGGGCGCGGCAGATTGTGCACCATCGGCTCCGGCTGCCGCACACCGGTGTCCCCTCGTCGGACACCGGCCGCGAGAACAGCGCGGAGCGACGCGCTATTCCGCCGTGTGCTGCGGCGTGTCGGCCGGCGTCTCGGCCGGTGTGTCGGCCTCCGCGTCGGTGCCGCCCGGAGTCGCTTCGCTGAAGCCTGCGGCGACGACGGCGTCGCGGATCTCGTCGAAGCCGTCGGCCGGGGCGCAGAGCAGGAGCGGACGACCGCCGGCGCCGGGGAGCAGCTCCCAGCGGGCGCCGGCCTCGGCGGCGACGAGCACGCCGGCGGCGTGGTCCCACAGCCGGGTCCCCTCCTCCAGGTAGGCGTCCGCGTGGCCCGCGCCGACGGCGCAGAGGTCGAGGGCGGCGGAGCCCATCCGGCGGATGTCGCGCACCGCGGGGAGCAGCCCGACGAGGGCCTGCGCCTGCCGGCGGCGCTGCTCCGCGTCGTACGAGAAACCGGTCAGCACGAGCCGCTGCGCCAGCGGAACCGTGCGCCGCACCGCGAGGGGCTCGCCGCCCCGGCGGGCCCCGCCACCCTCGTGGGCCTCGAACAGCTCGCCCGTCGCGACGTTGACGACCGCGCCGGCCACCGTGCGCCAGCCGTCGCCGAGCGGACTGTCGGCGTCGGGCACCTGGACGGCGAGCGAGACGGCGTACTGCGGGATCCCGTAGAGGAAGTTCACCGTGCCGTCGACCGGGTCCACGACCCAGCGCACGCCGCTCGTGCCGTCACGGGGGTCGTCCTCCTCGCCGACGACCCCGTCGTCGGGGCGCAGGCGGGCGAGGAGCGAGCGCACGAGCGCCTCGCTCGCGTGGTCGGTCGCGGTGACGATGTCGATCGCGCTCGTCTTCGTGGCGGTCACCTCGACGCCGAGCGCCCGCTCCCGGCGCACGAGGCCGGCGGCCTGGAGGGCGACGCCGGCGGCGAGGTCGCGGAGGTCGGCGAACGTCGTGCCGTCCGGCGCGACGTCGGTGCGGGTGGTGCTCATGCATCGGCTCCCGTGGGGGTCGGTGCGGTGCCCACGACGGGCAGCTCGCGGCGGGGGTTGGGGCAGCAGTCGGGCCGGCAGCGGTCCCAGCAGGGGCCGAGGTCACCGCGGGCCGGCCGCTGGACCGGCTCGCCGCGCTCGGCGGCCGCCCGCTCGACGAGGAGCTCGCGCACGAGCCCCACGAAGTCGGGGTGGATCCCGGCGGTCGCGGCGCGCGCGGCGGGCAGGCCGAGGTCGGCGGCGGTCGCCAGCGCCTCGGTGTCGAGGTCGTAGATGACCTCCATGTGGTCGGAGACGAACCCGATCGGCGCCATCACGACGCCCGGGACCCCGGCCTCGTGGAGGGCCTCGAGATGGTCGTTGACGTCCGGCTCCAGCCACGGCACCTGCGGGGGGCCGGAGCGGGAGCAGTAGACGAGGTCCCAGGCGTGCTCGACGCCCGTGCGGGCGGCGACCTCGGCCACGACGACCGCGGCCAGGTCGAGGTGCTGGGTGCGGTAGGCGTCGCCGTCGGGGCCGCTGCCGTCGTTCATCGTCGTGGGGATCGAGTGCGTCACGAACACGAGCCGGGCGCCGTCGCGAGCCTCGGCGGGCAGCTCGAGCAGCGCGGCGAGGACGGCCTCGACGTTCGGGCCGACGAAGCCCGGGTGGTTGAAGTAGACGCGGAACCGGTCCAGCACGGGCGCCACGAGCCCGGCCGCCTCGGCGGCCGCTCCGGCTCCGGCGAGGTTCTCGCGGTACTGCCGGCAGGAGGAGTAGGACGAGTACGCCGACGTCACGAACGCCGCCGCCCGGCGCACCCCGTCGCGCGCCATCTGCGTGACGACGTCGTCGAGGTAGGGGTCCCAGTTGCGGTTGCCCCAGTAGACCGGCAGGTCGATGCCCGCCGCCGCGAGGTCCGCCCGGATCGCCGCGAGCAGTGCCCGGTTCTGGTCGTTGATCGGCGAGCGACCACCGAACAGCGAGTAGTGCTGGCCGACCTCGACGAGGCGCTCCCGCGGGATGCCGCGGCCCCGGGTCACGTTCTCGAGGAACGGCACGACGTCGTCCGGGCCCTCGGGGCCGCCGAACCCGACGAGCAGCAGCGCGTCGTACGGCGCCACGTCCGGCGGCTCCGTCACGGTGGTCGCGGCGGGGGTGGCGGCCGCAGGGGCCACGTCGGTCGGCACGTCAGCGGGCATGCGCCCATCGTAGGGAGGCCCTGCGACGCTGCGGATGCGGCCCGGACGGCGCGGCGGTCGTAGCCTCGGCCGGTGCTGTCCTCCGCGTTCTCGCCCTACGCGCGGATCCTCGCCACGCCGGGTGCCTTGGCGTTCTCGGCGACCGGTCTCGTCGCTCGCATCCCCATCTCCACCGTGTCGCTCGGCATCGTCCTGCTCGTCTCCCAGCAGACCGGCTCCTACGGCCTGGCGGGTGCGATCTCCGCCGTCTACGTCCTCGCCAACGCGGCCCTGGCCGTGGTGCACGGCCGGCTCGCGGACCGGCTCGGCCAGGCCGCCGCGCTGGCGCCCGCGATCGTGCTGTTCGGCCTCGCCGGTGGCGCCGTGGTCGCCACCGTCGTGGCGGAGGCGCCGGTGTGGACGACGTACGTCGCGGCGGCCGTTGCCGGCGGAGCCCTCCCCCAGGTGGGCTCGTGCGTCCGCACGCGCTGGGCCCACGCGTTGCGCGGCGACACCCGGGGCGTGCAGACCGCGTTCGCGCTCGAGGCCGTCGTCGACGAGGCCGTCTTCATCACCGGGCCGATCCTCGTGACCTTCCTCGCGACCCTGTGGCACCCGGCGGCCGGCCTGGTCACCGCCGTCGTCACCGGCGTCGTCGGCACGCTCGCGCTGACCGCCCAGCGACGCACGCAGCCGCCCGCCACCCGCCACGACGCGTCGACGGGCCCGCGCCCGCCGCTGCCGTGCGGCACCGTCGTGGCCCTCACGGCGCTCTGTTTCGGCCTGGGCAGCATCTTCGGCTCCGCCGAGGTCGCGACCGTGGCCTTCGCCGAGGAGCAGGGAGCGAAGGCGTGGGCCGGCGTGCTGCTCGCCGTCTGGGCGCTCGGCAGCCTCGCCGCCGGTGTCGTCGTCGGCGCGGTCTCGTGGCGGGTGGGGCCCGGCGTGCGGATGCGCTGGTCGGCCCTCGCCCTCACCCTCGCCATGGCCCCGCTCGTCGTCGCGCCGTCGGTGTGGCTGCTCGGTCTCGGCCTGCTCGTCGCGGGCGCCGCGATCTCCCCGACCGTGATCAGCGCGATGAGCCTCGTCGAGCAGGCGGCGCCGCGGGAGCGGGTCACCGAGGCGATGGCCGTGCTGCACACGGGCATGGCGGCCGGCATCGCGCCGGGAGCCGCGCTCGCCGGACTGTGCATCGATGCGTGGGGTGCGCACGCGGCGTACGTCGTCCCCGTCGTCTCCGGCGTCATCGCGGTGACGGCCGCGTGGATCGCCCCGCCGGGCGACACCCGCAGCGAGCCGGTGCCGCAGGAGGCGCTCGCGCCGTAGGGTCCCGGCATGGGGACGTGGACCAACTGGGCGGGTACGGCGACGGCCCACCCGCGGCGTACGAGCACCCCGGCGTCGGTCGCCGACGTCGTCGCGGCCGTCGAGCGGGCCCGGGCCGAGCGGTCCACGACCCGGATGGTCGGCACGGGCCACAGCTTCACCCCGGCCGCCGTCACCGATGGCGAGCTCCTGCGGCCGCACGGGCTCACGGGCGTGGTCGACGTCGACCGGGACGCGCTCACCGTCACGGCCCTCGCGGGCACGCCGCTGCACCGGCTCAACGCCACGCTCGAGCGATTGGGGCTCAGCCTCCACAACATGGGCGACATCGCCGAGCAGACCCTCGCGGGGGCCACGTCGACGGGCACCCACGGCAGCGGCGGCACCTGGGCGGGGCTCGCCCCGCAGGTCGTCGGGCTCGAGCTCGTGACGGGCACCGGCGAGGTGCTGCGCGCGACGCGCGACGAGAACCCCGAGGTGCTCGACCTCGGGCGCATCGGTCTCGGCGCCCTCGGCGTGCTCACCTCGCTGACCTTCGCGGTGGAGCCCCTGTTCCTGCTCGAGGCCGTCGAGCAGCCGATGGCCTGGGACGAGGTCGTCGGTCGGCTCGACGCGCTGCTCGACGAGAACCACCACGTCGACCTGCACTGGTTCCCGCACACCGACCGGCTGCTCACCAAGCGCAACAACCGCCTCGACGCGCCGCTCGAGGAGGCGCGCCCCCTCGGACGTCTCCGCGGGCTCGTCGACGACGAGCTCCTCGCGAACGGTGCCTTCGGCGCCCTCGTCGCCGCCAGCAACCGCCGCCCGTCGGTGATCCCCCGCATGAACCGGCTCACGTCCCGTGTGCTGTCGCCGCGCACGTTCTCCGACGTGGCGCACCGGGTGCTCACGTCGCCGCGGCGGGTGCGGTTCCGGGAGATGGAGTACGCCGTGCCGCGCGAGGTGGGCGTCGAGGCGCTGACCGAGGTACGGCGCGTGATCGACGCCTCCGACTGGAACCTCAGCTTCCCCGTCGAGATCCGCTCCGCCCGAGCCGACGACGTCGCCCTGTCGACGGGCTACGGCCGGGACTCGCTCTACCTGGCCTTCCACGTGCCCGCCGCGGTCGACCACACGCCGTACTTCTCCGGGATCGAACCGGTGCTCCGTGCCTACGACGGCCGGCCGCACTGGGGCAAGCTCCACACCCGCTGCGCCGGGGACCTCGCGCCGGCGTACCCGCGGTTCGACGAGTTCCTCGCCCTCCGCGACCGCCTCGACCCCGACCGTGTGTTCGGCAACGACTACCTGCGCCGGGTGCTGGGGAGCTGAGCGGCGCTCAGACGCTCGCCGGACCGGCCGGCATCGGGGCCTGCCAGTTCCGCCAGAGCGCCAGCAGTCGCCAGACGAGGCACACGGCGGCGCCCGCCAGGGCCACCGGCAGCAGCGCCACCCCCAGCTCGAGGCCCACGACGGCGACACCGGCCCCGGCGAGCGCCGGGGTCGCGTAGAGCTCACCGCGGAACACCACCGGCACGCGGCCGGCGAGCACGTCGCGCAGCATCCCACCGCCGATCCCCGTGACCATGCCGAGCAGCGCGGCGGGGAACGGGCCGAGGCCGTACTCGATCGCCTTGACCGCGCCCGCCACGCAGAACACGGCGAGGCCGAACGCGTCGAACACGGTCACCGGGCGCTCCAGCCGGCCCAGGGTCGGGTGGAACAGGAAGGTGACGAGGCCCGCCCCGATCGGCACGAGCAGGTAGCGCCAGTCCGCGAGGGCGGCGGGCGGCGTCGCGCCGATGAGCACGTCGCGCAGGAACCCGCCGCCGAGGCCGGTCGTGCCGGCGAGCACGAGCACGCCGAACAGGTCGAGGCCCTTGCGGACGGCGACGAGCGCGCCGGAGATCGCGAACACGAAGATGCCCACGAGGTCGAGGACCACGAGCAGGGTCGACGGCTCCAGGTCCCAGTGCGGCACCGCGGGAGCGTACCGCTCAGGCCGGCTCCGGCAGCCGCGGTCGGTCACCGTGCGGACCGAAGAGGTGCAGCAGCTCCACCGGCTCGTCACCGGCCGGACCGAACCAGTGCGGCCGCGTCACCTCGCGGCGTCCGGTGGCCTGATCGTCGCCGGGCTCGCGTCCGTCCTGCCCCGGACACGGGGTCGGGGAGCGTAGGCTCGGTCCTCACGGGAACCCCGTCCCGCGAACGACGACCAGGCAGGAGCCGACCGCTCGATGGTGCACCTGACACTCACCGGAGTGACCCAGGACAAGCGCCGCCTCGTGCTGGTCAGCGACGCCGGCGTCGAGTTCACCCTCGACGTCGACGGACGCCTGCGGGCCGCCCTGCGCGGCGACACAGATCGACTCGGTCAGTTGGAGATCACCATGGAATCGACCCTCCGTCCCCGCGACATCCAGGCGAGGATCCGGGCGGGGGCGAGTCCGGAGTCGGTCGCCGAGGCGGGGCAGACGACGGTCGACCGGATCATG
>DASWYU010000087.1:0-18590 GCA_036404795.1 Nocardioides sp. | reverse complement strand
GACCCGTGGGCCTCGCCCGCGCCGTCGTCCGGCGGCGGGTCGCGCGGCGGCCAGTCCGGCGGCGGCTCCGACCCCTGGGGTGCCCCGGGTGTCGGCGGCGGCAGCGACGAGCCCCCGTTCTGATCCTCGTTCGACCGTCGTGCCCCGCGCGACACCCATGACGGCCTCGGGCCGTCCGAACCATCCATCGACCCATTCCGGCTCCTGAGCCGGGCTTTCTCGTGAGGAGAGCACCACAATGGCGAAGCCAGTCATCCGCAAGCCCAAGAAGAAGCAGAACCCGCTCAAGGCGGCCGACGTCAAGGTCATCGACTACAAGGACGTCAACCTGCTCCGCAAGTTCATCTCGGACCGCGGCAAGATCCGCGCGCGCCGCGTCACCGGCGTCACCGTCCAGGAGCAGCGCAAGATCGCCATGGCGATCAAGAACGCCCGCGAGGTCGCTCTGCTGCCCTACTCGTCCGCCGGTCGCTGAGAAGGGGAGTCGGAGAACATGAAGCTCATCCTGACCCAGGAAGTCGACGGCCTCGGCGCTGCCGGTGACGTCGTCGACGTCAAGCCGGGCTACGGCCGCAACTACCTCGTGCCCCGCGGTGTCGCCATCGCGTGGACGCGCGGTGCACAGAAGACGGTCGACTCGATCAAGGCCGCGCGGTCCGCGCGCGCCGTGCGCGACCAGGCGCACGCCGAGGAGATCAAGGCCAAGCTCCAGGGCGCCACGGTCGACGTCAAGGTCCGCGCCGGCCAGGGCGGTCGTCTCTTCGGCGCCGTCACGGTCGCCGAGATCGCCGACGCGATCTCCGGTGCCACCGGCGAGTCCGTCGACAAGCGCACGATCGTGGTCACCAACCCGATCAAGTCGCTCGGCGCGCACAACGTGTCGGTCAAGCTGCACGACGAGGTCTCGGCCGCCGTCGCGATCAACGTGCAGGCCGCCTGACACCTGCTCCACCACGACGGGCCGCCCTCCTCGGAGGGCGGCCCGTTCTGTGTTGTCCGGGCGTCGCAACTTTCCCCGGTCGCCCGGGGAACACACCGCTTTGACCATCACCGTTGGTGGTCTAAGTGGCACTTTCCCCGGTCGACCGGGGAAAGTGCCACCCCGTCTCAGCCCGCGCCGGTGACCATCCAGGCGTCGGAGCGGGCGCGTCGGAGGAGCACGACGCCGCGGGCGCCCATGAAGACGAACGTGAGCGCGATCCACACCGAGATGAGGTGCGGCGCGAGCAGGGCGAGCCCGAGCACGGCGGGGGCGTAGACGGCCAGCACCACGACCCCGCCCCACGCCAGGTAGACCCCGTCGCCCGCCCCGATGAGCACGCCGTCGAGCACGAAGACGACGCCTGCGAGCGGTTGGCCGAGCGCGATGACGAGCAGGACGGTGACGAGCAGCGGGTGGACGGCCTCGTCCGGTGTGAAGAGGTGGGGCAGCCACGGGCTCGACGCGGCCAGCAGGAGTCCGGTGACGACGCCGCTGCCGATCCCCCACTGCACCATCCGCCGCGTCGTGGCGCGCGTGCCCGCGAGGTCCCCGGCTCCGAGTGAGCGCCCGGTGAGCGCCTGGGCGGCGATCGCGATGGCGTCGAGCACGAAGGCGAGGAAGCCCCAGAGCGTCGCGGCCAGCTGGTGCGCGGCGAGGGTGACGGCCTCGTCGGCGCCGGTGCCGCGCAGGGCAGTGAGGGTCGCGGCGTACGTCGTGACGATCAGTGCCGCCCGCAGGGTGAGGGTGCGGACCACGAGGGGCACGCCGGCGCGCCCGGCGGCCCGGATGCCGGGGAGGCGGGGCCGCAGTGAGGCGCCGTGGCGGCGCGCTCCCCGTGCGACCACTACGACGAGCGCGAGGGCGCTGAGGGCCTGGGCGACGACGGAGCCGAGGGCTGCGCCGGCGACGCCGAGGGCGGGGAACGGCCCGGCGCCGAAGACGAGCAGCAGGTTGAGCACGACGTTGAGCCCGTTGCCGGCGATCGCGACGACGAGGGGCGTCCGCACGTCCTGGAGTCCGCGCAGGACGCCGGTGGCGGCGAGCATGACGAGGAGCGGGACGGCACCGAAGAGGGCGACGCGGAGGTACGCCGTACCGAAGTCCGTCACCGTCTCCCCCGCCCCGAACGCCGCGACGAGGGGGTGGGCGAGCGGTACGCCGACGGCCGTCACCACGACGCCGAGGACGACCGCCAGCCAGATGCCGTCGATGCCCTGGTCGAGCGCGCGGCGGAGGTCGCCGGCGCCGAGCAGCCGCGCGACGGCGGCGGTCGTGCCGTAGGCCAGGAAGACGCAGACGCCGACGAAGGTCTGGAGGACGATCGCGGCGATGCCGAGGCCGGCGAGCTCCGCCGTGCCGAGGTGGCCGACGATCGCCGCGTCGGCGAGGAGGTAGAGGGGCTCGGCGACGAGGGCGAGGAACGCGGGTACGGCGAGGCGCAGGATCTCGCGGTCGCGGCGTCCGAGCACCGGGCGATGGTAGGCGGCCCACGACCGGTCTACTCGCACGGCTGCGGATGGCGGACGTTTTCGGCGGTTCTCCGGACAGCAGGTGGTGCCTGTGTGTAAAGGGCGGTTCCTGTGTATAGCGGTGGTACGGAGTACCACCTGAAACGACTCCCGGCGTGTCGCGGCGGGTCGCGAGAATCCACAGGGCAAGAGTTTTCCTCCACAGGGTGGAGAACTCGTTTCCGCAGGTCAGGAGCCCGCTTTGCTTCCGTCTGTGCGACTTCCCACAGGTCTGTCCCCAGGTGTGGGCGGTCGTAGGGCGTGTCGTCCACCGTCATCCACCGGTTATCCACAGGGCCTGTGGACAGGCCGCTGTTCGTCAGGCCTCCCGTACACGTACGTTCGGCCGTCGTGGACCGACCGAGGTGGGTCGGCCAGGACTGTCGGTGGTGCCCGTCAGGCTCTCTCGCGAGGGTCGACGCCGGCCCTCCGGGGGCTCGGGACCAGGAGGCAGCGTGAGCGTCGCACACACGGATCAGTCGTTCTCCGAGCCACCCCCGGAGGAGTGGAGCGACGGTCCCGCGTCGTACGAGCCGGGGCAGGCCCCGCAGCGCTCCGGCGGCGACCGCACGCCCCCGCAGGACAACGCGGCGGAGCAGTCCGTGCTCGGCTCGATGCTCCTCAGCAAGGACGCGATCGCCGACGTCGTCGAGACGATCCGCGGCACCGACTTCTACCGCCCGGCCCACGAGGCGGTCTTCGACGCGATCATCGACCTCTACGGCCGCGGCGAGCCCGCCGACCCGGTCACCGTCGCCGCCGAGCTCCAGCGCAAGGGGGAGCTGCAGCGGGTGGGGGGTGCGCCGTACCTGCACACGCTCTCCGCGAACGTTCCCATCGCGGCGAACGCGGGCTACTACGCGGAGATCGTGCGGGAGAAGTCCGTGCTGCGCCGCCTCGTGGAGGCCGGCACGCGGATCGTGCACATGGGGTACGCCGGGGAGGGAGAGGTCGACGACATCGTCGACGTCGCGCAGGCGGAGGTCTTCAAGCTCGCGGAGAAGCGGTCGGGCGAGGACTACGCGCCCCTGGCCGACATCATGGAGGGCGTCCTCGACGAGATCGAGGCGATCGGCAACCGTGACGGCGGGGTGTACGGCGTGCCGACCGGGTTCGCCGACTTCGACGAGCTGACCAACGGCCTGCACGCCGGGCAGATGATCATCATCGCGGCCCGTCCCGCTATGGGGAAGGCGCTCGCGCTCGACACGCCCCTGCCGACGCCGACCGGCTGGACGACGATGGGTGAGGTCGCCGTCGGTGACGAGCTGGTCGACGCCGACGGTCGTCCGACGCGCGTGGTCGCGGCGACCGAGGTGATGGTCGACCGGCCCTGCTTCGAGGTCGTCTTCTCCGACGGCACGACCATCGTGGCCGATGCCGAGCACCAGTGGCTGACCGAGACGCGGGCGACCCGCAAGTCGGCGTGGGCCGCGGAGACCCGCTACAACCGCTCCCGCAACCAGAACATCCACCCGGCGGTGGTGACCACGGAGCAGATCGCCGCCACGGTGCGGGTGGGCGCCGACCAGCGGGCCAACCACGCGGTGCTCAACGCGGCGCCGCTCGAGGGGCGCGCGACGACGCTGCCGATTGCGCCGTACACGCTGGGGGCGTGGCTCGGGGACGGCCACTCGGCGGGTAACCGGCTGACGTCGGAGACCCCGGAGATCCCGATGCTCGTCGAGGCGGAGGGCTACGCGGTCGAGCCGCGTGGCGGGATGCTCTACTCGATCCGGCTCGTGGACGAGGAGTCGCCCGACGGGCGGTGCCTGTCCTGCAGTGCCCCGCTGTCGGGGAAGCGCTCCCGCTGCCCGTCGTGCTGGGCGGACCACGGCACCTTCACCGCGCTCCTGCGCACAGCCGGCGTGCTCGGGGCGAAGCACATCCCGGCGGCCTACCTGCGCGCGCCCGAGGCCGACCGCCGCGCTCTGCTCGCGGGCCTCCTCGACACGGATGGCACGGTCGTGAAGGGCGTCGGGTCGTGCCAGTTCGCCGTGACCGACGAGCGCCTCGCGGACGACGTCCACGAGCTCGTGGTGTCGCTCGGCTACCGGTGCGGGCGCACGACGAGGGTGGTGAAGGGTCGCGACGCGTCGCGTTCCGTGTGCTACATCCTCAACTTCTCGACGGTGGACGACGTGTTCCGCCTCGAGCGGAAGCACCTGCTGCACAAGGAGGAGCGTCCGAGCGGTACGGCGCGCATCGGCCGCCGCTACATCACGGAGGTCCGGCCGATCCCGTCCGTTCCGGTGCGGTGCGTGCAGGTCGACAACGAGGCGCACCTCTACCTGGCGGGCCGGTCGATGGTGCCGACGCACAACTCGACGCTCGCCCTCGACTTCTGCCGCGCGGCCTCCATCCACAACAACCTGACCAGCGTCTTCTTCAGCCTGGAGATGAACCGTGCCGAGATCACGATGCGTCTCCTCTCGGCCGAGGCGCGCGTGCCGCTGAACCACATCCGCAACGGCCAGATGACCGACGACGACTGGACGAAGCTCGCCACGAAGATGGGCGAGGTCTCCAGCGCGCCCATGTTCATCGACGACAGCCCCAACATGACGATGATGGAGATCCGCGCGAAGGCCCGCCGGCTCAAGCAGAAGCACGACCTGCGCCTCGTCGTCATCGACTACCTGCAGCTGATGAGCTCGGGCAAGAAGGTCGAGAGCCGCCAGCTCGAGGTCTCCGAGTTCTCCCGCCAGATCAAGCTGCTGGCCAAGGAGCTCGAGGTGCCCGTCATCGCACTGTCGCAGCTCAACCGTGGTTCCGAGCAGCGCGCCGACAAGCGGCCGATGGTCAGCGACCTCCGAGAGTCCGGCTCGATCGAGCAGGACGCCGACATGGTCATCCTGCTGCACCGCGACGACGTCTACGAGAAGGAGTCGACCCGCCCCGGCGAGGCCGACCTCATCGTCGCCAAGCACCGCAATGGCGCGACCCGCGACATCATCGTCGCGTTCCAGGGTCACTACTCGCGGTTCGTGGACATGGCGCAGTAGTTCGAGGCGATTTCGTGGAGTGACTTGGTGGAGGAGCCAAGTTTGGAATTTCTGACGGATTCACGAACTAAGGTCGCCCTTACCTGTTTCAGGCTGTTCCTCCGTCCCGCAGGACGTGTGGTCGTCTGTCTCCAAGAGGTCGTTGACCATCCGAGACCGAGCGCAGTGCGGACTGCAGAGTTCACGCAGCGGGTCCGCGACGGCTCGACGCCGGCCCTCCCAGTCGATGCCGGCCCCGGAAACCTCGGTTATCGAGGCTTCATTGTGCGCGCCACTGGAGCCGAAGCGGACGCACTCGGTGGCAAGGGTCATGCAATCGGCTTCCGTGTCCGATCTGGCCTACCCGGTTCTACAACTGACCGCCCGCTGGCGAGGTACGTCTGTCAATGGCCAAGTTGCGGTCCCCGCTGGTGGCCAACTGAAAGTCCCCACCCTTCGCTCAGGTTTCAGTTGGTCTTGAGTCGGGTTCCTCCCTTCGCTCGGGCCTGTCGCATGCGGTAGGAGTCGCCGTCGGTGACGACGGTGTGGCAGTGGTGTAGGAGCCGGTCGAGCATGCTGACTGCGGTGGTGTGCTCGGGCAGGAACCGTCCCCAGGACTCGAACGGCCAGTGCGATGCGATGCCGAGCGAGCGGCGTTCGTAGGCGGCAGCGACGAACCGGAACAGCAGCTGCGCGCCGGTGTCGTCGACGGGCGCGAAGCCGAGCTCATCAACGAGGACGACGTCGTTGCGCAGGAGCGTGTCGATGACCTTCCCGACCGAGTTGTCGGCCAATCCGCGGTAGAGGGTCTCGACGAGGTCGGCGGCGGTGAAATACCGGACTCGGTGACCGTGCTCGACGGCGGCGATCCCCAACGCGATGAGGGTGTGGGACTTCCCGGTGCCGGCGGGTCCGATCATGCAGACGTTTTCCGTGGCCCGGATCCACTCCAATGAGGAGAGGTAGTCGGAGCCTGACCCGGTAGTCCGGACACCTGATCTGAGGGGACACTGCCTCTCAGGAAGGAGTCATTGAATGCCTCGTGCACATCCACCCGAGTTCCGTCAGCGGGCGGTCGAGTTGGCCCGTCTGCGGGAGAAGCCGATCGCGGTGATCGCCTCCGATCTCGGGATCAGCGAGTCGTGTCTGCGGCGTTGGATGGACGTCGCTGACGTCGACCAGGGCCGCAAGGACGGCATCACCTCCGACGAGCGTGCTGAGTTGGTGCGGCTGCGTCGTGAGGTCCGGGTCAAGGACATGGAAATCGAGATCCTGAAGCGGGCGAGCGCCTACTTCGCCAAGGAGAACGTTCTTCCACGATGACGTTCCGGCTGGTCCAGGAACTCGCCGCCGACGGGATCGACGTCGCGGTGGCCTGCCGGGTACTGAAGGTCTCTCGATCAGGGTTCTACGAATGGCGGGACCGACCACCCTCCGCGCGTGATCTCGAGGACGCCTACCTCGCCAACACCGTCGTCGAGGTCCACGCCATGTCGCGTGGCTCCTACGGAACACCCCGCATCCACGCCGAGCTACGGCTCGCGATGGGCCTACGGGTCGGCCGCAAACGAGTTGCCCGGCTGCTGCGCCTGACCGGGCGGGGCCGGGATCGGCGGGAACACCCACCGCAAGCGTCGCAAGAAGCCGATGCCGGCACCGCACGAGGACCTCGTGCAGCGACGCTTCTGGGCCGATGAGCCGAACCGCCTGTGGTGCACCGACGTCACCGAACACCCCACGAGCACCGGGAAGGTCTAATGCTGCGCGGTGCTCGACGTGTTCAACCGGCAGATCGTGGGCTGGTCCATCGCCGACCACGTCCGCTCCGAGCTGGTCGTCGACGCCCTGCAGATGGCGACCTGGCGCCGTCGTCCGCAGGCCGGTGCGATCGTTCACAGCGACCGCGGCAGCGTCTACACCAGCTGGGTCTTCAGCCGTCGCCGTGACAGCGACGGACCTCCTGGGGGCCGTCATGTCACAAGCGGCGGTTCCGTCGCCAACCGATGTCGAACACATCGACGCCGTACCGAACTCCGGCGCCGATTGCGGCCCGGCGATCCGCAGCGCGTTCGCCCGAGCCGGGCAGCGGGCCAGCGCCGGCCACGTCGTCGCAGTGACGTTCCCCGGCCCCGGGACGTATCGCTGCGACATCGATCCAGCCGTTCCGGCGACTCAAACGAACCCGTCCCACCTGACGATCAGGCAGAAGTACGTCGCATTCGACGGTGCCGGCGCGACGTTGCAGTTCGTCAACACGCGCTGGCAGGGCATTTCCTGGATCAGCGACTCGACCGGCCCCGTGGTCAGGAACCTGACGATCGACTGGGCCACACCACCGTTCGTCCAAGGCACGATCACCGATTTCGGCACCGGCGGTCCCACGACAAGCTCGGGCTGGCTTACCTTTCGCCCGGACCCCGGATTCCCGATGCCCGCATCAGTCGACGACACCAACGGCTGGGGGACGGTACGCACGGACGCAGTCCGGACTCGGCCGAAGGCCTCGGTCGGGCAGGTCTTCGGTATCACCGGGTGGACGCCGAACACGGACGGGACCTGGCGTATCGGTCTCAAGGACGCGGTGACCTATTTGCCCGGCATCGAACGCAATGACCGGTTCGTCATGGGAAACCGGATCGGGGCCGCCCTCACGTTTCGCTCCTGCACGGACGTCCTCGTCCGGTCGGTCAAGATCCTGACAGCCCCCGGCACCGCCATCACCGCAGTCAACGCCGCGGGCCTGACCGTCGACGACCTACACGTGGAACGAGCGACTGGGCGCGACATCACGACTACCGAGGATGGGATCTTCGTCAAGAACGCCCGCACTTCCGCCAGCAACGTCGCGTCAGTGACGATCACCAACTCGGTCATCGAGGGCACCCATGACGACGGCATCAACATCCACCATCAGCCGGTGTGGATCGTCGGCAGCTCGCTCGACCCCGATACCGGGTTCACGGTCCTCGACGTGGAGGCTCCGGCCCAGGACATCATCGACTGGGCGTTCGTCGCCGGGAAGGAGGTCCCGGACCGCGTCGAGGTTCTGGCCGCGAAGACCGGCGCGGTTCTGGGAACCGCCGCGATCACCTCGGTCGTCGCAACCGGCGGAGCGTCGGGCGGGGCTGCCACCATCAAACTCGGCGGCGTGATCGACGGCATCACCGTCGGCACGTCGTACGACGCCGCCGACCAGTTGTTCTCCCTCGCCTCCTCGGCCCCTGGTCTGCGGATCGCCAACAACATCATCCGCGAGACGTCCCGCTACGGGATCACCCTGCGCGCCCGGGGCGACGGTGCGGCAGGGCCGGTCGGCCGTGCCGTCGTTGCCGGCAATCAGATCTCGGACACGCCGGGCTCGGGAATCATGGTCTGCAACGAGCCGGACGCCAGCCCGGAGGGACCGATCCCTGGTGGGATCGATCTGACGGGCAACGTCCTCACCAACGCCGGCTACCGCGTCGTCGGCGCCTACGATCCGGCGGAGTTCGGTCACGGCGCCATCAAGCTCGCCGCCGTTCAGGCGCCCCGCGACACCGCCTCCGCCATCAGCGCGCGCGACATACTCGTCACCGGCAACGCCATCCACACCCCGGCGCGGTATGGCGTCGCGGTCATCTCGGCGACCGAGGTCGAGCTTCGGGACAACAGCATCGACGCCCGGTCCGGTGACCCGGTGCCCTCCACCGTCAGTGAGCCGTCATGCTCCATCACGTTGGAGCATTGCGACGTGGTGAGCATCTCGGGCCTGACGGTGAGTGACAAGCGGAGGGGCCTCAGTGCAGGCGTGCACGTGGGGTCCACTTGCACCCCGGCCGGGATCGACCTGGGCGAGGCGACCAACCACCTGTCGCTCGCTCCCCGCGTGCTCGATTACATCGACGACCGGGCCTGAGTGCCGAGCGCCGCCCGGACCAAGAGAAGAAGCAGAGCGCCCTGGTCGGCGAGCATGACCTCGGCCGCGTCGGTGTCGGCGGTGAGCATCGGGATCGTGTACTTGAGGCCGTCGAACCCGGCCACCATCAAGGTCGCCAGGGCCGTCGCGTCGACCGTGCCGGCGCCGGCGGGGGCCTGTGCCTCACGCACGACGGCCGCGACCTCGTCGATCCACCGCCGGGTCAGCTCTGTGGCCAGCTCGCGGGTCGAGGGCTGTTCGGCGAGGTTGTGGGCCAGGCGCGAGATCACCCAGGCGTCCGGGTCCTCGGCATGCAGGTCGAGCATGGCGCGTAGGAGCGCCTCGAGGCGGCCCACGCCGGGGGCGGCAGTTGCCAGACGCGTGCGCACGCGGTCGAGCCAGTGGGCATGCCGCTCGCTGAGTACGGCGACCGCGAGCGCTTCCTTGCTCTCGAAGTGGAAGTAGACCGACCCCTTCGTCAGGCCGCTCGCCTCGACGACGTCGGCCATTCGCGCCTTGTCGTAGCCGAGCCGCACGAACACACCAGCGGCCGCGGCGATGATCCGGGCACGGGAGGCCGCACCGTGTTCGGTCCCGCCCGCGGGCCGGCCGACGCGTCGCGGGGTAGCGGCAGCAAGGTCCCGAGCTGTTGTCATGCATACAGGCTACCTGTTTAATAAAACCTGCATGCGGGTCGATTAAATGGAGGAAAGCATCGTGAAGGACTTCAAAGGCAGAACCGTGCTGGTCACAGGAGCCACCTCGGGCATCGGGCTGGCATTCGCGCAGCGCGTTGCCGCTGGCGGCGGCAACCTCGTGCTCGTCGCACGTCGTGAAGCGCTGATGCGCGAGCAGACCGAGGCATTGCGGCAGGCCCACAGCATTCGCGCCGAGGTGATCAAGGCCGATCTCAGTGCTCCAGGCGCGGCTGCCAAGATCGGCGAGGCGCTTGCAGAGCGCGGGATCGTGGTCGACGTACTGGTCAACAATGCCGGGCTCGGACTGCACGGCGACCTGGCCACCGCCGATCCCACGACGGCCTCTACCCAGATCGCCGTCAACGTCACCGCACTCACCGAACTCACCGCCGCACTCGTGCCGGGGATGGTCACCCGAGGGGAGGGCGCGGTCATCAACATCGCCAGTACGGCGGCCTTCCAGCCCGTCCCCCACATGGCTGTCTACGCCGCGACCAAGGCCTACGTACTTTCCTTCACGCGGGCGCTGTGGTCCGAGCTGCGCGGCAGCGGCGTGCAGGTCTTGGCGGTCTGCCCGGGTGCGACCGAGACCGCCTTCTTCGAGATCGCCGGCGAGGACGCCTCGGTCGGGTCGCGCCGTACTCCCGAACAGGTCGTCGCCACCGCGCTGCGGGCGTTGCGATCGGGCCGCCGCGAAGTCGTCGACGGCCCGGCGAACGCCTTCCTCGCCCGCATCGCAGGCCGGATGCCCTCCGGCTGGGCGATCTCGCTCGCGGAGCGCTCGGTGCGCCCCCAGTCGGCTGTGTGAGCGCGATGTTCATCGAAACCTTTGCCGCGGCCGCCGCCCGGGCCGTCAATGACCACGACGTCGATGCCGTGCTCCGGCTCTGGCGCGAGCCCGCCGCCTACGACTCTCCCTTGACCGGGCCCCAAGCCGGCCTGTCGGCACTCGCGGTGCGCGAATCCGCGTTGTTCACCGGGTTCACCGACCTGGTCGCGACGCTCCAGCCGCTCGGACAGTTCGGCTCTACCGGCGCCGCGCTCGTGCGGTTCCAGGGCACACACGATGGCGAGTACGCCGGCCTCGCCCCCACCGGCAACCCCATCGCCCTCGACATGGTCGCCGTCGTCACCTTCGACGAAGAGGGCTACGTCGTCGGCGAGCGGGTGTTCCTCGACACCGCGACCCTGCTGGCCCAACTCGCACGGGCCCCCTGGGGCGACGACATCCGGCGCGATCCTTGATCGCCTGGCTGATCGCGGGCCAGTCGGTCGGGTAGCGGCCGCGGTTCTCGGGACGTCAACTTCGTGGGCAGACGAGTACTTGGACGAGACTCGCTCGACAGCGCGATGAGGACGGCGCTGGCTTCACCGCTGGCCGCCGTTTCGACGGAAGTCGAGGTCGTTGACATTCGTCAGGTCACGGACACCGTCGCGTTGGCCAGCTGCATCAAGACAACCCATGACGGGCGATCACCCGTCGACGGGGCAGCGTTGCCGTCCGCGACGGGAGCATTGACGTACGTCGTCGTTCGAGGGCAGCACGGATGGACGATCGCCCTTGCTCAAACGACACCAATACTCACGCGATGACGCACGGTCAGGTGGCAACTTTGACGAGCGCTGACGGCGGATGCCGGTTCGTCAAAGTTCCCCGCGGGCGGCTCGTCAGTCTTCGCTGCATCTCGACAATTCCACGGCGGGTGCGACATCTTCGCCAGGTGCGACACTTATCGGCGTGCCGACCAGCAGGCCCCGCCACGCGATCGCCGAGACTCCGGACGTCACGGTTGCGCTCGCTGCCGCCGCTCGACGGTGGCCGGAGGACCGCGATCGTCCGGCGCGTCTTCTGCGTCGACTGATCGAGGAGGGGCGCCGTAGCATCGAACCCCGGACAGCGACGCGGCGCACCGAGCGTCTCGACGCGGCCGAGCGGATCAGCGCTTCCTACACCGGTCTCTACGAGCCGGGATACCTCGACGACCTCCGGTCCGAGTGGCCGGCGTGATCGAACGTGCGGCGGGCATGGTGATCGCCCTCCTCGGCGCGACCGAGGTCCATCACGCTGCGGCCGCGTCGTCGCTGGGCTTGGAGCTCGCCACGCCCGGTGGCCCGACGGCCTGAACGGTTTCGACGGCACCCCGCGAGGGCACGTCGCGACGCATGCGCCGCCGTACCCTCGCCCTCGCCTTCGCCCTCGTTCCCGTGCTCGCCCTCGCCCTCACCGCGTGCGGTGACGACACGGCCAACGACGCAGACGCGCCCGACGAGGTCACCTGCGCGACGGTCGGCGACGCCGATCTCGCGGAATGGCTCGACGAGGACGTCGAGGTCGGCGACGGCGAACCGTTCGTCGGGTGGACGACGTGCGCGTCGACGGGGGAGGCGGCCGACCTCGAGGCGCTCTGGCAGACGCAGCCCGCCGGCGGCACGCTCGCCGACCTGGCCGACGCCCAGGGGCTCAGCGGCCTGGAGCAGGTCGACGCGACGCTCGCGGACGGGACCGAGGCCGTCGTCGCGACGGGCGACTACGGGGGTCAGGAGCGCGTCCGCGTGCTGGCGGTCGTGGGCGACACGTGGGTCGTCAGCGAGGTGCGCGCGGTGTTCCTCGCCGACGGGACGTTCGACGTCGAGCGCGCGACGTCCGCCGCGACCTCGATCGCGGAGGCGCACGCCTGAGGGCACCGGATCGGAGCACTCACCCCCGCCCCACCACCTCCCGCCGCTTCGCGAGCGGCGCCATGCCGAACCATCGCCGGCAGCTGCGGGTCAGCACGGACTGCTCGGCGTACCCGAGCTGGCGCGCCACCGTCGACAGCGGCACGTGCGGGCTGCCGAGGAGCCGCAGCGCGAGGTCGCGGCGCGCCCCGTCGACGAGCCGGTCGAAGGTCGTCCCCTCGGCGGCGAGCGCGCGCTGCACCGCGCGCGGGTGCATGACGAGGAGTCGCGCGACCGCGGGCAGGCTGGCCGAGCCGGTCGGGAGGGAGCGGGCGACGAGGGTGCCGACGACGTCGGCGAAGGCGTCGTGGCGGTCATGACCGGCGAGGTAGCGGACGGCGAGGTCGTGGGCCAGCGGGTCGACCTGTCGGAGCCGCTGGGTCATGAGGCCGCGGGGGAAGTGCAGGGCGTCGGCGGGGGCGTCGTGCACGACGGGGCAGCCGAAGTAGGCGCGGTAGGTGGCCTCGGCGGAGATCGGCGGGTGCCGGAACGTGACGGTCGTCGGGTGGAACTCCGGCCCGCCGAGCATCCGGAACGTCGAGAGGGTGACGCCGAGCGCGAGCTCGACGACGTGCGGCCGGTGGGGAAGCCGGGCGAGCACGGTGTCGAACTCGTAGCTGACCATGCCGCCCTGCTCCTCGAGCCGTGAGGTGATGGCGGGGGAATAGACGTGGGCGTACTCCGTCACCTTCCGCAGTGCTCCCCCGATCGTGTCGGCGTTCCGCGCCGCGATGGCGAGCGGTCCGAGGATGTCGGGGTCCTGCCGGGCGGCCAGGCGGAGGGCGAAGTCGGGGGCGCCGACCTCGTCGGCGCACGCCGCCAGCAGCGCCGCGACCGTCGTGAACGGCACGAAGTCGTCGGGCGAGCCGACGCTCGCCGGGTTGATCCGGAACCGCCGCAGCAGCGCCCCCGCATCACCGCCCAGCTCGGTCACGAGCCCCGCGACGTGGCTGAGCGACGACGCGGCGATCAGGTCAGCCATGTGTCGAAGTGTCAAATGTTCGGTTCGAGGTGTCAAGAAATCACTGACTGTGATCTCACCCCTGACGGAGCAGCAGATCGGCCACGTGCCGGCCGCCACGACCGCCGACGTCGACGCCGCCGTGGCCGCGGCGCGCACCGCACTCCGCCGCCCCGACTGGGCCGGGCTCAGCCGCGCCGAGCGCGCCGCCCTGATCCACCGGTTCGCCGACGAGCTCGAGCGGCGCGGCGAGGAGCGCGCGACCACCGTCACCGCCGAGAACGGCATGCCCATCGAGCTCGCCCGGTTCGCCGAGGGCGCGGCCCCGGTGCAGCTGCTCCGCTACTACGCCGACCTCGTCGCGGCCACGCCCCAGGAGGAGCGCCGGGCGGCGCAGCCGCTGGGGGGCACGACCGTCGTACGGCGCGAGCCGGTCGGCGTCGTCGCCGCCATCGCGCCGTGGAACTTCCCCGCCGTGCTGTCGATGTTCAAGATCGCCCCGGCGCTGGCCGCGGGCTGCACCGTGGTCGTGAAGCCGTCGCCCGAGACGAGCCTCGACTCCTACGTGCTCGCCGAGGCCGCGCTCGCCGCCGGGCTCCCCGCCGGCGTGCTCAACGTCGTCAACGGCGGGACCGACATCGGCCGCCACCTCGTCGCGCACCCGGGCGTCGACAAGGTCGCCTTCACGGGTTCCACCGCCGCCGGACGCGACATCGGCCGCACCTGCGGCGAGCTCATCCGACCCGTCACGCTCGAGCTCGGCGGCAAGTCCGCCGCCATCGTGCTCGACGACGCGGACATCGAGCAGACCGTCGCCGGCCTCGCCGGCGCCTCGCTGCTCAACACCGGCCAGACCTGCTACATGTCGACCCGCATCCTCGTGCCCGACGCCGCCCACGACACCTGGGTCGACGCCCTCACCGCGATGGTGGAGGGCCTGCCGATCGGCGACCCGATGGACCCCGCCGTCGCCGTCGGACCGCTCGCCAGCGAGCGCCACCGCGACCGCGTCGTGGGGATGCTCCAGCGCGGTGTCGCCGAGGGCGCCACCACGACGACCGGCGGCGGCCGCGCCCCCGGCCACGACCAGGGCTTCTTCGTGGCGCCGACCGTCGTGACCGGCGTCGACAACGACAGCTACCTCGCCCGCGAGGAGGTGTTCGGCCCGGTGCTGACCGTCCTGCGCTACACCGACGCCGATGATGCGGTGCGACTGGCCAACGACTCGTCGTACGGGCTCGGGGGCACCGTCTGGACCGCCGATCAGGAGCGAGGCATCGACATCGCCCGCCGGGTCGAGAGCGGCTCGTTCGGCGTCAACTACTTCGGCCTCGACTGGGGCTCGCCGTTCGGCGGCGTGAAGTCCAGCGGTGTCGGGCGGGAGCTCGGGCCGGAGGGGCTGGCGAACTACGAGCAGCTCAAGTCGATCTTCCTCCCGGCCTGAGGCGCGCCGTACCCCGAACCCAGGAGACCCCATGTCCCACGCAGGAGTCGACGGCGCCCGCGCGCTCGTCGCGAACACCCTGACCCTCACCGAGAACCTCGCCCCCGAGCATTGGGCGGCCGACGCCGCCTGCCACGGCTGGCGGGTGCAGGACGTCGTCACCCACCTCGCCTTCTTCTTCAACTTCATCGCCGACCCCGGCCTCGTGCTGCCCGACAACCCGTCGGGCACCTCCGAGCGGCTCAACGACGCCGGCGTGCGCGAGCGCGCCCACTGGTCGCCCGAGCAGGTCGTGGCCTACTACCGCGAGCAGTCCACCGCCGGGCTCGCCGCCCTCGAGGCGCTCCAGGGCGACGACCTCCGCGACGCCCCGCTCGCGATGCTCGACCTCGGCACCTACCGCATGGCGCAGCTCGCCGACGCCGTCGCGTTCGACCACCTCGTGCACCTCGGCAGCGACCTGCTCGCGCCGTACGGCCCCGTGCCCCCCGCCGCCGTCGGCGACCTCGCGGTCACCGCGGCACTCGACCCCGCGATCGACTGGATGGTGGCGGGACTGCCGCAGATGTGCGGTACGGCGCTGCTCCCCGCCCTCGTCCGACCCCTCGGCCTCCGACTGACCGGTGCGACGGAGCGCGCCTTCGTGCTCGCCGCCGGCGGGGACCGTGTCGTCGTCCGCGAGACCGACGACCTGCCCGCCGACGTCGCCACCTCCGCGGCGACCGACTTCCTGCGCTGGGGCACGACCCGCACCGCCTGGCGCTCCGCGGTCACCGTCACCGGCGACCCCACCCACGTCGCCGCGGTCCTCGACCGCGTCGACGTCGTCTGACCCCGAACCCCACCCGAGAAGGAGCACCACCCATGTCACAGCACCTGCAGGACAAGGTCATCGTCGTCACCGGAGCCGGCAGCGGCTTCGGCCGTCTCATCTCCCTCATGACCGCCGCCGAGGGCGCCAAGGTCGTCGCGCTCGACGTCGACGAGGCCAACGTCAACGCCGTCGTCGACGAGATCACCGCCGCCGGCGGCACCGCGCTCGCCCAGGTCGCCGACGTCACCTCCATGGCCGAGGTGAAGGCGGCAGCGGCGGCCACTGTCGCGGCGTACGGCGCCATCGACGTGCTCGTCAACAACGCCGGCGTCATGCCGCTCGCCTACTTCTCCGACCACGAGCGCGCCTGGGAGCGCTGGCACGCCGCCATCGACATCAACATCAAGGGCGTCGTCAACGGCATCTCCGCCGTCTACGACCAGATGATCGCGCAGGGCCGCGGCCAGGTCGTCAACGTCTCCTCCATCTACGGCAACGCGGGCATCGAGGGCTCCGGCGTCTACAGCGCCACCAAGGCCGCCGTCACCACGATCTCCGACTCCCTCCGCATCGAGGCCAAGGGCAAGATCAAGGTCACGACCGTGAAGCCGACCGGCATCACCGGCACCAACCTCGCCAGCTGGATCGTCAACGAGAACGCCATCTTCGGGCTCGTCGGCCAGCGCGCCGCCAGCTACGGCGAGCACGTCCAGCAGCTCGTCGACGGCACCCTGCCCGCCGAGCTCACCGACGTGGACTCCGTGCAGTACTGGCTCATCAAGCCCGAGGACCTCGCCACCGCCGTCGTGCACGTCATCGACCAGCCCTGGGGCATCAGCCTCAGCGACGTCACGGTGCGGGCGAGCGGGGAGGACTATCTGTACTGACCTCGCTCCGCTCGGTCTGCCCGCGGCGCGAACGGGGCGGCGGGGTCAGTCCGTCACGCCGAGGTCGGGAGGTCCAGGGTGTGCGCCGTGTGGTCGCGCTTGGCGACGAGGTAGCGCTCGTTGGCCGCCGAGAGATGCACGGCGGTGGTGACGCGCTCGGTGACGGTCACGCCGTACGCGTCGAACTGGGCCGCCTTGTCCGGGTTGTTGCTGAGCAGGCGGATGCGGTCGGCGCCGACGGTGGCGAGCATCTGCGCGGCGGCGCGGTAGTCACGCTCGTCCTCGCCGCGGCCGAGGGCGACGTTGGCCGCGTAGGTGTCGAGGCCCTGGTCCTGCAGCGCGTAGGCGTCCAGCTTCGCGTAGAGGCCGATCCCGCGACCCTCCTGGCGGAGGTACAGCAGGAACCCGCCCTCGGTCGCGATCCGTTCGACGGCCTCGCGCAGCTGCGGGCCGCAGTCGCAACGCTCGGACCCCAGCACGTCGCCCGTGAGGCACTCGCTGTGGGGGCGGACGAGCGGCGCCGTACCGCCCGCCGCGGAGCGGTCCAACGCACCCCGCCAGTCGCCCAGGCCGAGCAGCAGGTGCTCCTGGCCGTCGACCAGGCCGGTGAACGTCGTGACGTCCGCGGTGGTGCGGTAGCCGTCCGCGAACGCGAGGGGGATCCGCACCGACGACCGGACGGTCGCCACGGGGACGAGGGGGCGGGTGGGTGAGAGCATGCAGGCCCCAACACTTGATGCTTCAAGTTATTCCGCCGTGGTCACGACCGTCGGTGCTGCTCGGCGATCCACGTGTGGTTGGCGATCGCCGCACCGACCTCGTCGCGGAGGCGCGGACCGTCGGGCCCGCGGAGCAGGTCGCGGTCGTGGAACGGCGTGCCGGGGCGGTGCGGCGAGCCGTCGTGGATGCGTCGCGCCAGGGCGGAGAGGTAGTCGTGGCCGCCGACGCGGTACGCCGCGACCTCCGTCGCGTCGAGCCGCACGAGCGCGGAGTCGTCGGCCATCGAGCTGATGACGTAGCGCGCCTGCAGGAAGAGCGCGCCCTGCTGCTCGACCAGGAACCACGCCCCGGGCTGGTGGTCGACGTACCGCATCGCCGCCTCCGCCGCGGCGATCCGGGCCGCGTCGCCCCACTGCTCGACCGGCGGTACAGGCTCGAGCGGGTGCCGCCGCGCCTCGTCGAGGACGTGGTGGCCGAGCGTCGGCGCGCCGTCCCGCCGCAGCGCCAGGCAGAGGATCCGGCGGCAGGTCGTGCAGGTCAGCTGGCTCTCGACGTGGTCCATGAGGCCCGAGGCGTGGAGCGGACGCAGGTCCGCCAGGCGCACGCGGTGGACGTCCTCCGTGAGCAGACCGGCGGCCAGCGCCGCGGCGACCGCGGCGACGGTGGCGTCGACGTCCATGCCGGACCCCTCGGACGTCTCGGAGCCTCCGCGTACGAGCAGGTCCGCACATGTCGGGCAGTCGTCGTCCTCGGGGCGGGAGGCCCGACCCGGTGCGTCCACGGTGACGGTGACGCCGAGGAGGTTGCCGGGCTCCTTCCAGCCCCGACGGTCCCGGTAGTCGCAGCGCACGTGGGCGCCGTCGACCGCGACGTACGGCGTGCCCCACCCCGCGAAGCGGGCCCGGCCGCCCAGCGCGGCGGTGACCTCGTCGAGGGTGCCGGCGTCGGTGGCGGTGCCGAGCCACGCGCGCGGGTCGAG
>DASWYU010000086.1:0-8830 GCA_036404795.1 Nocardioides sp. | reverse complement strand
GAGCACCCGGCCGCCCGCGGGGAGGCCCTCGAGCGCGACCTCGGCGAGCAGCTCGGTGCGCACGCGCGGGACGAAGGTGCCGGCGGCCACCGCCAGCCGGAGCCCGCCGAACGCGACCCGGCCGACGACCAGCTCGAGGGGACGGCCGACCACCCGCTCGGTCACGGCACGCTCGAGCCACGTCCCGCCGTCCGGACGGCTCCGGGCCGCGAGGAGCAGCTCGGCGGCCTCCTCCTCGGCGAAGACGCACCCCGCCGCCCGCAGGCGGGCCACCAGAGCGGGGAGGCCGGGGTCCTCAGCCAGGGTTGAGTACGCGGACGGACGCGCGGGACCCTCGTCCCCGGCGAGAGTTCTCGTCATGAGCACTCCTCCTCTTCCGGCCGGTCCGTCCACCAAGAACACCAGCGCGTTCTTCCTGCAGGCGGGCCTCGCCTTCGGCGTCGCGCTCCTCACGATGGTCGTCGCGATCATCTTCGTGCCCGTCGACCCGTGGGTCCGCGCCTTCCTGGCCCTCGGGACGCTCTTCCTCGTCACCTCGTCGTTCACGCTCGCCAAGTGCGTCCGCGACGCCCAGGAGACCACCCAGGTCGTGGCCCGCCTCGACCAGGCCCGCGTCGACCGCATCCTCTCCGAGCACGACCCGTTCCGCAGCGCGGCGTGAGCCGCACAGCGCGACGACCCCCGGCGCGAGGGGCGCCGGGGGTCGTCGCTGTTCGGGGTCAGGCCGTCACTTGAGCTGCGCGCTCGTCAGGCCCAGCACGCGCCGCGCCACGATGAGCTGCTGGATCTGCTGCGTGCCCTCGAAGATGTCCAGGATCTTGGAGTCACGGGCCCACTTCTCGAGCAGCTCGCCCTCGCTGTAGCCCAGCGAACCGCAGAGCTCGACGCAGCTGAGCGTGATGTCGGAGCCCACCCGCCCGGCCTTCGCCTTGGCCATCGAGGCCTCCAGCGAGTTGGGCTTGCGGTTGTCCGCCATCCACGCGGCCTGCATGGTGAGGAGCTGCGCCCCCTCCCAGTCCGCCTCGAGCTGGAGGAACTTCGCGGCCGCCGCCGACTGGAGCTGCGCGGGACGGTCGTAGTCGACCTCGACGCCCGCCTGGGCGAGCAGGTCGCGCGTCAGGTCGAGGGACGCCCGCGCGCACCCGACCGCCATCGCCGCGACGAGCGGACGCGTGTTGTCGAAGGTCGCCATGGCGCCGGCGAACCCCTGCTTGACGTCGATCTCGGGCGAGCCGAGCAGGTTCTCGGCCGGCACGCGGCAGTCCGTGAACGTGATGACCGCGGTGTCGGAGGCGCGGATGCCGAGCTTGTGCTCGAGCCGCTCCACCTGCATGCCCGGCGTGCCCTTCTCCACGACGAACGACTTGATCGCCGCACGGCCGAGGGACTTGTCGAGGGTCGCCCACACGACGATCGAGTCGGCCCGGTCGCCCGAGGTGACGAAGATCTTCTCGCCGTTGATCACGTAGTGGTCGCCGTCGAGGGTCGCCGTCGTGGTGATCGACGCCGAGTCGGAGCCCACGCCGGGCTCGGTGATCGCCATGCCGGCCCAGGTGCTGCCGAAGCGGGCGAGCTGCTCGTCGTTCGCGACCGAGGCGATCGCGGAGTTGCCGAGGCCCTGCCGCGGCATGGAGAGGAGCAGACCGGTGTCGCCCCAGCACATCTCGGCGACGGACATCACCGACGCGAGGTTGGAGCCGTTGCGGACGCCGCCGTCGTCCTTCTTCTCGTCACGGCGGACGCCCGCCGCGCCGGCGCCCTCGGAGGCGCCCGACTCGGACAGGCCGTCGATCATGGCGGCCAGCATGTCGAGCTCCTTGGGGTAGGAGTGCTCGGCACGGTCGTACTTGCGGGAGATGGGCCGCAGCATGTTCATCGCGACCTGGTGGGCCTGCTCGACGAGCGCGCGGTGCTTCTTCGGGGTCTCGAGATTGATCATGGCTGTTGGTCCGTCCTGAGCCGGGGCTCAGACGAGGACGCCTCCTTCCATCACGCCGAGGGCCCGCAGGTCGCGGTACCACCGCTCCACCGGGTGCTCCTTGACGAAGCCGTGGCCACCGAGCAGCTGCACGCCGTCGAGGCCGATCTGCATGCCCTTGCTCGCGCAGAGGTTGCGGGCGAGCGCGACCTCGCGGGCGAAGTCCTTGCCCTGGGCGGCGCGGGAGGCCGCCTTGTAGGTCACCAGGCGCATCGCCTGGAGCTCGATCGCGATGTTCGCGACCATGAACGCGACCGACTGCCGGTGCGCCACCGGCTCGCCGAACGCCTGACGCTCCTTCACGTAGGGCGTCACGTAGTCGAGCACCGCCTGGGCCGTGCCGACCGCGAGCGCGCACCAGGCGAGCCGCGAGAGGCGCACGCACTCGACGTACGTCGTTCCGTCCGTCGCGCCGAGCACCGCGTCCAGCGGCACCTCGACACCGGTGAGGTGCAGCTTCGACAGCGTCGCGGCGCGGACGCCCATCGACGGGTCGGCCTCGACCCGGACGCCCTCGGTGCCCGGCTCGACGAGGAAGAGGACGGGCTTGCCCTCGAGGCGCGCGCCGACGACGAACAGCTCGGCGTCACCACCCCGCGGCACGCCGGCCTTGACGCCGTCGAGCACGTAGCGGTCGCCGCGGCGGACCGCGGTCGTGCTCGGCTCCAGCACGTCGAAGAGCACGCTCGGCTCGCCGAGGGCGAGGGCGGCGGCGGGCACGTCGTCGCCGGTGAACGCGGGGAGGTAGGTCGCCTGCTGGGCGTCCGTGCCCCACAGCGACAGCGCCGTCGCGACCGCGCCGGGCGCGAGCGCCGCGACGGCGAGGCCCATGTCGCCCCTCGCCAGCGTCTCGGCCACGAGCGTGCCGGCCACCGCGGAGCGCTCCTCCGAGATGCCGCCGAGCTTCTCGGGCACGCCGAGGAGGGGAAGACCGATCTCGAGGCCGGCCTTCAGCAGCGCCTCGGGCGCCTCGCACGCCTCGTTCGCCTCGGCCGCCGCCGGACGGACGACGTCGGCGGCGAACTCGCCGACGACGTCGACGAGCATCTGCTCGTCCTCGCTCGGCGTCAGGTCGAAGACCCCCGACGCCCCGGCGGCCGGGACCCGCACGCCCGGCTTGTCCGCGGATCCCTTCTTCGCGAAGGTGCGCCCCGCCTTGGCGAGGACCGCGAACCCGCCGCGGGTCGACGTGAACACGGCCTGCTCGGTCTTCTTCCGCAGGCCGAGCCGGTCGATGAGGTCGCTCTGGGCGACGACGTTGAGGGCCGCGACCGCGTAGCCGATCGGGTCGCGGGTCTCCTTGCGCGCGAGGCCGTTGCGCCCGCCCGGCCTGAGGCTGTTCGTCAGGGACATGCCGCATAATGTAACTCGCAGTTACACACAGCGCCACACTTTCGTGCGACGAGGCCCCGCATCACGCTCGTCACGCCTCTCCTACGATCGTCGCCATGTCCGACGCTCCCGCCGCCCCGACCGACGAGACCACCGACGGGCCGGACCTGACACCCCACGGTCCCCTGCCGACGGGCGGCACCGCGCGACCGATCACCCGCTGGGGGACGCCGGTCATGCACGCCCCGCAGCAGCGCGTGACGGACTTCGACGACGACCTCCGCGCCCTGGTGGCCGACATGACGGCGACGATGTACGCCGCGGACGGCGTCGGTCTCGCCGCCTGCCAGATCGGGGTCGACCTGGCGGTCTTCGTCTTCGACTGCCCGGACGCGTCCGGACGCCGGGTCGCGGGCGTCGTCTGCAACCCCGACGTGACGACGCCGGAGGGACCGGAGCGGCGCCTCGACGACAGCGAGGAGGGCTGCCTCAGCTTCCCGGGGGCGTTCGTGGACTGCGCGCGCCCCGACCGGGCGAGCGTGGTCGGCGTCGGGCTGGACGGTCAGCCCGTGGCGTTCGAGGGTGACGGCCTGCTGGCGCGCTGCCTCCAGCACGAGACGGACCACACGCTCGGCACCGTGTTCGGCGACCGGATCGGCCTGAAGGCCCGCAAGAAGCTCACCAAGCAGCACGACCGCGCCGCCGCGGACTTCCCGCCCGACTGGCCGGCCTGACCGGCCCGCGTCAGCGGGACTTGCCGGCGCGCCAGTAGCCGGTGAACGTGATCCGTTCCTTCGGCACACCCCGCTGCACGAGGTGGCGACGGAGGTCGGTGACGAGGCCCTGCTCCCCCGCCACGAAGACGTACGGCGCCGCCCCGTCCACTTCGAGCGCCGAGGCGACCGCGAGCACGGCGCGACCGGGCACGGCGTGCGGATCGGTGCGCACGACGTACTCGACCCGGACGCCCTCCGGACCCGTGAGGTCCTGACGGTCCTCGGCGCTCGGGACCTCGATGAGGACGGTGCCGCGCGCGTCGGCGGGCAGCGAGCCGAGGATGCCGGCGGCGGCCGGGAGGCCCGACTCGTCGACGACGACGAGGTGGTGGTCGGTGTCGGCGGGCGCCGCGTAGAGGTGTCCCTCGTCGAGGATCGCGACCGTCGCACCGGGCCGGCACTCCTGCGCCCAGGTGGTCGCCGGGCCGGCGTCGCCACCGTCCGTAGCGTCGTGGACCACGAAGTCGACGTCGATCTCCGGCCCGCGCGGACCGTCGGGGCGGTGGGCCCGCACCGTGTAGTTGCGCAGCACCGGGCGGTCGGTCTTGGAGACCGTCAGGAATCGCACGTAGCTGAGCGTCGTCAGCTTGGCCGGCACCCGGGCCAGGGAGTTCTCGCTGACGGGGATGAAGAGCCGGAACCACTGGTCGAAGCCGAGCGGGACGAACGTCGCAGCGTCCCGCCCGCCCAGGGTCACCCGCACCATGTGGGGCGACACCCGACGCGACTCGAGCACGTCGAGCACCAGCAGCTCGGGGGTCGCGGGCTTCGTGCGGGCGGCGCGGGCGTTCGTGGCGGCCATGGGTTCCTCCGGTCTCGGCGACGTCGGAGGACACCGTAGCGCTAAGTTAGGTTCGCCTTACCTATGACCCGGCGGGGATCACTCCGCCAGGGCGAACACCAGCCGGTCGAGGGCCCGGCGCACCCACTGCTGGTAGCGCTCGGGCGACCACCCGCGCTCGACGACGAAGTGCCGGTAGGGCTCCGCGCTGGAGAGGTGGCTCCAGGTCTGGGCGCGCTCGCCGAGGTCGACGTCGCCGGTCAGCAGGCCGTTCGCCTGCGCCCACCCGACAGCGGCGACGCAGGCGTCGTCGTTGGACTTCTCGACCGCGTCGAACGCGGCCGCCGCCTCGGGGTCGGTGGCGGCGGCCTCGCGCAGCGCGAACCACAGACCGACCGACTGCTCGTGGGCGCGGGTCAGCCACACGACGTACGCCGCGAGCGCCTCGGGGGCGGGCTTGGCCATGATCGCCTGGAGGTCGGGCTCCTCGGTCACGGGCCGCAGCCGCGCCGATCCGCCGGCTCGGGCCTGGTAGGCCTCGACGAGGAGCGCGGGCTTGGAGCCCGAGAGGTTCACCCGGGGGACCGACACGCCGGCGCGCTCGGCGATCGCCGCGAGCGTCGTCGACCGGTAGCCGTCCTTCGCGAACAGCTCGGCCGCACTGTCGACGATCCTGCCGTGGGTCGCCGCGAGGGCGGCCTCCCGCACGGGCGAGACGTAGCGGCGCCGGGGGCGCTCGGGGTCGTTGGGCACAGCACCTCATCGAAGTCGATCCGTGTCCCCCGACCGACGCAGCGTAGCCCCCGGACCCAGGTGCCTGCGCGGACCGTGCGGGAGTACCGTCTCCGACCGTGCCGCTCCCCGCCCCGCCGCCGGCCGTCCGGATGCCGGTCGCGGTGCTCCTCGTGTTCCTCGGCGGCTGCGCGGGCACGGCGGCCCGCCACGTGCTCAGCGTGCTCGTGCCGCCGGTCGCGGGCGTCCCCGTGACCATCGGGGCGATCAACGTCGTCGGCGCGCTGCTGCTCGGCCTGCTCCTCGGGGGCGTCCGCGGCGGTCCGCTGACCGACCGACCGCACCTCCGGCTGCTCGTCGGCACGGGTGTCCTCGGAGGCTTCACCACCTACAGCGCACTCGCGTCCGACGGCGTCCGCCTCGCGACCGACGGGACGGCGCTCGGCGTCGGCTACCTCGTCGGCAGCGTCGTCCTCGGACTGGGCGCGGCCGCGCTCGGTGTCGTGGTGTCGAGCCGCCGCCGTTCCGGCCCGGTGACCCCGTGAGCGCCCTCGCCCCGGCGACCGTCGCGGGGATCGCCGTCGCGGGAGGACTCGGCTCGGCGCTCCGCTACCTCGTCGACACGACGGTGCGCCGGCACCTCCCCGGCTACCCGCTCGGGACGCTCGCCGTCAACGTGACCGGCTCGTTCCTGCTCGGGTTCGTGGCCGCGCTCGCCGCGGCGGGCACGCTCGGCCCGGTCGTGGCACCGGTCCTGGGGGCAGGCCTCCTCGGCGGCTACACGACCTTCAGCACCGCGAGCGTCGAGGCGGTCGTGCTGCTGGAGGAACGCCGCTGGCGCGCCGCGGCGGCCCACACCGGGGGGATGCTGGTGCTCGGCGTGCTCGCGGCCCTCGCCGGCTGGGCGCTGGGCTCCTGACGTCAGGCCCCGCCGAGGGGCGCGGCCGGTGGTGCCTGGTGACCCGTGAGGTACGCCGCGACCTGCGCCGCCGACGTCTCCGGGTGCACGTCGTGCGGGTCCTTCCCGACCCAGCCGACCCCGGGCGTGTAGGTCCGCACGACGCGGGCCGGCACCCCCGCGACGACGCTGTGGTCGGGCACGTCCCCGCGGACGACCGACCCGGCCGCCACGACGACCTGCCGCCCGATCGTCGTGCCCGGCAGCACGATCGCGTGGTGCCCGATCCACGAGCCGGCGCCGATCCGCACGGGCTGGTGCCGTCCCAGCTGCCGCCCCACCGGAGTGCCGGGGTCCTGGTAGGAGTGGCTGGCGTCGGAGACGAAGACGCCCTGGCCGCACCAGACGTCGTCCTCGACCGTCACCGACTCGTGGGCGGTGATGGTGGTGCGTGCCCCGAGGACGCAGCGGTCGCCGATGACGAGTCCGCGGTCCGGGGGCACGTCGTCGGGCCCCACGTAGCCGACCGTCAGGGTGCACGACCGGCCCACGAGGGTGCCGCGGCCGATGTGGATCCCCGCCTCCCCGGCGATCGTGGCCTGCGGGAACGCGATGCAGGACCCATCCCCCAGGGCCCCGAACCGGTCCCCGGCCGCCGTGCCGGGCGAGATCGCGCCGTACCACTCGACGAGGCGTCGGGCCTCGTGGACGGCGGCGCCGAGGAGGCGGTGGACGGCGGCGCGGGGCGACCTGTCGAGCATCCGCCGAGGCTAGCGGTCCGGCCCGGCAGCCCGGTCGCCCCGCCGCGACCCCTCAGTAGAACTGTGCGCCGCCGTCGACGCTGAACTGCTCCGCGGTCACGAACGACGCGTCGTCGGACGCGAGGAACGACACGGCGGCCGAGATCTCCTCGGGCTCGGCGGCGAACTGCGGCACGAACGGTGTGCCCGTCTGGTTCAACGGCGGGTTCGTCTCCCCGGCACGCTGGAGCGCGGCCTGCATGTCGCCCGTGCCCATCGGGGTCATCACGGCGCCTGGGTGGATGCTGTTGACCCGGATCCGGTGCTTGCCGAGCTCCGCGGCGAAGGCCCGGGTCAGACCGACCACGGCGTGCTTGCTGGCGGTGTAGTGCACCATGAACGGCTGCAGCTTCTTGCCGGCGTAGGAGCTGATCAGCACGATCGAACCGCCGCCGCGCTCGACGAGGTGGGGCGCCGTCGCCATGACCGTGTTCCAGACGCCCGTGACGTTGATGTCCATGTGGTCGCGGAAGACCTCCGGGGTCGTGGTGTCCCAGGTGGCGGGGATGCAGATGCCCGCGTTGGCGACCACCACGTCGATCCCGCCGAGCTCGGAGACCGCCGTCGCGACGAGGTCCTTGAGACCGTCGAGGTCCCGCACGTCGCCCTGGCGCGCGATGATCCGGCGCCCCTCGGCCTCGACGAGCCGCACGGTCTCGGCGAGGTCCTCCGGCTGATCGGGGTCCACGGTGCTCGCCACGCCGGACCTGCTACCCCGCGGACCGGCGACGTACGCCTGCCCGCGCCCGTCAGTCGACGTGCCGGGCCCAGGCGAAGCAGAAGAGGCCGAACCCGGCGATACCGAGGCCGAGGGCGCCGAGGAGAACGGGCCCACCGGGAGCCTCCAGGACCTGGCGCAGGGTCGCGTCGATCCCTCCGGACTCGTCGGGGTCATGGGTGAGCGCGGCGTAGCCGAACAGCACGCCGACGCCGCCGATGGCGATGCCCTTGGCGACGTATCCGACGCGACCGCACCAGGTGTACGCCGTGCCCGCGGTCCCGCGGCCGCTGTGCGCGAGGTCCTCGAGGAAGCGGTCGGTGACGCCCTTGACGACGAGGTATCCGCCGACGGCGAGGATGCCGAGCCCGACGACGCCGACGACGACCTGGCCGAACGGCAGACCGAGGAGCTGCGCGGTGACGGTGTCGGCCTGTTCCTCCTGGCTGCTGCCTCCCGCGCCGAGGACGATCCGGGCCGCGCTCACGCCCATCGCGGCGTAGAGCACCGTCTTCGCCGCCGCCGTGAGCCGGTGACGGACCTGGTCCGACATCTTCTCCGAGCGGTGGTCGAACACGGCCTCCGCACCCTGCCAGACCGCGAGCAGGAACAGCCCGACCGCGACGGCCCCCACGAGCACCACGCCGAACGGCTGCTCGGCCAGCTGCTGGATCGCGCCGCTCGTCGACGCCTCCCCCTCGCGGTCACCGAGCGCGAGCTGCACCGCCAGCCACCCGAGGAGGAGGTGGACGACGCCGTAGGCGACCAGCCCCACGCGGGCGAGGTGGTCGCGATCGGCCTGCACGGTGTCCATC
>DASWYU010000085.1:0-10006 GCA_036404795.1 Nocardioides sp. | reverse complement strand
CCGACGGGCGAGCGGGAGCGCTCGGCGGTGCGGCCGGGCGGGCCGGCAGCGCGGTCCGCGTCGCGCTCCTCCGCAGCGCGCGCGTCCGCGCGCTCGGCGCGACTCCCTCCAGCTGGTCGTGCGTCATGACGCCTCCTCCGTCTCGGTCCGACCTGGCTTGGTCGTACCGAGGGGGCGGATCGTCACGCGGACGACGCGAAAAGTTCGATCAGGCGGTCGTGGCGTCGACCACGCGCCGTACGCGAGCGGCGTTGGTCGCGGGGTTCTTGACCACCTCGAGGAACTCGTCCATGTGGCGCTCGAGGCCCGTGAACTTGTCGAACGGCGCGCCGACGACGAGCTGGAACCCGAGTCCCTTCCACGCCGCGACCGCGCGACCGGCGAACTCCGCGTCGGCCTTCACGAAGCCTTCGTCGAGGAACACCGGGGCGAACCGCGGCCGGGAACGCAGCTCGTCGCCGAGCCGGAACCGCAGCGCGGCGCCGATGACGAACGCGATGAGCTCCTGCGACTCGCCGCCGGACTTCTCGCCGAGGGTGCGATACCAGGCCTGGTGCGCCCCGGTGCGCGGGTCGTAGCGCTCCGCGGACACCTCGACGTGGTGCCGTACGTCGAGGAGAGCGTCCCGCAACCGCGCCTCGGCCGCCCCGGCGCGCGGGTCGTCGGCGCGGCGCAGCTGCGCCATGAACCGCTGGAGCCGCACGAACCGCGCCTCCAGCTGCTCGCCGGCCAGCGGCTCGCTCGTGCCCTGCGACAGCTCGCGCAGGTCGCCGAGGAACAGCGTCACCTCGGTCGGTGAGAGGCGGCGGATCCGGATCCGCAGCCGGTCGGACCCGGCGCCGAACGGCAGCCGTCGCAGGATCTCGTTGATGGGCGCGAGCCGGTCCTCGATGTCCTCGATGGCTGCGGCCATCGCGCCGGCGAGCGGCACGAGGTCCTGTCCCGACCAGTCGGCGAGGCGGCGGCGCCACTCGTCGCGGCGGTCCGCGAGGCCCGTACGGCGGATCTCGGCCAGCACGTCGGCATAGTCGCGGTAGCTCGTCAGGGCGGTGCCGCGGTTCGGGTCGGGCCAGCGCTCGGAGTAGAGCGCGAAGATCCGCACCAGCTCCCGCGACGCCCCCGCGATCTGCTCCGACGCCGCGCGGGCGGTCTCCCCGAGCCGGTCGCGCAGGCGCGAGCAGTTCTCGGCGAACCGCTCGAGCGAGCCCTCCACCCCCGGACCGACCGCGGCGGCGAACTCGGCGTCCAGGCGCGCGGCCTGGTCCTCGGCGAGCTCCGCGGCCTGCTCGACCCGGTCGAGCTCGTCGTGGGTCGCGTCCTCGGCGTCGACGAGCGTCGCGTGCTGCAGCTCGAGCGCCGTACGCTCGTCGGCCGCCAGCGTGCGCTCCACCTCGGCGGCGCGCATCGCGGACTCGATCTCGTCGACCTGCCCCGCGAGGGTCCGGAGGTGGGCGTCGGAGCCCAGCACCCGCTCTCGCTGGGCGGCCAGCTCGTCGCAGCGTTCCTGGCTGCTCGCCACGTCGAGGTCGGCGAAGGGCACGTCGGCGATCGCCTGGTACGCCGCCACGCGCGCCTCCGCGGTGCGCTTGCGGCCCGCCACCTCGGTGCGCTCCCGGTCGAGCCCGTCGAGCTGGTCCTCGATGCGGCCCAGCGCGGCGTCGAGCCTCGCCAGCGCCTCGACGTTGGAGAAGCCGATGATGTCGCCGCCACCGCTGCGGCCGTGGGAGCCCCGGCGGCCCGAGCGGGTCTGGCCCGCGAGCGTGACGCGCAGGCCGGGGCCGTCGAGGTCCGCGGCGGACTCCACGCAGAGGGCGTCGCGGGACGGGTCGGCGAGGTACCACCGCACCCAGCCCGCGAACGGGCCGTCCTGGTGCTCGAGCTTCCCGGAGATCCGGTCGGACGAGCCGGGATCCGGGGCGTCCGCGTCGAGGTCGGCGCCGATGAACGTGATGCGACGCGGCAGGTCGAGCTGGTCGATCGCTGCGGAGAAGTCGCGCAGCCGGTCGGCCGGCACGAGCAGCTGGCGGGCGGCGCCGCCGAGCACGGTCTCGACCGCGGTGCGCCACCGCTCCTCCTCGGGCCGCACCTCGACGAGCTCGGCGAGGAAGGGCAGCTCGGCGGTGCGCAGCCCCGCGGCCTGGGCGAGCAGCCCGCGGATCTCGTCCAGCTCGCGCGGCACCCGCCCGCGCCGGCCGGCGAGGGAGGCCCGGTCCTTGCGCAGCTCGGCGCGCCGCTCCAGGAGGGGTCCCTGGCGCCGGGCGACGTCGACGACGCCGTCCTCGAGGCGGGCGACCTCCGCGTCGTACCCGGCCAGGAAGACCCGGCCCTCCGCCTGCGCCGCCGCGTAGGACTCCGCCGACGTGAGGTCGACCCCCAGGACGGCCGCGCGCGGAGCGAGCCGGTCGCGGCGCTCGGCCAGCTCCTCGGCCCGCGCCTGCTCCTTCTTCAGCTCGGCGCCCAGCAGCTCCAGCGTCTCGCCGCCGGCGCCACGGTGCGCCTCCCGGGCGGTCGACAGCTCGACCTGCAGGTCGGCGACACGGCGCGCGACCCCGGCCCGACGATCGCGGTTGGTCTCGCGGGCCTCCTGGTTGGCGCGCACGGCCTCGGCGAGCAGCCCGGCGTGACGCCGCAGCTCCCACAGGCGCAGGGGGGTGGGGCCGGTGGTGGTGGCGCCGTACGCGTCGAGCTCCCCGATCGTGTCCTGCGCCGCGACGAGCACGCGGTGGTGGTCCTCGATCGGCGCGAGCAGGTCGGACTTCTGCTGCTCGGTCACCATCGTCTCGTAGGACGCCTCGAGGTCGTCGAAGTGCTCGACGGCGCGGTCGGCCGCGGCGTAGGTCGCCGGACGCTCGAGCACCATCTCCTTGTAGAGCTCGTCGACCGAGCGCACCGGCTGCGACGCCTGGATCCGCGCGAGGAGCCGCAGCGCCTTGTCGCCGTCGCCGTTCGCGCCGATGCCGAGCCGGGCGTGGAGGCGGGCCGCGAACACGGCGTACGTCTCGTGGCACTGCAGCCGCGGGAACAGCGCCCGCAGCTCGCGCGGGGCGAAGCGGGAGCCGACGGCCTGCTGCAGCTCGGACAGGTCGAGCTCGCCCTCGACCGTCGCGAGGCGGGTGAGCACGTCGCTCGTGCGGGTCGCGCGCCGCGGCACGTAGAAGATCCGCAGCACCGTGAAGCGCCGCTGCCGGTCGTCGACGAAGGTCGCGGCGACCGCGCCCCACGTGTCCTCGTCGGAGCCGCGGAGGGTGACCTGGCGGGCGCCGCCGCCCGCACGGTCCTCGGCCTGGTCGACCACGCCGCGGAGGTACGACAGCGGGCTGCGCTGGCCCGCCGAGCGCGCGCGACCCGGAGCGACGTCGTTCGAGGCACCGTTGAGCCGCGTGTCCGACGGCATCATCAGCGTCGTCCAGGCGTCCAGCAGCGACGACTTGCCGACGCCGGAGGCGCCGGTGAGCAGCGTCGTCTCCGTGTGCAGCGGCACGACGTGGTGGCCGCCGAACCCGCCCCAGTTGACGAGCTGCAGCGACGTGATCCGCCACTGCGTGCTCCCCTCGGTCGCGCCGTGCATGCCGAAGAGCGCCTCGTCCGCCGCTGCGAGGAGGGTGTCGTCGGGGACGTCGGGGGCGGAGTACGCCGCCAGATCGGCCGCGTCGAGGCCTGCGTCCGCGTCGAGCACGGGCTCGACGGTCTCCTCCACGGGACCGTCCGTCGTCTCCTCGGTCACGCGTCGTCCTCGGGGGTCTCGGGGGTCTCGGTCGGGCCGGGCGCTTCGGGCGCCTCGGGCGTCTCTGGCGTCTCGGTGCTCGCGGCCGCCTGCTCGTCGAGCCACGCCAGCAGGTCGACGAGCCGCTCGAGCGGGAGCAGCGTCTCGACCGCGGGGCTGATCTCGAAGCGCTCGGCCGTCGCGGGCCCGAGGAGCAGCCCGGTCTTGTAGATCGACGCCACGGCGTTCCGCGCCCGGGCCTCGTCGCCCGCGTCGTCGGTCGCGTCCGCCGGACGCATGGAGAGCAGGTGCTCGACCACCTCGGCGACGTCCACCCACGAGCGCTCCTCGCCGCGGGCGGAGTCGGTGAAGTGCCGGTTGCGGAGGTAGACGAGGGTGATCGTCTCCTCGCGGTTCCACGCGGTGTCGTGCAGGAGCGTGGGGAAGCGGCCGCCGGCCTCGGGCACGGCCTGCCGCTTGAAGGCGACCTCGCGCTCGGCGTCGATGACGAGCTCGAGGAAGAGGTCGTTGAGGCGCGACACGACGGCCCGCGGGTTGTCGACGAGCGCCGCCCACTCGCGCGGGTGGGTGCGCGCGGTGATGAACCGCAGCTTCACGAGGGCCAGCAGCGCGCGGCGCTGCTCGAGCGTCAGCCCGCCCTCGTCGCCCTCGAACAGGGAGAGCGACCCGGTCGGCTCCAGCTCGGGGTTGAGGTCCACCTCGGTGTCCGTGTCGGTCATCGGGCGTCCTCCGGGAGGTCGTCGGCGGGGTCGTCGGCGGGGTCGTCGGCGGGGTCGGTCGTGCGGGTCAGCACGGTCGGCAGGCTGAGCGTGCGGGTCGAGCCGTCGGGGCGCACCGTGACGACGTCGGTCGTGCCCGCCCCGTCGACCAGGCCGCGGCGCTCGGCGAGGTGCAGCAGGCCGATGACCTCGACCGGTCGGCGCAGGTGCACGGGCAGGGTCGCGAACAGCTCGGCCAGGGTGGTCGGTCCCGGCAGCAGCATCGGGTCGAGCACCGTGTCGAGCGCGTCGCCGAGGTCGGTGAGCGACGGACCGCCGGCGGCGCGGAGCTCGTCCCACGACACGTCGCCGCCCTCGCCGGTGTCGGCCGGTTCCAGCGGCGGCGGCACGCGCTCCTCGGACGGGTCGAAGAACCGCTCGCGGAGGTGGTCCACGCCGGCGCGCTCGGCGAGCAGCGGGACGCCGGCGGTCGCGCGGGGGCCGGTCGCGACGTACCAGCTCCCCAGCCGACCCTCCAGGTGCCGCAGCACCCGCTCGAGCTCGCGGTCGCGGTTGACGTCGCGGGACTCGATGTTGCTGCGGAGCGTCGCGGTGGCGCGGTTGCGCTGCACGAGGACGCGGTCGAGGCCGGCGCGGATGAGCTTCACGGTGTCGCGCAGCTCGCGGCGGTCGGCCTCGGAGAGGATCACGTCGGTGCTGGGGTGGTCGAGGAGCGCGGCGATGTCGCCGCGGAGGCGCGCGAGCAGCTCCTCGTCGCGCAGGAGCGGGAAGGCCCCCTCGAACGCACGGCCCTCCGGGGTGGCGGTGGTGAGCTGGTCGATGCGCGCCAGGTAGTCGTCGACGAGCTCGCCGGCGGGACGTTCGTCGGCGCGGAACGCGTCGTGGATGTCGTTGCGGATGCGCGCGAACGCCTCCTCGACGCGGGCGAAGTCGCTCGGCAGGGCGCTGACGAGCGCGCGGAGCTCGCCGAAGCCCTCCGCCATGTAGTCCTCGCTCGCCGGCGGCATCTCGCCGCCGTCGACGAGCCGGTCGCGCTCGAGGCGCAGCCGGTTGATCTCGTCGTTGAGCAGCGTTACCCGCGTGGTGCGGTCGGGGTTCGCCTCGGAGTTGAACCGGCGGAACGCCGAGACGATCGTCGCCACCCGGTGCTCCGAGAGGGTGGCGCGCTCGCGGGCCAGGGAGCGCGCCTGCTCGAGCGACTCCTGCGCCGACGAGGTCAGCACGTAGACCTCGCCGTCGCCGTCCGCCGCGTTCGCCCGGATCAGCCACTTGCGGCGCATCCAGGTGAGGCACAGGTCGCGGCCGCTGCCGTTGGGCAGGCCCTCGACACCGGCCATCCGCAGCTCGCCGAGGTAGGTCTCCACCTGCTGGTGCAGGCGGCTCGTCGGCACCGGGCGGTTGTCGCGCCCGAACGCCAGCCGGAAGATCGTCAGCACCAGCGGCGCGTGCTGCTGGTGGAGGAGGCGGAGCGTCGGCTGCTCGAACGCCTCGCGCATGCGCGCGAGCTCGTCGGCGACGTCGCTCATCGCAGCCCTCCCACCCGGTTCCTGACCGGGTGAGGATGCCACGGGTCATCGACGTCGGCTCATTCGAGCCCCTCGACCCGATCCGATAGTCCCTGACGTTTTGAACCGTCCTGACGCCGAAGGTCGGTGTGTCGGGTGCGAAACGTCAGGGACTATCCGGCCGTACGTCGCGGGTCACCCGCCCTACGCTGGCCCGGTGACGCGCGACGTACCGTCCTCGACCCGGGTCGCCACGGCGACCGACGCCCCCGACGTGGCGCAGCTGCTGCGGGACTTCAACGCGGAGTACGACGACCCCGCGCCCGCGCAGGAGTGGTTGGCCGAGCGGGTGGCCGGGTTGCTCGCGACCGACACCGCCGTCGTGCTGCTCGACGTCGAGCCGGCGGCGGCCGGGGGCGTGGCCGGGCCGCACGGGCTGGCCCTGCTGCGGTTCCGGCGCTCGCTGTGGGAGGACGCCGACGAGGCCTACCTGGCGGAGCTCTACGTCGTGCCGCCGCTCCGCGGGAAGGGCCACGGGCGGGGGCTGCTCCACGCCGCGATGGAGCACGCGCACGACCGGGGTGCGACGTACCTCGACCTGACGACCACGAACACCGACGAGGCGGCGGTGGCGCTCTACGAGTCCGTCGGGTTCGACCGCCACGAGCGGCGCGGCCCCGAGGTGACGTCGTACTACTTCGAGATCGACCTGCCGGCTCGTCGCGCGACGTGACGTACCGCGGGCCGACGCCCCCCGACGTCGACCCGCGGCACGGATCAGGTGCCCGCTCGCGCGGGTCTCAGCCGGCGCCGACCACGCGCCACGGCGAGCTGCGCCGCTCGCTCGGCTCCTTGCCGCGCGACGGTCGCTTCGCCTCCCACAGCGCGCCGTCGTGGACGACGCGGTCACCCCGGCGGTAGCGGGTGTCCGAGCTCCAGTCGGGGGCGCCGGGCACGCCGTTGACGGTCTCGGTGCTCTCCGCCAGCGCCTGCGTGGCGTGGCCGATCGCGGGCGCCATGATGTCGAGCGCCTCCTGCGACACGTTGCCCAGGTCGTCGGCGGGCGTGTGGTAGTTCGGGTCGAGCAGCTCGCCCGCGGTGCCACCGAAGGTGGCGGCCTCCTCCTCGGTCTTCACGCCGTCGGCGCCCGTGAACAGGCCCGACGCGGGGATCCCGTTGGTGATGAAGGCCTGGTAGTCGCTGCGGCCGGAGAACTCCGAGTCCACCCACGGCTGGTCGACGCCGTCGAAGTAGTCCGTGAAGACCGCCTCGGTCGCGATCGACCCCTCGGGCACCGCGACCGGGGCCTCGTAGGTCGACTCGTCCGCGTCGTACACACCGATCGTGTAGTTCGGCGAGCCCACCATGTCGAAGTTCAGGTAGGTCGCGATCGACTCCAGCCCCGCCGGGTCGTTCGCCGCGAGGTCCGCGACGTAGTGCGCCGAGCCGAGCAGGCCGATCTCCTCGGCGCCCCACCAGGCGAAGCGCACCCGGTTGTTGAGGTCACCGGCCTCGGCGAGCCGCACCGCGGTCTCGAGGATCGCCGCGGAACCGGAGCCGTTGTCGTTGATGCCCGGTCCGTCGGGCACGCCGTCGAGGTGTGCCCCGACCACCACGACGTTGGAGTCGCGGCCGGTCGTCGTCTCGGCGAGCACGTTGAAGGTCTCGACCGTCTCGATCGTGCCCTGGAGGTCGAGGGTCGCGGTCGTGGGACCGGCGGCGAGGGCCGCGGTGAGCGCGGTGCCCTCGGCCTGGGAGAGACCGACGGAGGGTACGGCGCCGTCCAGCGGCTCCCCGAGCGTGCCCGTGCTGAGCGGGCCCTCGACGTTGTTGGCGATGAGCACGGCGGCGGCCCCGGCCTCGCCCGCGGCGACGGACTTCTCCGCGAAGCTGCAGGTGCCCCGCGACACGAGCGCGATGCCGCCGGCGGCGTCGACCCCGTCCCACGCGGTCGCGTCACAGCCCAGCGGGTCGGTCGGCGCGACGAGCGCGGCGGTCACCCCGCCCGCGGGCGTGCTGGGCGAGAACTCGATGCCGGCCGGCTCGAGCGGGACGCCCGGGACCTCGAGGCCGAGGGCGTCGAGGGTGAAGCTGTCGACGTCGAAGTACTGCCGCTCCGGCGTGTAGCCCGCCTCGCTCAGGACCTCCTCGACGTAGACCGCCGCGGCCTCGTAGCCCGGCGTGCCCACCGCGCGGTTCCCCTCGTTGGCCTCCGCGATCGCGGCGAGCTGCTCGAGGTGGTCGTGGACGGCCGCGCCCGTGACGGTCTCGGCGAGGTCCGGGGTGCCGTGCCCCGGGTGCCCCGGATGTCCTGGTCCGCCGTGCCCCGGACCGCCGTGCCCTGGTCCGCCGTGATGGCCGCCGCGCCCCCCGCCGCGGTCGTCGTCACCGCCCGGTCCCGCGACCGCGGGCCCCGCGGCTGCTGCCACCGCCAGGCCGGTGACCACCGCGGTCACCGCACCCATCGTCCTGCGCACGCGCCTGTGCTGTGTCCTCACGTCGTACCTCCGATCGAGCACCCCGAGTGCCCTCGTCGTCGCGCGGCGCACCCCGATGCGCGCCGAGCCGTGTGAGGCCCTGCACGCTACGTGGCGTCGCCCGGCGCGTCCACGACCCGGGGTCAACGGCGGGGCGTGCTCGCGCAGGGCACGCAGGTGGTGGCCGAGGGGCGGACGGCGAGCCGCGCGGGGTCGATGGGGCGACCGCAGACGGTGCACACGCCGTACCCGCCCTCCCGCGCCCGCCCGAGCGCCGCCTCGATGTCGCGCAGCCGCGCCTCGCCCTCGCGGAGCAGCGCCTCGACCTGGGCGCGCTCGAACGCGATGGTCGCGCCCTCCGGGTCGTGCTCGTCGTCGGCGTTGCTGTCGCGGCTGGCGGCGACGAAGGCGGCGTGGTCGGCGCGCAGGCGGGCGAGGCGAGCGAGCACGTCGGTCCGCTCCGCCAGCAGCGCGTCGAGGTCGGCCATCCGCCGAGCCTGCCACTTCCTGGCGTGCCTGCCTATCGTCGGGATGGTGACTCCCGATCCCGCCCGCGCCCGTGTGTTCGGCTCGTTCGCCGCGGACTACGACCGCTACCGACCGGACTACCCGCCGGGCGCGCTCGACTGGGTGCTGCCGGAGGACGCCGAGCGGGTCGCCGACGTCGGCGCCGGCACCGGGAAGCTCACGGCGGCGCTGCTCGACCGCGGCCTCCACGTCGACGCGGTGGAGCCCGACGCGGCGATGCTGGAGCAGCTGGGCCGGGTCGCGCCGGGCGCGCGCCGCCACCGGGCGGGCGCGGAGGAGTTGCCGCTGGCCGACGACTCGGTCGACGCCGTCGTGGTGGGGCAGGCGTGGCACTGGGTGGACGTGGAGCGGGCGGTGCCGGAGGTACGGCGCGTGCTCCGCCCCGGCGGCACCCTCGGCCTGCTCTGGAACACGGTCGACACCGAGGCCGGCGGCTGGGTCGCCGCCGTCGAGGCGCTCGACCCGGACCCGCCTCGGGGACACGACTGGCGACCCGACGACGTCGGGCTGCCGGACGGCGAGCCCGAGCTGGCCGTCGTCGCCTGGACCTGGTGGGTCTCGCCCGACGACGTCGCCGGCTGCCTGGCCACGCACTCGGGGGTCGCGATGCTCCCGGACGCGGAGCGCACGGCGCTGCTCGAGGAGGCGCGGGAGATCGTGCGGGCGGCCGTCGACGAGCAGGACCGCGGCGACGGGATGATCGCGTGGCCGCACCGGTGCCTCTGCGTGCGGTGGACGCCGGGAGCGTGAGATCGGTCAGGGGGCCGTGACGGGGGTCGTGACGGGGGCCGTGACGGGGGCGAACGCGCGCCGTACCAGTGGGAACGCCCCCAGCAGCAGCACCGCCGGCAGGGCGAACGCGAGCCCCAGCCCCTCGCCCTCGCCGACGACGCCGAGCGACGCGGCGCCCAGCACGACGCCGGCGTAGTTGAACAGGTTGACCCGCGCGACCACCTCGTCGCTGCGCCCCGGGGCCAGCTCGCCCGCCGCGCCGAAGGCGAGAGGCACGAGCGTCCCCGTCGCGACCCCCGCCAGCGCGAAGCCCGCGACGGC
>DASWYU010000084.1:0-13058 GCA_036404795.1 Nocardioides sp. | reverse complement strand
CGGCTCGATGCGCCGTCCGCACAGCACCACCGTGGCGCCCTCTTCGGCGAACCGCAATGCGGTGGCTTCGCCGATGCCGGAACCGGCACCGGTGACGACGTGCGTACGGCGCGTCCCGCCGCTCATCGGGTCAGCACCAGCTTGCCGAAGACGTCGCCCTCGGCCAGGGTCGCGAAGGCGTCCCGCGCCTCGGTCATGGGCACCACCCGGTCGATGAGCGGCCGCACGCCGGTGGCGTCGAGGAAGGCCACGAGGGAGGCCAGCTCGTCGCGCGTGCCCATCGTGGAGCCGATGACCTGCAGTTGGCGGTAGAAGATGCGGGTGAGCTCGGCGTCCTCGGGCTGCGGGCCCGAGGTCGTGCCCGAGATGACGATCTTGCCGCCGGGGCGCAACGACCGCACCGAGTGCGACCAGGTCGCCCGCCCGACGGTCTCCATGACGGCGTCGACCTTCACGGGCAGCCGTGCACCGCTCTCGAGCACCTCGTGGGCGCCGATCTCGAGCGCCCGCTCACGCTTCCGCTCGTCGCGGCTGGTGGCCAGCACCCGGAGGCCGCCGGCGCGCGCGAGCATGATGAGGGCCGTCGCCACGCCGCCGCCCACTCCCTGCACGAGCACCGAGTCGCCCGGCTTCAGCGCGCCCTGCGTGAAGAGCATCCGGTAGGCCGTCAGCCACGCCGCCGGCAGGCACGCCGCCTCCTCGAACGAGAGCGACGCGGGCTTCGGCACGACGTTGCGCCGTGGGACGACCACCTTGTCCGCGAAGGTGCCCTGATGACGCTCCGAGAGCAGCGTGCGGCGCGGGTCGAGCGTCTCGTCGCCGATCCAGGACGGGTCGCACAGCACGGCGTGGACGACGACCTCGTTGCCGTCCTCGTCGAGGCCGGCGGCGTCGCAGCCGAGGATCATGGGCAGGTGCTCGGCCTTCAGACCGACCCCCCGCAGCGACCAGAGGTCGTGGTGGTTGAGGGCGGCCGCCCGCACCGTCACGGTCGTCCAGCCCTCGGGCGCGACGGGGTCCGGGCGCTCCCCCACCACCAACCCGCTCAGCGGGTCGTCGGAGGAGAACCCCGCGGCGTACACAGCGAACATGCCGCCAACCTAACGGGGCGAGCGCGCGATCGGTCCACCGGTCGAGGGGCGGGAACCCGGTGCCGAACCGGATAGTCCCTGACGTTTCGGTCGCTCGACGAGCAGATCGACGACCGGTTCGTCAGGGACTATCCGGGTTGCGGGGATCAGCGGCGCGCGACCCCGTCACGCCGGGCGGCGTCGGCGACGGCCGCGGCGACGGCCGGGCCGACCCGCGGGTCGAACGGCGACGGGATGATGAGGTCCTCGCGCAGGTCGTCGCCGACGAGGCCGGCGAGCGCGTGGGCCGCGGCGAGCTTCATGCCCTCGGTGATCGCCGTCGCGTGCGCGTCGAACGTGCCACGGAAGATGCCGGGGAACGCGAGCACGTTGTTGATCTGGTTCGGGAAGTCGGAGCGGCCCGTCGCGACGATCCGCGCGTGGCGGTGCGCCACCTCGGGGTGCACCTCCGGGTTCGGGTTCGCCAGCGCGAAGATGATCGCGTCGTCGGCCATCGTCGCGACGACCTCCTCGGCGACCGTGCCTCCGGAGACGCCGATGTAGACGTCGGCGCCCGCGAGCGCCTCGTCGAGGCTGCCGCTGCGCACGCTGCGCCCCGCGGTCAGCTCGGCGAGCGTGCGCTTGATCGGCGTCAGGTCGTCCCGCTCCTCGGAGACGATGCCGTTGCGGTCGGTCACGACGAGGTCGGTGATGCCGGCCTCGAGCAGGATCTTCGTGACGGCGACGCCCGCGGCACCGGCGCCGGAGATCACGACGCGGGTGCCGGCGTACGCGCGGCCCGTCAGCTTGAGCGCGTTCTCCAGCGCCGCGAGCGCGACGACCGCGGTGCCGTGCTGGTCGTCGTGGAACACAGGGATGTCGAGGAGCTCCTTGAGCCGGTCCTCGATCTCGAAGCAGCGCGGGGCGGAGATGTCCTCGAGGTTGATGCCGCCGAAGCTCGGGGCGAGCCGGACGACCGTCTCGATGATCTCCTCGGTGTCCGTGGTGGCGAGGCAGATCGGCACGCTGTCGACGCCGCCGAACTCCTTGAACAGCACCGCCTTGCCCTCCATCACGGGCATCGCGGCGGCGGGGCCGATGTCGCCGAGGCCGAGCACCGCGGTGCCGTCCGTGACGACCGCGACCGTGTTGGGCACCCACGTGTAGACCTGCGTCAGCTCGGGGTCCGCGTGGATCGCCTCGCAGACGCGGGCGACGCCGGGCGTGTAGGCCTTCGACAGCTCGTCGCGACTGTCGACCGCCGCCGTCGCCCGTACCGCGAGCTTGCCGCCGACGTGGGCGTCGAAGACGGGGTCTCCGGCGAACGGGTGCTCGGTGATCGGCTGGGGAGCGACGTGTGCAGTCATGGCCTACTTCTCTTCGCGGGCGGGCGGGACGGCCGCAGTGTTCCACACGCCCGACACGTGGGTCGTGGCAGATCTCACACGCGGCCGGGCCGCGGCCACACCCGTCCGCGCACGACCCCGAGCACGGCGTCGTCGGGCACCGGCCCACGGTGCCGGGAGTCGACCCCGACGTCCGGCGCGTCGCTCAGCAGCCACCACGCGGGGGCGCCGGTCCGCGTCGTACGGCGCTCGACGGCCCGCTTCACCACGACGGTGCCGTCGACGAACCGGGCGACCACGACGTCACCGGGGCGCACGCGAGCGCGGTACCGGACGAGGAGGCGGTCCCCTGCACGCAGGCGCGGGCGCATGGAGTCCCCCGAGACGCGGGCCAGCCCCCACAGCGGACCCGATAACCCAACAGTGTTGTCCACATGGGGGTCGGGCTGCTGCGGGCGTGCCATGCGGAGTAGTGTCGCAACCACGCCGCGGGCCCGCCCGCGACACCACCTGCGGGGCCGCTCACGAGGCGACCCCACCCACGACCGAGAGGATGCTCCGCCGATGTTCGCGCGTCTGTTCGCTCCCACCATCGCCGTCGAGGCCCACTGCGACCTGCCCTGCGGCGTCTACGACCCCGCCCAGGCCCGCATCGAGGCCGAGTCCATCAAGGCCGTCATCGCCAAGGTCGCCGACTCCGACGACCCCGACTTCCGCACCCGCGCGGTCCTCATCAAGGAGCAGCGCTCGGAGCTCGTCAAGCACCACCTCTGGGTGCTGTGGACCGACTACTTCAAGCCCCCGCACTTCGAGAAGTACCCGCAGCTCCACACGCTCGTCAACGAGGCCACGAAGCTCGCCGGCGCGACCGGCACCAAGGGCAGCCTCGACGCCGAGGTCGCCGACCAGCTCCTCGCGAAGATCGACGAGATCGCGGAGATCTTCTGGGAGACCAAGAAGGCCTGAGCCTTCGGCTTCCCGCGCACGGCCGACGCCGTCCGCACCGCCCCACCCGGGGCAGGGCGGGCGGCGTCGCTGCGTTTCCCCCGGAGCTCCGATGTTTGAACACGTTCAAAAATGGGTCTACAGTCCTGACGACCGCACTTTGAACACGTTCAAACCGGAGGAACCATGGACTGGACCGTCACCACCTACGTCGGCTACCTGGCCGTCGCTGTACCCCTCACCATGTGGGTCGCCCACGTGCTCTCGACGAACGGCACGATCTTCCTCGCGGACGTGTTCGAAGGCCGCCACGAGCTCGCCGGCGCCGTCAACCGCCTCCTCGTCGTCGGCTTCTACCTGCTCAACGTCGGCTTCGTGCTGCTCTTCCTCCGCCTCGGCGAGCCCGTGACCGGCCCGAGCGGGATGCTCGAGAGCCTCAGCGTGAAGCTCGGCGTCGTGCTCCTCGTGCTCGGCGGCGTGCACTTCCTCAACGTCCTCGCGTTCAACTCGATCCGGCGCCGGCACCGCTTCGAGCGCTCGACGATGCCGCCGGTGCCCCCGCAGCGGGTCGTGCCCGGGGCGTTCGCGCCGTACCCCGGCCCCCACCCCGCGCCCGGGCACTGAGCGCACCGTGCGTCTCGCGCTGCTGTACGACGCGGACTGCCGCCTCTGCGTCCCGTTCGCCCGCTGGGTCGCGCAGCAGGAGCTCCTCGTGCCGATGGAGCTCGTGCCGTGCGACTCCCCGGCGGCCCACGCCCGATTCCCCGGGATCGACCACGCCGCGACCCGGGCCGAGGTGACGGTGCTCGGCGGCGGGGCGGCGAGGAGTGCGGGTCCCGGAGGGGGTGACTACCCTGGCGGCTGTGCCGACGCCTGCTCCCCGCTCCGCCAAGGCTGAGGCGACCCGCGCCGGCATCGTCGCGGCGGCGATGCGGTTGTTCCGGGAGGGCGGGTACGACGCCACGACGATGCGCGCCGTGGCCGAGGCCGCCGGTGTGTCCCTGGGCAGCGCGTACTACTACTTCGCCTCCAAGGAGCACCTGGTCCAGGGCTTCTACGACCAGCTCTCCGCGGCCCACCACGAGGTCGTCGCGGACGTGCTCGCCACCGAGACGGGGTTCGCCGAGCGCTACGGGGGTGTGCTCGAGCGCTGGATCGACCTCGCGGAGCCCTACCACGACTTCGCGGCGACCTTCTTCCGCAACGCGGCCGACCCCCGCAGCCCCCTGTCTCCCTTCTCCCCCGAGTCCGCGGCGGCACGCGAGGTGTCGATCGCGGTGCACCGCGAGGTGCTGGCGGGCTCCGACCTCAAGCTCGCTCCGGCGCTCCGCGAGGAGATGCCCGAGCTGCTCTGGCTGGTGCAGATGGGCATGGTGCTGTTCTGGGTGTACGACGCGTCCGAGGGCCAGGCGCGCACCCGCGCCCTCGTGCGGGGCGTGGTCCCGCTCGTCGACCGCCTCGCCCGTCTGACCCGCCTGCCGGTCGTGCGCGCCGCGGCGAACGACGTCGTCGCCCTCGTGCGGTCCCTGCGCGGCTGAGTCGTTCGCGAGCACCGGGCGGGCGCGGGAACCCGAGCGGGCCGAACCGCGTCGTACCCGCATGCACCTCACCCGCTCGCTCACCGCAACCGCCGTCGTCACCGCCGTCCTCGGGGTCGCGGGCTGCTCCGGCGGTGAGCCGGAGTTCACGGAGATCCACGTCGTGTCGTCGGACTGGAACGGCTGGGACCGCGACCACCGCTCGACCGAGACCACGACCACCCTCGCGGCGGAGGACGGCGCCGCGTCCAGCGTCGGCTGCGGGGTGACCCTCACCGTGGTCGACGTGGGCCGCGACGTCGTGGTGCTGCGCAGCGACCAGGCCCTCGCCCCACGGTCGGCGTCGGGCGGGATCGCGCTGAGCGATCCGCAGGACGAGGTGGAGGTCGAGCGCGACGAGGTCGTCGAGATGGCGACGGCGACCACGGACGCCGGCTGCAGCGTCGAGCTCGTGCTGCGGTGAGCCGCGGCGGGGCTGGCTCTACGCTGGCCCCGTGCAGCAGCGGAGCGCGTTCGGGCGTCGGGTGGCCCTCGCCGGGCGGGGCGTCCGCACCGCACGGCCCGCCGCCTGGCTCGCCGGTGTCGCACGGTCGTTCCTGCTCTCCTTCGTCGCGATGGCGGTCACGCTGCAGCTGGTGCCCGGTGAGCAGGTGCCCGACGACGGCGGTGTCGCCATCGCCCTGCTGGTCGGCACCGTGCTGCTCCTCGGCGCGCTCCTCCGCCCGCTGCTGACGCGATTCACCGTCCTGACCGGTGTCGTCGGGCTGCTCCTCACCGGATTCCTCGCGCAGGCGTTGATCCTCGCGGCCGCCCTCTCCCTGGTGCCGGCGATCGAGCCCATCGACTTCCCTGAGGTGGTCCTCATCGCCTGGGGGGTCGCCGTCGTCGCCGCGCTCCTCGACTGGATCGTCGACGCGAGCTCGGCCGAGGTGTTCCTCGACCAGGTCATGGGTCGCTCCGTGCGCACGGCCCGGCGCACCGACGTGAGCGGTCCCGGCCTGCTCGTCGTGCAGCTCGACGGCGTCGCCGAGCCGCTCGTGCGCCAGGCGGCCGCGACCGGAGCGATCCCGTTCCTCAGCAGCCTGCTCCGCTCGGGCAGCCACCGGCTCCGGTCGTGGCACACGGGAGCGCCGTCGACCACGCCCGCCGGCCAGGCCGTCCTGCTCCACGGCAACGACACCGCGATCCCCGCCTTCCGCTGGCTCGACAAGGAGCGCGGCCGGGTGCTCGTGTGCAGCCGCCCCGCGGACGCCGCGGAGGCCGAGACCGCGCTGAGCAACGGCCGCGGACTGCTCGCCGAGGACGGCGCGAGCGTCGGCAACCTGTTCTCCGGGGACGCGCCGCTGCCCGCCCTCACGATGGCCCGGGCCCGACCGCCGGGCTCCGAGCGCGGCGCCGCCGAGTTCGCCGTCGCTCGCTCGGGGTTCGTCCGCTCCTTCGTGCTCTTCGTCGGTCAGATGCTGGCGGAGTGGTACCAGGGCCGGCGCCAGCGCCGCCGCGGCGTGCTCCCCCGCGTGCACCGCGGCGGGTCGTTCGTGCTGCTGCGCGGCCTCACGACGGTGCTGCTCAAGGACCTCAGCGTCGCGATCGTCGCCGACCAGATGGCCCGCGGCGCGCCGGTGGTCTACGTCGACCTGCTCGACTACGACGAGCTCGCCCACCACGCCGGCCCCACCCGTCCCGAGACGATGCGCACCCTCGAGGGCCTCGACCGCGTCCTCCGGTTCTTCCACGAGCTGAGCCGGGAGGTCGGGCGCGACTACGAGATCGTCGTCGTCTCCGACCACGGGCAGACGCAGGGCACCACCTTCCTCCAGCGCCAGGGCCGCACCCTCGCGGAGGCCGTGCAGGACCTCACCGCGGGCGCCGTCGACGGGGCCGCCGGCTCGGCCGAGACCGTGGGGCCCGCCCACCTGCTGCACTCGACGGGCACCCGTGCCCCCGGCCTGCTCCGCCCGACGATCTCCCGCCTCGTCGCCGACCGGGCCGAGACCTCGGGGCCGACCGCCCCGTCCGGCGGTCAGCCCTGCCCCAGCGTGCGCGTCGCCGCCTCCGGCAGCCTCGCGAACCTCTACCTGCCCGAGCACGCCGGCCGACTCTCGCGCGAGGACGTCGAGCGCCTCCTGCCGACGCTCCTGCCCGGGCTGCGGACGCTCGACGGGGTCGGGGCGGTCATGACGCGGCGCAGCGACGGCGTGCTCGTCGTCGAGGGCCCGACCGGGTGGCGCGCCCTCGACCCGACCGCCGTGGTCGACGGCGACGGGGAGGACCCGCTGGCGCCGTACGGTCCCCTCGCGGCCGACGACCTCCGCCACCTCGACCGGTGCGACCACGTCGGGGACGTGGTCGTGCTCGGCGCCTACGACCCCGTGCTCGGCGAGGTCGCGGCGTTCGAGGAGCTCGTCGGCTCGCACGGCGGCCTCGGGGGCTGGCAGACGGAGGCGCTGTTCGTGCACCCGGCCGGTTGGGAGGTGCCCGACGGCGTGCTGCGCGGCATCGACGTGCACCGCCTGCTCGTCGACCGGCTGGTCCAGCACGGGCTCCGCGCGGCCGAGCCCGCGCCCGACCCTGCGGTGACGGCGACGGAGCGCGTCGGATGAGCCGTCTCGCCGTCACCTGGTGGGGCCACGCGAGCACGACGGTCGAGCTCGCCGGGGTGCGGGTGGCCACCGACCCGGTGCTCTCGCGGCGGCTCCTCCACCTGCGGCGCGCGAGCCCGGCGCCGCCGGACGCCGCCGCTGAGGCCGACCTCGTGCTCGTCTCCCACCTCCACCACGACCACCTCCACCTGCCGTCGCTGCGACGCTTCGCCCGCGACGTACCGGTCGTCGTGCCCCGCGGCGCGCCGCGGGCGGTGCCCGGACTGCGGGGACGCCACTGCGTCGAGGCCGCGCCCGGCGACGTGCTCGACCTGGCCGGTGTGCGCGTCGAGGTGCTGGCGGCCCAGCACGACGGGCACCGCGACGTACGGCGCGGCCCCGTCCCCGGCGGCGCCGATGCACCGGCGCTCGGGTTCCGGGTGGCACGCGATGAGGTGTCGTGCTGGTACCCCGGCGACACCGGCCCCCGCGTCGACCTCGACGGCGTCGCCCCCGTCGACCTGGCCCTGGTGCCGATCGGCGGGTGGGGCCCCAGCCTCGGCGACGACCACCTCGACCCCGCGCAGGCGGTCGCCGCCGTCGCCGCGGTGGGGGCGCAGGTCGTGGTGCCCGTCCACTACGGGACGTTCTGGCCCGTCGGGCTCCGTCACGTGCACCCCCGCAGCCACCGCGAGCTGTTCACCGACCCGCCCGCGCGGTTCCGGGCCGCGGCGAGCAGCGCCGCTCTCACGGCGGAGGTCGTCGTGCCGCAGCACGGTGAGCGGGTGGCCCGGTGACGGACCTCGGGATCCAGGGCCTGCTCGGGCTCTACGCGCTCGTCGCCTTCGGCGCCGTCGTGCCGGTCGTGCCGACGGGCGCCCTCGTCAGCGCGGGCGCCGTGCTGGCCGCGCTCGAGCGGCCCTGGGAGATCGTGCTCGTCGTCGCCGTCGGAGCGCTCGGGGCCTACACGGGCGACCTCGTCACCTACGCCGCGCTGCGCCGGGCCGGTACGCCGCTGGCCCAACGCGTCGGCTGGCTCCGGGCCGACGACCCGCACGGTGCCCTGCGCCGCCTCCGGGAGGGGCTGGAGCGCAACGAGGTGCGCTCGCTGCTCCTCTCCCGGCTGATCCCGGGCGGCCGGATCCCCGTGCTGCTCGTCGCTGCGCTCGGGGGCTACCCGACGGCCCGCTTCGCGGCGGCGAACGTCGCCGCGGCGTCGCTGTGGTCGGTGGCCTACGCGGCCGTCGGGGTGCTCGGCAACTGGCTCGTTCCCGACCCCGTCGTCGCGCTCGTCGTGGTGGTCGCGGTCGTGCTCGCCGTCGGCCTGCTCCCCCGGCTCCTGCGACGCGGGCGGGTGCACGGCGGCGCGGCGACGGAGTAGCGTTCGTCGCGCGGCACACGGCGCGCCGCCCATCGATCCCGATCCGAGGCTGCCCTGGTGAACGACCCCGACCGTCCCCGACGGCGTTACGTCTCTCCGCTGCGCACCGCGGCGCTGGAGGCGACGCACGGCCGGATCATCGACGCCGCGACGGAGCTGTTCTCCACGCTCGGCTACCAGGCCACCACGCTGGCGGCGATCGCCGAGCAGGCGGGGGTCTCCGTGCCCCGCGTGAACCTGTCGGGCACGAAGGCGCACCTGCTCGTCGAGGCCTACCAACGCACCGGCGGCGCCGGCGCCGAGGTGCGACCGATCACCGACGAGCCCTCGTTCCAGGCGATCATGGCGCTCCCGACGCCGGAGGCCCTCACCTCGTACGTCGCGTGGCTCGCCGACTCCCACGAGCGCTCCGTGCGGCTCTGGTTCGCGCTGCGCGAGGCCTCGGCGGTCGATCCCGAGGCGGGTGCCGCGTTCGAGGCGGTCACGACGAGCAACGAGCTGGCCTGCGAGGCCGGCGTCGCGTGGGCGGCCGAGCGCGGCCTGCTCACCGGTGACACACCGGCGACCGACCGAGCCGGCAGCTGGGACCTGGTGTCCTCGGCGGAGACCTACCACCGCTACGTCGTGCGGCACGGGTGGTCCCGCGAGCAGTACGTCGCCTGGGTGCGTCGCGCGCTCGACCACCTCGTGCTCGACCTGGGCTGACCCCCCGCGCTGCCCGCCCACCCACCTGGAAGGGTGGTCCTCGACAGGATCCACCGGGGGAAGGGAGCCACCGTCCCATGACGACGGAGGTCAGCTCGGCGCCGGCCATCACGGTCGAGGCGCTGACGAAGAACTACGCCGGGCTGCCGGCCGTCGACGGACTCACGTTCGCGGTGCGGCCCGGAGCCGTCACCGGGTTCCTGGGGCCCAACGGCGCGGGCAAGACCACCACGATCCGCATGCTGCTCGGGCTCACGACGCCGACGGCAGGCCGGGCGCTCATCGGCGGCCGGAGCTACCGCGAGCACCGCCGCCCCGCGACGGTCGTCGGGAGCTCGCTGGAGCCTGGGTTCCACCCCGGCCGCTCCGGCATCGACCACCTCCGCGCCTTCGCCGCCCCCTGCGGCGTGGGGCTCACGCGCTGCCGGGAGCTGATCTCGTTCGTCGGCCTCGACGGCGCCGAGAAGCAGCGCGTCGGCGGGTACTCGATGGGCATGCGTCAGCGGCTCGGCCTCGCCACGGCGCTGCTCGGCGACCCGCCCGTCATCGTCCTCGACGAGCCGGCCAACGGGCTCGACCCGCAGGGCATCGTCTGGCTGCGCGGCCTCCTGCGCTCGTTCGCGGCCGAGGGCCGCACGGTGCTCGTGTCGAGCCACGTGCTGCGGGAGGTGCAGCACACCGTCGACGACGTCGTCATCGTGGCGCGCGGGCGCCTCGTGCACGCCTCGACGCTGGCCGGGCTGGCGGAGCTGGCCGAGGTCGCGACGTACGTCTCCTCCCCCGACCCCGCCGCGCTCGGGCGCCTCGTGGCGGCCCAGGGGTGGCGCACGGAGCCCCACGAGTCCGGTGTGCTGGTGCACGAGGTGGAGGCGACACGCGTCGGCGACGCCGCCTTCGCCGCCGGGCTCCCGCTGCACCGCCTCGAGGCGCGGGACGTCGACCTCGAAGAGGTCTTCCTGCGTCTCACCACCCCCGCCGCGCTGCGGGACCCGGCGATCTCGGGAGGGGTGCGCTGATGGGCGCCGCGATCCGCTCCGAGCTCGCCAAGCTGACGAGCACGCGGCTCTGGTGGGTGCTCGCGCTCGTCATGGTCGCCTACCTGGCGTTCATCGGCGCCGTCATGGCCTTCTCCCTCACGTTCGCCGCCGGCGACGCGACGGCGGGGGTGCCCCCGGTCGAGGGCGTCGAGGCGGCGACGACCGTCTACGGACTGGTCAACGCGATCGGCTACGCCTTCCCGCTCCTCGCCGGCAGCCTGCTGGTGACCGCCGAGTTCCGGCACCGCACGATCGCCCAGACCCTCCTCGTCGAGCCGCGCCGCACCGTCGTCCTGCTCTCCAAGCTGGCGGTCAGCGTGCCGATCGGGCTCGTCTACGGCATCGCCGGCACCATGGGGCTCGTCGGCGCCGCGGCGCCGATCCTCGCCTGGCAGGGAGACGGCGCCTATCTGGGCAGCGGCGACGTCTGGCAGGTGATCCTGCTGTCCGTCGTGGCGACGGTGCTGTGGACCGTGATCGGCGCGGCCTTCGGCGCCGTGCTGACCCAGCAGGTCGCGGCGATCGTCGTCATCCTCGTGTTCACGCAGTTCGTCGAGCCCGTGGCGCGCGTCGCGCTCGCGGCGATCGACGGCCTCGGAACGGTCGCGATGTTCCTCCCCGGCGCCGCCGCGGACGGCCTCATCGGCGCGAGCTTCTTCGGGCAGATGGGCGACGCCGACCTGCTGCCGCGGTGGGCGGCGGCCCTGGTGATGCTCGCGTACGCCGCGGGCTTCGCCGTCGTCGCGCGCCTCACCACCCTGCGGCGCGACCTGGGGTAGCGGTCTCAGGTGGCAGTCAGGTGAGGCGGTCGTCACCGACCACGCCTCGGCCCGAGGAACAGATGCCCGGGCGCAGACATTAGATTCGGTGCCCGGACAACGCCCTCAAGGGCATCGTCCGTCCCCCGGTCCCCGACGACGGAAGAACGATGAAGGCGCTGCTGCTCGAAGACATCCACACCTCCTCGCAGGAGGTTTTCGACGACGCCGGGATCGAGGTGGTCCGTCGGCCGGGCTCCCTCGACGAGGACGACCTCATCGCCGCCCTCGACGGGGTCGACCTCCTCGGCATCCGGTCCAACACCCGGGTGACCGAGCGCGTCCTCGACGCCGTGCCCCACCTGCAGTCCGTGGGCTGCTTCTGCATCGGCACCAACCAGGTCGCCCTGGCCGCGGCCGCCGAGCGCGGGCTACCGGTCTTCAACGCGCCGTACTCCAACTCGCGGAGCGTCGTCGAGCTCGTCATCGCCGAGATCCTCGCCCTCGCCCGGCGCCTCACGGAGAAGACCGAGCGGCTCCACAACGGCATCTGGGACAAGTCGGCCAAGGGCAGCCACGAGGTGCGGGGCCGCACGCTCGGCATCATCGGCTACGGCAACATCGGCACCCAGCTGTCCAACGTGGCGGAGGCCCTCGGCCTGCGGGTGATCTTCTACGACATCGCCGACCGCCCGGCGCACGGCAACGCGCGCCGGATGCGCTCCATGGAGGAACTGCTCGCCCAGGCCGACGTCGTGAGCCTCCACGTCGACGGACGCCCCGGCAACGCCGGGCTGTTCGGCGCCGACCAGTTCGCGGCGATGAAGCGCCGGGCGCTGTTCATCAACGCCTCGCGCGGCATGGTCGTCGACGACGTCGCCCTCCGCGACAACATCCTCTCGGGCCACATCGCGGGCGCGGCCATCGACGTGTTCCCCATCGAGCCGAAGGCCCAGGGCGACACGTTCGAGTCCGTGCTGCGCGGGCTCGACAACGTCATCCTCACCCCCCACGTCGGCGCGTCGACGCTGGAGGCGCAGGAGGAGATCGGTCGCTTCGTCGCCGGCAAGCTCGCCGGGTTCGTGCGCCAGGGCAGCACCGCGCTGTCGGTGAACCTGCCGGGCGTGCAGCCGGCCCCGCTGACCGGCGGCACCCGGGTCGGGGTGCTCCACGAGAACGCCCCGGGCGTGCTCGCGCGGCTCAACCAGACCCTCGCGACCGCGGCCAACATCACGGCCCAGGCGCTCGCGACGTCGGGCGAGCTCGGCTACGTCGTGACCGACGTCGACACCGCGCCGTCGGAGGAGACGCTCGCGCTCGTGCGCGGGGACGCGAACACCCGCTGGGTGCGCACCTGGGTGCCGAACCAGCCGCTCTGACGCCCGAGGGCAGCGGTCACGCCGGCCCGGCTCCCGGGTCGGCGTCGACCACGTCCCAGTCCGTGCCCACGGCCTCGGGCCGCACGAACCCGAGCCCGTCGGTCGTGCCGGCGAGGGCGACGTTCACGTGCCCGCGGTCGAACGCCTCGACCGCCACGACCTCTGCACCGGTCTCGACCGTCGTCGCGACGCCCCGTCGCCGCAGGTCGACCGGCCGGCGTGCCCGGAGCCGGGTGCCGAGGACCAGACGCACCGGGTGGGCCGACAGCTCGCTCCCGCCGAGGGTCGCGCCGGCGGCCACGAGCCCGCCCCCGAGGCGG
>DASWYU010000083.1:0-13514 GCA_036404795.1 Nocardioides sp. | reverse complement strand
TCCCGCTCTACGCCGACGAGGTCGCGGCGACCGCCGCGGCCACGGGTGGGTTCGACCCGCCGCCGGTGCGGCGGCGCTCGCCCCGCGCCCTGCCCGCGCTCGTCGTGCTCCTCGCGGTGCTGCTCGTCGGCGCGGTCGTCGGCGGCAGCATCATGGTGTCCCGCGACACCGACCCCGACCGCTCGGGCGACACGGCCTCCCCCGGTGGATCCGGGGCGGCACCCCCGTCGGCACCGGCCACCGACGCCGGAGCCCCGGACGCCCAGGACGTGCCCCCCGACGTCGAGGTCCCCGACCCGCGCGACATCACCGATCTGGCGACGGCGTCCGCCTCGAGCACGGCCCCACCGGGCACCAGCCTCGACGGCAGCCGGGTGGAGTACGACGCCGCCAACCTCGTCGACGGCGACACCAGCACGACGTGGCGCGTGGTCGGTGACGGGACGGGCGAGACGCTGACCTTCACGTTCGGAGAGGAGGTCGCCGTGACGTCGGTCGGCCTCGTCAACGGCTACGCGAAGGTCGACCGCGACACCGACGGCAGCGAGGTCGACTGGTACACCCGCAACCGCACCGTCACCCAGGTCCGCTGGACCTTCGACGACGGCCGGGTGCTCGAGCAGGACCTCGACGACGACCGCGCGATGCAGTCGGTCATCATCCCGGCCGCGCGCACCACGACCCTGACGATGGAGATCGTCGCCGTCTCCGGCCACGGCGGGGCCGACCGCACCCCCGTCAGCGAGGTCGAGATCGACGGCGCGACGATCGCCGACCTGGGCTGAGTCCGCTCAGCGCGGGAGCGTGGCGAGCACGCGGGCGGCGGCCTCGGCGTCGGCCCGCGTGACGTCGAGGTGCGTGACGAGACGCACCGTCCGGCGCCCGAGCGCGGAGATCCGCACCCCCGCGTCGGCAGCGGCCGCGACGTACGCCGCCGCGTCGGTGACGTCCCGCACGACGATGTTGGTCGCCACGCCGTCGGGGTCCACGTCCCACGCCTCGGCGAGCAGGCGGGCGTGCGCGTGGTCGTCGGCGAGCCGCTCGACGTGGTGCTCGACCGCGTGGAGGCCGGCCGCGGCGAGCACGCCGACCTGACGCATCCCGCCGCCCATCCGCTTGCGCCACACGCGGCTCTCCGCCACGGCGTCCGCGCTCCCGACGACGAGCGAGCCGACCGGCGCGCCGAGGCCCTTCGAGAGGCACACGGCGGCGACGTCGACGAGTCCGCCGTACGTCGCGAGCGGGACGCCGGTCGCCACGTGGGCGTTCCAGATGCGGGCACCGTCGAGGTGGATGGTGGCGCCGTGCGCGTCGGCGAAGGCCCGCAGGGCGCGGAGGTCGTCGAGCGGCACGACGGTGCCGCCGGCGAAGTTGTGCGTGTTCTCGACCGCGAGGGCGACGGTCGGGACGAAGTACGGGCCCAGGTCGGGCGCGAAGAGGTCGTCGACCGCGGCCAGGTCGACGCCGCCGCGCGGGTCGCTCCACGTGCGCATGGTGAGACCCGTGTACGCCGCGTGCGCGCCCAGCTCGGCCCGGGCGATGTGCGCCCGGGCCTCGCAGAGCACCTCCTGGCCGACGCCCACGAGCGTGCGGAGCGCCAGCACGTTCGCCATCGAGCCGGTCGGGCAGAACAGCGCCGCCTCGTGGCCGAGCAGGGCGGCGACGCGCTCCTCGAGCGCGCGGACGGTCGGGTCCTCGCCGTACACGTCGTCGCCGACCTCCGCGTCCGCCATGGCCCGACGCATCGCCGGGGTCGGCGCCGTCAGGGTGTCGGACCGGAGGTCGACCGGACGGCCGGTGGCCGCGCTCACGCGGGGGTCGAGCTCCGCAGCATCTCCGCGACGTTGAAGGCGAGCTCGAGCGACTGGACCCGGTTGAGGCGCGGGTCGACGACCGACTCGTAGCGGTGCGCGAGACCGTGCTCGTCGATCTCCTCGCCGCCGCCGACGATCTCGGTGACGTCGTCGCCGGTCATCTCGACCATCATGCCGCCGGGCACGGTGCCGAGCGCCCGGTGCACCTCGAAGAAGCCGCGGATCTCGTCGAGCACGTCGTCGAAGCGACGCGTCTTGTAGCCCGTCGACGCCTCGAAGGTGTTGCCGTGCATCGGGTCGCTGACCCACGCCACGTTGACGCCCTCGGCCGTGACCTTCTCGACCAACGGCGGGAGCCCGTCGCGCACCTTCGCCGCCCCGAAGCGCGTGATGAGGGTGAGACGGCCCGGCTCGTTCGCCGGGTTGAGCTTCGCGGCCAGCGCGAGGGCGTCGTCGGCCGTCGCCGTCGGGCCGAGCTTGCAGCCGATGGGGTTGCGGATGTGGCGGAAGTACTCCACGTGCGCTCCGTCGAGCTGCCGCGTGCGCTCGCCGATCCAGACCATGTGGCCCGAGACGTTGTAGGGCAGCTCGGTGCGGGAGTCGATGCGCGTCATCGCGTGCTCGTACTCCAGCACCAGCGCCTCGTGGGACGAGTGGAAGTCGACCTTGTGGAACTCCACCGGGTCGGCGCCGATCGCCGCCATGAAGTCGAGCGCGCTCTGGATCTCGCCGGCCAGCGCCTCGTAGCGCTGCCCGACGGGCGAGCTGCGCACGAAGTCGGTGTTCCAGGTGCTGACCTGGCGCAGGTCGGCGTAGCCGCCCGTGGTGAAGGCGCGCACGAGGTTGAGCGTGGCCGCCGAGGCGTTGTAGACGTCGACGAGGCGCTGCGGGTCGGGGATGCGCGACTCGGGCGTGAACTCGTAGCCGTTGACGGCGTCACCGCGGTACGCCGGCAGGGTGACGCCGTCGCGGGTCTCGAGGTCGGAGGAGCGCGGCTTCGCGTACTGCCCCGCGAGCCGGCCGATCTTCACGACCGGCACCTTGGCGGCGTAGGTCAGCACGACCGCCATCTGCAGGAGCACGCGCAGCTTGTTGCGCACGTTCTCCGCGGTGACCCCCGCGAACGTCTCCGCACAGTCGCCGCCCTGGAGCAGGAACGCCTCGCCGCGTGAGACCGCCGCGATCTTCTCGGTGAGGTCGTCGCACTCGCCGGCGAACACGAGCGGCGGGGCCGTCCGGAGGGTCGTCACGGTCGCCTCGAGCCGCGCGGGGTCCGGATAGGTCGGCTGCTGCGCTGCGCCGAGAGCGTGCAGGGAGGCCAGGTCGGGGATGCTCACCGGCCCAGGGTACGTCGCGGGGCCGCGCGGCTCCGAACCCGTTCAGCCGTCGAGGTCCTCCACGTCCCGGAACCCGGTGCGCTCCGAGCGCAGCGCCCGGTTCGTGAACCAGGTGACCGCCCACAGCACGACACCGATGACGAGGAGGGCGCCGGCGATCTCGTACTGGATGTACTGCTCCTCGACGCGGGCCCACGGTCCGACGAGGTAGGCGCAGAGGAGCGCGCCGACGACCGGCAGCACCGTGGGCGTGCGGAACGCCCCCTCCGGCGTGGGGTCGCGGCGCAGGACGAGGACGCAGACGTTGACGACCGCGAAGACGGCGAGCAGCAGCAGGGCGGTCGTGCCGCCCAGGGCGGGGACGACGTCGCTCTCGGAGTCCAGCCGGACGTACGTGATGAGGCCCATCGCGACGAGCGTCGTGAAGACGATCGCGACCCACGGGCTGCGGCGCCCGGGGAGCACCCGTCCCAGCACGCGCGGGAGCACGCCCTGCTTCGCCATGCCGTAGATCAACCGGCTCGCCATCAGCATGTTGATGAGGGCCGTGTTGACGACGGCGAAGACCGTGAGGAACGGGAAGATCGTGTCGACCGGGATGTCCGGGGCACCGATCCGCACCACGTCGAGCAGGATCCCGGCGTCGGGGTTCTGCGGGTCCGTGATGTCACCCAGCGGGATCACCAGCACCACGGTGACGGCGACGAGCACGTAGAGCACCGCGCACAGACCCAGCCCCGTGAGCATCATGCGTGGGAAGATCTTCAGCGGGTTCTTCGTCTCCTCGACCATGTTGACCGAGTCCTCGAACCCGACCATGGCGAAGAACGCGACCGCCGTCGCGACGGTCACCGCGGCGAACATGTTCTGGTCGCTCGACGACTCGAACACGACGACCCGGCCGAGGTCCCCCTCGCCGGAGGCGGCCGAGGTGAGCCCGATCGCGATGACGATCGACAGCGCCAGGATCGTGATCACCGTCAGCACGACGTTGAACTTCACGCTCTCGCTCACGCCGCGGAGGTTGATGAGCGCCAGCACGACGATGATGGCCAGCGCCGTCAGCAACGTGGCCACGTCGCCGGTCGGCACCCCGCCGACCACCTCGTCCAACCCGATCAGGAGGTTGCCCGCCACCAGGTTGGACGACGTCGCCGCGCTCGTGATGCCGGAGCACATGACGGTGAAGGCGACGATGAAGGTCACGAAGTGCAGGCCGAACGCCTTGTGCACGTAGAGCGCGGCGCCGGACGCCTCGGGATACTTCGTCACCATCTCGAGGTAGGAGCACGCGGTGACCGTCGCGATCCCGAAGGCGACGAGGAACGGCAACCACGCCATGCCGCCGACGTGGCCCGCGATCGTGCCGGTGACGGCGAAGATCCCCGCCCCGACGATGTCGCCGATGATGAAGAGGAGCAGGAGCCCGGGGCCGATCGCCCGCTTGAGCTCGGGCTCACCCGCCTCCTGCGACTTCGTCGCGGTACCGCTTCGTTCCGACATCGTGTCGTCCTCCGTCCGGCTCACCGAGCGCCCGACGGACCGACGACTACGTCGGCCCGATGACGCTCCACTGTGCCCCCGCGCGATGGCCACGTCCACCGACGCGCCGCCGGGCGACCTTCCCCGCTCACCGGACGTTCACTCCTCCGTGGCCCGCGGTCCTCGCGGGACGTCACCCGCAACTCGGCGGGTCAGGACCAGCGTTGGAGGTGGCGGCGGGCCTCGTCGCGCTCGGTGCGGGCGGCGGCGACGGCCTCGCGCTGCTCGTCGCGCGACTCCTCGGCGTCGGCGAGCTGGTCCTCGACCCGGGCCTGCCGCGTCTCGGCCTCGGCGAGCCGCGTGCGGAGCTCCTCGATGCGGGACTCGGCCTGCAGCGCCCGGGCCTCGAGGTCCTCGACCTCCTCGTCGATCTCCTCGAGCTCGGCCTCGGCCACGCCGAGCGCCTCCTCGGCGGCCGCGAGCGCCTCCTGGGCCTCCTCACGACGACGCGCGTCCGCATCGGGGTCGTCGGGCACGACCCGGAGCGCGGGGCCCGACGTCCCCTCCTCGGCGTCCACCGTGGCGTCCGGGTCGACCGGGGCGGCGACCCACCCCGACGCACCCGGTACGGCGAGGGCGGCGTCGACGTCGACGGCGTCCACGCCGGCGGGCCGCAGGGCCGCCACCAGCAGGCCGGTGCGCACGGCCTCCCCCGCTCCCGCGTCGAGCATGGCGGTCGTCAGGGTCGCCTCCACCTGCTCCGCCACCGACTCGCTCACCTTGGTGCCGAGCTCCCTCCCCAGCGCCCGCGCGCGGGTGGTGACGGCCGCCGTGAGCTGGCGGCGCTGCTTCGTGAAGGCCCGCAGGTCGTCGGCCGAGAGCGCGTCCTGGGCCTCGCGGAGCGCGGCACCGACCTGGAGCAGCTCGTCGACGCGGGCGGGGTCGCGCCGGACGAGCTGGTTGACCAGCCACGCCGCCACCGACGGCCGGCGGAGCGCCTTCACCGCGGCGGCGAGGTCCGGGTCGTCAGGCTTGAGCTCCTTGGCGCGGGCGTCGCGGGCCGGGGTGAAGTCACCGGGCACGAGCGCGTAGAGCGCGTCCGCCTCGGCGACGAGCCCGTCGACGTCGCTCGCGTCGGCCACGGCTCAGACGCTCTCGTCGGCGTCGTCGAGGTCCTCGAGGCCCTGGGCGATCGCCCAGCGCGTCAGCTCGACCCGGTTGTGGAGCTGCAGCTTGCGCAGCGTGTTCTGCACGTGGTTCTGCACGGTGCGGTGCGACAGCACGAGCCGCTCCGCGATCTGCTTGTAGGACATGCCCTTGGCGACGTACCGCAGGATCTCCGTCTCCCGCTCCGTCAGCTGCGGGGTGCCGTCGTCGGCGGCAGCGCCGCTCGACATGCGCCGGAACTCCCCGAGCACCAGGCCGGCGAGCCCCGGCGTGAAGACGGTGTCACCGGCGGCGACGCGGCGGACCGCGGTGAGCAGCTCCTCGCGGGACGCGGACTTCACGAGGTAACCGGTCGCGCCCGCCTTCACGGCGGCCAGCACGTCGCCCTGTTCCCCCGACGCGGAGAGGATGAGCACCCGCGACGACGGATCGTGGGCGAGCACGGCGGCGGTCACCTCGACGCCGGCGGGCTCCGGGATCTGCAGGTCGAGCACGACGACCTGCGGACCCGTCGCCTTGAAACGGTTGATCGCGTCGGTGCCGTTGGCGGCGACCGCCACCACCTCGAAGCCGGCGGCCGCGAGGTCGCGCTCGACCGCGTCCCGCCACATCGGGTGGTCGTCGACCACCATCACGCGGATGGCCGTGCTCTCGCTCATGCGGTCCCCTCCCGGCGTCATCGTCGGGCGACAGCCTGCCACGCCGACGGCAGGGGGCTCAGCCGGCCCAGAAGGCGACGGTCATGTCGACCGGCCGGCTCCCGTCGGTGCGCCGCGGCCTCAGCGGGGTGCCCTCCTCGACGTACGCCTCCCCCGCCCGGTCGCGCAGGTGGGGCGGCAGGCTGCCGTCGGCCCGCACGCAGCGCCACCAGCAGACGGCGTCGCCGTCGCGCGACATCACCGCTGCGACCCGGCGGGGTCCGCCGCCGAGGAGGTCGGCGATCGCGCCGTACGTCGTCACGCGACCCGGCGGCACCGCCTCGACGACACGGAGCACCTGCTCGGTGTAGTCGACCCGCTCCTCACCCGGCTCCATGGCCCCATCATGCAGCGAGGGCGCCGGCACGAGCCGACCCCCTCGCCATCCCGAGATGGCTGTGCGCGACCGACGGTCAGAGACCGAGGCCGCCCGTGAACTCCTCCGTGCCCGCGACCAGCTCGAGGCCCGCGATGCCCGAGTGGGCCTGCGCGTAGGCGAGCTCGTTGGCCAGGTCGCCGACGCCGTTGGAGAGCGGCAGCGGGGCCAGCGCGAGCGTCGACAGGGTGCCGAGGGCGTTGCCGTCGGCGTCGAGGAAGCCCGAGCCGGAGTCGCCGGGGACGCCCGGGGTCAGGGTGTAGACCGAGTGCGACCAGCCGCCGCCGGCCTCACCGAGGCTGAGGCCGACCTTGGGCGACAGCACCTCGATGCCGCCGCGGAGGCTCGAGTTGCCGAAGGAGTAGACCGTCGAGCCGGGCGACGTGCCCGCCGTCGACAGGCCGACCGGGCCACCGAAGAACGGCACCGACGGGTTGACGTCGTCGACGTCGGTCGCGTCGACCTTCACGAGCGCGAAGTCGTTGTAGGCGCAGGTGTTCGCGTCCGTCTCGCCCGCCTCGTCCATCGCGATCCAGCTCGAGTAGGCGAGCGTGCCCCCACCGACGCGGGTGCCCTCGGCGAGCGGCGAACCGCCCTCGACGAAGTCGACCCGGGTGCCGATCGGCTGCGAGCCGGCCTCGCATCCGTCGGTGTCCGTGGCACCGCCGGTGCCCGCGCAGTGCGCCGCGTAGCCGACGTAGGTCGAGCCCGCCGCATCGGTGAAGACGAAGTTGCCGGTGCACTGGCCACCCTCGGTGTACATCTGCACGCCCGGGTGGATGCTCGCCGTGCTCGCGTCGGCCCAGGTCGTGCGGGGTGCCGCGGACGCGGGCGTGGAGGAGGTGGCCGCCACGACGAGCGAGGCGCCGAGTGCGCCGGAGAAGAGTCCGGCGGCGAGGCGGCGGGCGGTGGGGCTGAGGGTCCGAGAGGAGGTCCGAGAGATCGTCATGCCGTGAGGAACGACACATGGCCCGAAAAGGTTACGCGCGAGTAGTCCCTTCGGACTACTCGCGCGCAACGAGCCAGGGGGGAGCCGCGGGCGGGCGGCCCGCGACGTCAGTACGCCGGCTGGCTCGGGTCGATCTGGTTGACCCACGCGACCACGCCGCCGCCGACGTGGACCGCCTCGTCGTAGCCCGCGCCCTTGATCACGGCGAGGGCCTCGGCCGACCGCACGCCCGACTTGCAGTGCAGGACGACCTGCGTGCCCGAGTCGACCGACGGCAGCTGCTCGAGGGCGGAGCCGTTGAGGAAGTCGCCCTTGGGGATGAGGACGGAGCCCGGGATGCGGTTGATCTCGAACTCGTTGGGCTCGCGCACGTCGACGAGCACGAAGTCGCGGCTGCCCTCCTCACGCTCCTTGAGCATGTGCTCGAGCTGGACGACGGAGATCGTCGACCCGGCGGCCGCGTCGGCGGCCTCCTCGGAGACCGCGCCGCAGAACGCGTCGTAGTCGATGAGACCGGTCACGGTCGGGTTCTCGCCGCAGAGCGCGCACTTCGGGTCCTTGCGGACGCGCAGCTTGCGGTACTCCATCTCCAGCGCGTCGTAGATCATCAGCTTGCCGACGATCGGCTCACCGGCGCCGGTCAGCACCTTGATGGCCTCGTTGACCTGGATCGACCCGATCGACGCGCAGAGCACGCCGAGCACGCCACCCTCGGCGCACGAGGGCACCATGCCCGGCGGCGGGGGCTCCGGGTAGAGGCAGCGGTAGCACGGCGCCTCGACCGAGTCCCCGGCCTCGTCCACCGCGTGCGGCCAGAAGACCGACGCCTGGCCGTCGAAGCGGTAGATCGAGCCCCACACGTAGGGGATCTTCAGGAAGTACGCCGCGTCGTTGACCATGTAGCGCGTCGCGAAGTTGTCCGTGCCGTCGACGATGAGGTCCCAGCCCTCGAAGATGCCGAGCACGTTGTCGTTGTCGAGACGCTCCTCGTAGACGACCACCTCGACGAGGGGGTTGATCTCCGCGACCGACTCCTTCGCGGAGACCGCCTTCGGCCGGCCCACGTCGGCCTGGCCGTGGATGATCTGGCGCTGCAGGTTCGACTCGTCGACCTCGTCGAACTCGACGATGCCCAGCGTGCCGACACCGGCGGCGGCGAGGTACATCAGCGCCGGGCTGCCGAGGCCTCCGGCACCGATCACCAGCACCTTCGCGTTCTTGAGTCGCTTCTGACCGATCATCCCGACGTCGGGGATGATCAGGTGGCGGCTGTAGCGGCGGACCTCGTCGATGGTCAGCTCGTCAGCCGGCTCCACGAGTGCTGGGAAGGACACGGGCTCTCCTCGTCCGGGTGGTGCTCTGGGTTGGGGAACCGACCGGAGCCTGGGGCGACCGGTCGGACATCGGGCGTCGATCGGGCAACACCGAGTGCGTCGTCCATGTTCCCGCGCGGGCCGCGGTGCGCCGTACCGCTGTCCGTCATCCGGACCCGAGCGAGCCCGGCGGGCCACCTCGGTGCCGAGGTGACCGGGCGGTAGGCTCGGCCGCCGCAGCGCACAGCTGGAACGACGAGGAGACACACACGTGGGCATCGGAGACTTCGCACTCGGGGGCAGGGGCGCCCGTCCTCGCGGCAATCGGCTCCCCCGCAAGGAGCGCCGCGCCCAGCTGCTCGAGTCGGCGCTCGAGGTGTTCGTGGCACAGGGCTACCACGCCGCCGCGATGGACGACATCGCCGAGCGGGCGGGGGTCTCGAAGCCGGTGCTCTACCAGCACTTCCCGGGCAAGCTCGACCTCTACCTGGCGCTGCTCGACGAGTCCTGCTCGACGGTGATCGCGAGCTGCCGCGAGGCCCTCGCCTCGACCGATGACAACAAGCTCCGCGTCGCGGCGACCATCAAGGCCTTCTACGACTACGTCGCGCACGACACCGGCGCCTTCCGCCTCGTCTTCGAGTCCGACCTGACCAGCGAGCCAGCCGTGCGTGCCCAGGTCGAGCGGGTCACGGCCGAGACCGCGGACCTCGTCGCCGAGGTCATCGCCGACGACACGGGCCTCCCGGCCGAGGCCGCCAAGCTGCTCGCCGTCTCCCTCGTGGGAATGGCCCAGGTCAGCGCGCGGTTCTGGCTGGCGGAGACGTCGGGCATCACGCTGGACGAGGCGGTCGCCCTCGTCTCCGGCCTCGCCTGGCGCGGCATCCGGGGATACCCCAAGTCCGACGAGGCCGACGCCGCCGAGGCCGGGTCCGCCGGCTGAGGGGCGACCCGGTAGAACGGTCTCGGACAAGCAGCACGACCACTCAGACCTCTGGAGGGACCTCGCATGGAGATCAAGATCGGCATCCAGCACGCACCCCGCGAGCTCGTCCTCGAGACGGACCTCGACGCCGAGGCGGTGTCCGCCCTCGTGAACGGCGGCTCCGACGTCCTCACGTTCACCGACACGAAGGGCCGCACCGTGCTCGTCCCGTCGGCGAAGCTCGCCTACGTGGAGATCGGCTCCTCGGCCGTCGGCACCGTCGGCTTCCGCGGCTGACCGCCGCGACGGCTCACGCCCGGTCCACCGCTGCGGCGGGGGGCCGGGCGTTCGTCGTACCAGCGGACGTCTGCTCCCACCACGCGACCACCCGGTCGACGACCGGGCCGGGCGAGCGCACCCAGCGCACGTGGTCGTTGCTGGCACCCGGCGGCACCGCGGAGCGCTCGTAGGTCCAGTGCGTGACGACGTGGTCGTCCGCGGCCCAGCGGTCGGCGAGCGCGCGGATCGCGCGCGGCACCGCCAGGTCGTCCCCCTCGAGCGTGACGGCGAGCACCGGCTCGGCCGTGCGACGACGGGTGGCGTACGGCGGTCGCCCCGTCAACGCCATCCACGACCACTCACGCATGAGGGTGCGGCTGCCCGGTCCACCGAACAGGGGCCGCGGGTGGTGCCCGACGAGCGTCGTGACGACGGGGATGACACCGGCGAGCACGGCGATGCCGAGCCCGAACCGCGGGTAGAGCAGGTGGTGCGGCAGCGCCGCGCCGACGAGGACCACGCCGTCGGCCGCCTCCCGGGTCAACTGGTGGCCCATCGCCATCTGGCCGCCGAGACTGTGGCCGAGGAGCAGCACCGGCCGGTCGGGACGCTCCTCCCGCGACCGGCGCACGGCCCGCGCCATGTCGTCGATCTCGTCGGCGTAGCCCCAGTCGTTCGTGCGGGACGCCGGCGGGGCGTCCCGCTCGTGGCCGCGGCGTGACAGGGCCTCCGCCTCCCAGCCGCGGGCGCGGAACTCCTCGAGCAGCGGGCGGTAGTACGCCGAACCGATCGCCATCGCCGGGGCGAACAGCACGACCGGCGCCGGCCGCTGCGGACCCGCCGGTCCATCGGTCGCCGTGCTCAGTGCGCCAGCCCCAGCGCCGTCATGCGGGCCGCGTGGCGCTCCGTCATGCGCGAGAACATCTTGCCGACGGCGACGAGGTCGAGGCCCGGGCGGTCGACGCCCCCGGCGAGGAGCGCCGCGAGCGCGTCCCGCTCCGCCGCGACCCGCTGGGCCTGCGTGAGGGCCTCCCCCATGAGGCGACGGCCCCAGAGCGCGAGCCGGCCCGACAGCTGACGGTCGGTCTCGAAGGCCGCCCGGACGCGCTCGACGACGAAGTCCGCGTGGCCGGAGTCCCCGAGGGTCGCGATGACGAGGTCGCGCGTCGCCGGGTCGAGGAACGCGGCGACCTCCCGGTAGAAGTCGTGGGCGAGGCCGTCCCCGACGTACGCCTTCACCAGTCCCTCCCACCAGTCGGAGGGTGCGGTGTGGCGGTGGAAGTCGTCGATGGGCTTGCGGAACGGCGCCATCGCCTCGAAGGCGTCGGCGCCGAGCTCCTCGAGCCGGGCCCGCAGGGCCGCGACCTGCTCCAGCTGTCCCGCGGCCAGGGTCGCGAGGGCGACCTTGTCCTCGAGCGTGGGGGCCAGCTTCGCGTCCTCCGCGAGCCGCTCGAAGGCGGAGATCTCGCCGTAGGCGACGGCGCCCAGCAGGTCCACCACGGCGGCGCGGTAGTCGGGGTCGTCCATCGCGCCCGCCGCCTCGGAGAGGTCCGTCGCGGCGCTTCCCGTCGGGGAATCGGTCATGGCCCGCAGCCTAGGGGATACACTGGCCGCTGCCGAGCGCAGCCCGCGCTCGCCCTTCGGCGGAGGAACGACTCCGCCGGTATGTGCGTGGCAGACCTTCCTCGCCTCCCGCCCGACCGACCGCGGCCCCCCCGGGCCCGACCGTGCCGGAGCGCCTCGAACGGGTCGGCCACACCGATCGACCAGGAAAGCGACAGGACACTGACCACCACCTTCCGCACGCTCGGCGTGCACCCGCAGATCTGCGACGCCCTCGAGCGGGCCGGCATCACGGCCCCCTTCGCCATCCAGGAGATGACCCTCTCGGTCGCCCTGGCCGGCACCGACCTCATCGGCCAGGCCCGCACGGGCACCGGCAAGACGCTCGCCTTCGGCATCCCCGTCGTGCAGCGCTCGGTCGCCCCGACGGACGAGGGGTACGACGCGCTCCCGGCCGGCAAGCCGCAGGCACTCGTCGTCGCCCCGACCCGCGAGCTCGCGCTCCAGGTCTCGAACGACCTCAAGCTCGCCGGGTCCGACCGCGGCATCCGCGTGCTGACCGTCTACGGCGGCGTCGGCTACGAGCCGCAGCTCGAGGCCCTCGAGTCCGGCGTCGACGTCGTCGTCGGCACCCCGGGTCGCCTCCTCGACCTCGCGAACAAGCGCGCCCTCGACCTCTCCCACGTGCGCAGCCTCGTGCTCGACGAGGCGGACGAGATGCTCGACCTCGGCTTCCTCCCCGACGTGGAGAAGCTGCTGTCGAAGACGCCGTCGTCGCGGCAGACGATGCTGTTCTCCGCGACCATGCCCTCCGCGATCGTGGCGCTGGCGCGCATGCACATGCGCTCCCCCATGAACATCCGGGCCGAGTCGTCCTACGAGAACGCGACCGTGCCGGCGACGGCGCAGCACGTCTACCAGGCGCACGACCTCGACAAGCCGGAGATCATCGGCCGCATCCTCCAGGCCGACGGCGCCGACAAGGTCATCGTCTTCACGCGCACGAAGCGTCAGGCGCAGCGCGTCGCGGACGATCTCGAGGAGCGCGGCTTCGCGACGTCGCCGCTGCACGGCGACATGGCGCAGGCCGCCCGTGAGAAGGCGCTCGCCAAGTTCCGCGAGAACAAGCTGCGCGTCCTCGTCGCGACCGACGTAGCGGCCCGCGGCATCGACGTCGCCGGCGTCAGCCACGTCATCAACCACACGTGCCCCGAGGACGACAAGACCTACGTGCACCGCATCGGTCGCACCGGTCGCGCCGGCGCCTCCGGCGTCGCCGTCACGTTCGTCGACTGGGCCGACGTGACGCGCTGGAAGGTCATCAACAAGACCCTCGACCTGCCGTTCGACGAGCCCGTCGAGACCTACTCGACGTCGCCGCACCTCTACACCGAGCTGTCGATCCCCGAGGGCACCAAGGGCCGCATCGTGCCCGAGAAGCCCCGGGAACCGCGCGAGTCGTCGCGTCCCGCCCGCGAGTCCCGCGAGAAGCGCGACGGCGACCGCCCGGCGCGCAGCCGGAACCGCAGCCGCACGCGCACCCGTGGCGGCGAGCGCGTCGAGGGCGCCGCGTCCACCTCGTCGGCTCCCGCCGAGGCCGCTCCGACCACG
>DASWYU010000082.1:0-6592 GCA_036404795.1 Nocardioides sp. | reverse complement strand
GTCGATCACGAGGTCGGGCAGGTCGCGGGGGGCGGTGGTGCTGCGTCGTACCCGCCCTCCCGCGGAGCGCAGCGCGGCGAGACCGGCCGCGTGGGGCTCGTCGGCCAGCAGCACCGCGTCGACCGCGACGCCGCGGCGGGCCAGGAACGCGCCCGCGAACAGCGCGTCGCCCCCGTTGTCGCCACCGCCGACGAGCAGCACGACCCGGCGGCCGTAGGCGCCGTCGAGGAGCGCGAGCACCGCGTAGGCCAGCCCCGTGGCCGCCCGCTGCATGAGGGCTCCGGGCGGCAGCTCCGCGAGCAGTGCCGCCTCGGCGGCGCGGACCTGGGCCTCGGTGTGGGCGGCACGCATGCCCCCCAACATAGAGGCTGGGTGCGGGCGGCCCTCAGCCCTCCAGCACCACGAACGCCGTCGCGATCCCCGCGTCGTGGGTGAGGGAGACGTGGCTGCTGCGCACGCCCAGCGTGCTCGCGCGGGCGAGGACGGTGCCGGTGAGCACGAGGTACGGCGCCGCCCCGGCCTCGCGCAGCACGGCGGCGTCGTGCCACTCGAGGTCGCCCGGAGCGCCCAGCGCCTTCGCCAGCGCCTCCTTGGCCGCGAAGCGGGCCGCGAGGGACTCCAGGGTGCGGCCCTCGGTCTCCACCGGGGTGAAGAGCCGCGCCCTCAGGGCAGGCGTGCGCTCCAGGGACGCGGCGAACCGGGCCACGTCGCAGACGTCGACGCCGACGCCGACGATCGGCACGGCGTCACTCCACCGTGACGGACTTGGCGAGGTTGCGCGGCTGGTCGACGTCGTGGCCCTTGGCCGTCGCCAGCTCGCAGGCGAAGAGCTGCAGCGGGACGGTGGCCACGAGCGGCTGGAGCAGCGTGGGCACCTTCGGGAGGCGGAACAGCACGTCGGCGTACGGCTCGATCGCCGTGTCGCCGACCTCCGCCAGGCAGAGCGTGCGCGCCCCGCGGGCCCGCACCTCCTGGATGCCGGAGATCATCTTGTCGTGCAGCTGGTCGCGGCCGCGCGACGGCACGACGCACAGCACGGGCAGGCCGTCGTCGACGAGCGCGATCGGGCCGTGCTTGAGCTCGCCCGCGGCGAAGCCCTCGGCGTGGAGGTAGGCGAGCTCCTTGAGCTTGAGCGCGCCCTCGAGGGCCACCGGGTAGCCCGCGTGACGGCCGAGGAACAGCACGGAGGTGGCGTCGACGTACTCCCGCGCCAGTGCGTAGATGTCCTCGGCCCGGTCGAGCACGCCCTGGATGTGGGCCGGCATCGCCTCGAGCTGGCGGACGATCTGGTGGATCTCGTCGCCGTACCGCGTGCCCTTGACCTGCGCGAGGTAGAGCGCCAGGAGGTAGCAGGCCACGAGCTGGGTGAGGAAGCCCTTGGTGGACGCGACACCGATCTCGGGGCCGGCGTGGGTGTAGATGACCGCGTCGGACTCGCGGGGGATCGTCGAGCCGTTGGTGTTGCAGATCGCGAGCACCTTCGACTTCTGCACCCGGGCGTGGCGGATCGCCTGGAGCGTGTCGGCGGTCTCGCCCGACTGGCTGATCGCGACGACGAGCGTCGAGTAGTTGAGGATCGGGTCGCGGTAGCGGAACTCGCTGGCCAGCTCGACCTCGACGGGGATGCGGCACCAGTGCTCGATGGCGTACTTCGCGACCATCCCCGCGTAGAACGACGTGCCGCACGCGATGATGATGATCTTGTCGATGTCGCGCAGCTCGTCGTCGGAGAGGCGCACCTCGTCGAGCTGGAGCTGCCCGTCGGCGCCCATGCGGCCGAGCAGCGAGTCGGCCACGGCGCGCGGCTGCTCGAAGATCTCCTTGCGCATGAACCAGTCGTGGCCGTCCTTCTCGGCGGCCGACAGGTCCCAGTCCACGTGGTACTGCGTGCCGGACGCCGGCGACCCGTCGAACCCGGTCACCTCGACGCCCTCGCGGGTGATCGTGACGACCTGGTCCTGGCCGAGCTCGAGGGCCTCGCGGGTGTGCTCGATGAACGCCGCCACGTCGGAGCCGAGGAAGTTCTCGCCCTCGCCGAGACCGACGACGAGCGGGGAGTTGCGGCGCGCGGCCACGACCCGGTCGGGATCCTGCGCGTCGACGGCGACGAGCGTGAAGGCGCCCTCCAGCCGCGAGCAGACCCGCTGCATCGCCGTCGTCAGGTCCTCGCCCGACTCCAGCTGCAGCTCGAGCAGGTGGGCCGCGATCTCCGTGTCGGTCTCGGAGACGACGGTGATGCCCTCGTCCTCGAGGCGGCGGCGCAGGGCCGCGAAGTTCTCGATGATGCCGTTGTGGACGACCGCGAGGCGGCCGTGGCTGCCGACGTGCGGATGCGCGTTGACGTCGGTCGGCGCGCCGTGGGTCGCCCAGCGGGTGTGGCCGATGCCGATCGTGGACGCCGGCAGCGGCGTCTCCTGGATCGCCTTCTCCAGGTTGGCGAGCTTGCCCGCCCGCTTGTCGACGGCGAGCGCGCCATCGACCACCAGCGCGATGCCGGCCGAGTCGTAGCCGCGGTACTCCATCCGCCGCAGCCCCTCGATCACCACGTCCTGCGCCGAGCGAGCGCCGACGTACCCCACGATTCCGCACATGAGACGCGAGTCTACGGCCGGGCGACGCGGTTCCCGGCAGGCTCGACCCGTGTGACGCGCGTCCCTCCGACAGGTGAACGCAGCGATGCTGCAACAATGCCGATCATGTCTGCCGCGGGCGACCTCGCCACGGCCCTGGACCAGGGCCGGGACCCCACGTCTCCGTACGTCGAGCTCGACCGGTCCGCCTGGGCGGCGCTGGCGAGCGCGACGGAGTCGCCGCTCACCCTCGAGGAGGTCCGCCGCCTCCGCGGCCTCGGCACCCACCTCGACCTCGACGAGGTGCGGCAGATCTACCTGCCGCTGTCCCGCCTCCTCAGCCTGTACGTCGAGTCCGCCGGCCAGCTGCACCGACGCACCGAGGACTTCCTGGGGCGGCCGCAGCCGCGCCGCACGCCGTTCGTCATCGGCGTCGCCGGCTCGGTCGCCGTGGGCAAGTCCACGACCGCCCGCGTGCTGCAGGAACTGCTGGCGCGCTGGCCCGAGCACCCCAACGTCGCGCTCGTGACCACCGACGGGTTCCTCCACCCGAACGCCGAGCTGGAGCGGCGCGGCCTGCTGACGCGCAAGGGCTTCCCGGAGTCCTACGACCGGCGCAAGCTGCTCAAGTTCGTCGTCGACATCAAGTCGGGCCGCGACGAGGTGGAGGCGCCGATCTACTCCCACCTCTCCTACGACGTGCGCCGCGACGAGAAGGTCGTCGTGCGGCACCCCGACATCGTCATCGTCGAGGGCCTCAACGTGCTGCAGCCCGCGATCGTGCGGGAGGACGGGCGCACGAGCCTCGCCGTCAGCGACTTCTTCGACTTCTCGGTCTACGTCGACGCGGCGACCTCGGACATCCAGCGGTGGTACGTCGAGCGCTTCCTCCGCCTCCGCGAGACCGCGTTCCTCGACCCGGCGTCCTACTTCCGGAAGTACGCGACGCTCTCCGTCGAGGACGCCGTCGCCGAGGCGACCCGCATCTGGGGCTCGATCAACGGACCGAACCTGACCCAGAACGTGCTGCCGACGCGGTCGCGGGCCACCCTCGTGCTGCGGAAGGACCGCGACCACTCGGTGCGGTACGTGCGGCTGCGGAAGCTGTAGCGCGCGGTCAGGACCCGCCGCCACCGGCCTTCCGGCGGTGCATCTGCGGGGCGGCCCCGCCGGCGACCTCGGGACCGTGCGCCTTGCCGTCCCCGGCGACCGAGTCGTCGGGGTGGGTGTGCGCCTGCTTGCGGTTGAGCGCCTCCCGCATCTTCGCCTTCACGTCGTCCGGTGCCTTGTTGTCCGTCATGCGGGCCTCCCGAGGCTCGAGGTGGGGTCGGACCGTCCACCCTGCCACCTCGACGGGCGGCGATCGAGGGCTTTTCTCGCTCGGCCGATGCCCGAGGGGAACCCCGACCCGCGCCACTAGCCCGCGACCACCCCGTGCCGCGCGCAGGTCGCGGACCAGCCGCGCGGCATGACCTGCACCTTCATCCGACGCCGACAGGTCGTGCAGAAGCGCGGTGGCTCGAGTGCCAGGTGGCGGAGGCAGCGCCCGTGCTCCTGGTCGGCGACTCCCCCGCCGCAGTGCCCGCAGTACGGCTCGGGGTCGGGGACGAGGTCGGGGACGAGGTCGGCGCTCACAGGGTCTTCGCCAGCTCCCGGATCGGCATGCGGAGCTCGGCGAGCAGGTCGAGGTCGGCGTCGGGCTCACGGCCGAGGGTCGTCAGGTAGTTGCCGACGATGACGGCGTTGATCCCGCCGAGGAGTCCCTCCCGGGTGCCGAGGTCGCCGAGGGTGAGCTCGCGGCCCCCGGCGTACCGGAGGATCGTCCGCGGCATCGCCAGCCGGAACGCGGCGATGGTGCGCAGCGCGTCCTGCGGACCCATGAGGGGGAGATCGCCGAACGGCGTGCCGGGCCGCGGGTTGAGGAAGTTGAGCGGCACCTCGTGGGGGTCGAGGGCGGCGAGTTCCGCGGCCAGCTCGGCGCGCTGCTCCAGCGACTCGCCCATGCCGACGAGGCCGCCGCAGCACAGCTCCATCCCCGCGTCGCGCACCATCGTGCAGGTCTCCCACCGCTCCTCCCACGAGTGGGTGGTGACGACCTTGTCGAAGTAGGACCGCGCCGCCTCGAGGTTGTGGTTGTAGCGGTGCACGCCCATCCCCGCGAGCTCGTCGACCTGCGCCTGCGTCAGCATGCCGAGGGAGCAGGCCACGTTGATGTCGACCTCCGCGCGGATGGCCGCGACGCCCTCCCGCACCTGGGCCATGAGGCGGTCGTCGGGGCCGCGCACGGCCGCGACGATGCAGAACTCGGTCGCACCGGTCGCCGCGGTCTCCTTCGCGGCGGCCACGAGCTGCCGCACGTCGAGCCAGACGGCGCGCACCGGCGAGGTGAACTGGCCCGACTGGCTGCAGAAGTGGCAGTCCTCGGGGCAGCCGCCGGTCTTGAGGCTGATGATCCCCTCGACCTCCACCTCGGGCCCGCAGTGCGCCATCCGCACGGCGTGGGCCAGGTCGAGCAGCGCGGGCACCCGGTCGTCGGGCACGCGGAGCACCGCGACGAGGTCGGGGACGTCGAGTCCCCGTCCGCTGTCGAGGACCGTACGGCGCGCGCGGTCCAGCAGCGCGGTCGTCGCGTCGTCGTCGAGCGGCGCGACGGGGGCCGGGCGGACGGTCGGGTGGGGGAGGCTTCGGAGGTCGCTCACGCCGCGGGAGCGTAGCCCGGATCGCACCGAACCTGAACACCGTTCAAGAAACTTTCTGAACACTGTTCAGGTTCGGGCTCCGGACGGCTAGGGTCCCGACCGATGTCGACCACCGCCTCCCCCGCCACCCCCAGCACGCGCGACCTGCTCGCCGCAGACCGCGCGCACGTCTGGCACCCCTACTCCTCCGCCACCGAGCCGGGGCCGGTCCGCCTCGTCGAGCGCGCGTACGGCGCACGCCTGGTGCTCGCCGCCGATCCCGACCGTCCCGGCGAGCCGCGCGAGGTGGTCGACGGCATGGCGTCGTGGTGGGCCGCGATCCACGGCTACGCCCACCCCGCGCTCGACGCCGCCGTGCGCGAGCAGCTGGGGGCGATGGCCCACGTGATGTTCGGCGGCCTCACCCACGCGCCGGCCGTGGCGCTCGCCGAGCGGCTCGTCGCGATCACGCCCGCCGGCCTCGAGCACGTCTTCCTCGCCGACTCGGGCTCGGTCGCCGTCGAGGTCGCCCTCAAGCTGGCGGTGCAGCACCAGCGCGGCGCGGGTCGGCCGCGCCGTACGCGCATGCTCGCCCTCCGGGGCGGCTACCACGGCGACACCACCGGCGCGATGAGCGTCTGCGACCCCGTCGGCGGCATGCACGCCCTCTTCCCCGGCCGGCTCGCCCCGCAGGTGTTCGCGCCCCGTCCCCCTGCCCGCGGGGCCGCGCCGGCCGCCGTCACCACCTGGGTCGACGAGGTGCGGGCGCTCGTGCGGGACCACACCGACGAGCTGGCCGCGATCGTCGCCGAGCCGCTGCTGCAGGGCGCCGGCGGGATGCACGCCTACCCGGACGCCTGCCTCGTCGCGCTGCGCGAGATCGCCGACGAGCACGGCCTGCTGCTGGTGCTCGACGAGATCGCCACCGGCTTCGGCCGCACCGGCACCCTCTTCGCGTGCGACGCCGCCGGCGTGCGTCCCGACGTGCTGTGCGTCGGGAAGGCGCTGACGGGCGGCTACGTCACCGCCTCCGCCGTGCTGTGCACCGCCGAGGTCGCGCGCACCGTCAGCCGCGGCGAGGGCGGCGGGCTGCTGCACGGACCGACGTTCATGGGCAACCCGCTGTCGTCCGCGGTCGCCCTGGCCAGCCTCGACCTGCTCGCGGACGGCGCCTGGGCCGCGGACGTCGCGCGCATCGAGCGCGGGCTCGTCACCGGGCTCGCCCCGCTCCGCGACCTGCCGGGGGTGCGGGACGTGCGGACGTGCGGGGCGGTCGGCGTCGTGCAGCTCGACCGGCCCGTCGACGTCGCGCGGGCGACCGACGCCGCGGTCGCGGCGGGTGCC
>DASWYU010000081.1:0-12509 GCA_036404795.1 Nocardioides sp. | reverse complement strand
CGCGGACGGGGTACATGAGGTCCCGCCACGCGGGTTCGTCGGCGGAGACGGCGCGCGCCACCTCGGAGGGGCAGATCGTCGCGCCGTCGAAGCGCCGGGCGAGGAGGTCGAGCACGGCGCGCTCGAGACGTGCGGCGTCGGGGGTGCTCACGCCCCCAGCATGGCGCGGCGGGTGGAGGCCGCCGCGTCCCGTACGGCGCCGCGCCAGGCATCGGCGTCCGCGAACCGCACCCGGGCGAGCCGCACGGCGCCGGGCTGGAAGCGCAGGCGCGGCGCGTAGGCCAGCTCGCAGCGGGCGCCGAGGTACTCCTCCGCGCCGAGCGTGTGCGCGCTGTAGAACAGGGCGAGCCGCGAGGTGAGGCTGACGGTCTGGCTCTCGGCCACGACCACCCAGAACCCGTCGGCGATCGCCCCGTCGCGGCGCATCTCGAAGAGGCGCGGACTCGTCCACCCGAGCTCGAGGTCGTCGCGGTCGTGCGGGTCGCGGGGACCGAGCAGGAGGCCGAGCTCGCCGTCGGCCAGCACGTCGATGGAGCACGCCGTGCGGGTCGCGAGCCGCACCTCGAGCGCGGCCTCGGCCACCCATCCGGCGAGGTCGTCGGCGGCCACGTCGTCGACGGTCAGGGACCCGTCGGCCCGCAGCACGCCGAGGCAGTGGTCGTCGACCGCGCCGCCGAGCCGCACCATCAGCTCCCAGCGCACCCGCTCCGCGTCGTCCCGGTTGCCGCGGTCGAACTGCACCGGCGTCGTCTGCACCACCACGTCGTGCTGCGGGTCGTGCCCGTCGGGGGTCTCGTCCTCCGGGTAGAACACCCCGGAGTCGGCGAACGCGCTGTGGTCGACGAACGTGCCGATCCGCGCGTCGTCCTCGTCGAGGCGCGCTGTCTGGTCCTTCTGGGGCTCCTGCACGCCGAGGATGATAGGGACCACGGCTGGCGCGTGGCGGACCATTTCCGCGCCGACCGAGCTCAGAACACCCCGGCGGGCCGGAACTGCACCGAGAGTCGCGGCCCGGCGTGGGCGACCTTCGGCACGGCGTGCTCCCAGGTGCGCTGGCAGGAGCCGCCCATGACGACGAGGTCGCCGTGGCCCATGATCACCCCCGTCGACGCACCGCCGCCGCGCGGTCGGAGCGCGAGCCGGCGCGGGTCGCCGACCGAGACGATCGCGACCATCGTGTCGTGCGTCGAGCCGCGACCGATCGTGTCGCCGTGCCAGGCGACCGAGTCCGCCCCGTCACGGTAGAAGCAGCACCCGGCCGTCGTGAACGGCTCGCCGAGCTCGTCGGCGTAGTGCGCCGACAGGGCGTCCCGCGCCGCGTCGAGGGCGACGTGCGGGAGGGGGTCGCCCTCGCCGTACGTGTGCAGCAGGCGGGGCACGGCGACCACCCGCTCGTACATCTGCCGGCGTTCCTCCCGCCACGGGACCTCGTGGACGAGGGCATCCAGCACCGCGTCCGCGAGCGGGCCGAGCCAGTCGCGCCGTACGTCGATCCAGGCGCCGTGGGAGAGGTCGCGTCGCTCGATGCCCGGCGCGAGCGCGGGGAGCCCGTCGTCGGTCGCCGACGGTGCCTCGGTCGCGAAGAGCGTGCCCTGGAAGTCCACGACCGCGAGGGTAGTCGAACGGGTGTTCGATCGCCAGGGGTCGTCCCCAGGGTGGGGATCGGGGACATTCCCGGTGGCGGCCTGTCGGTGGGCGGTGCCAGAGTCGGGGCATGACCGACGAGCCTCCCCGCCATGCCGCCCCCACGGTGCCGGCGGCCGCCAGTGTGCGCGACCTGGTGAAGACGTACGGCGTGGGGCAGGCCCGCGTCCGGGCCCTCGACGGCGTCAGCCTCGACCTCGGCCAGGGTGAGTTCACGGCGGTCATGGGCCCGAGCGGCTCGGGCAAGTCGACGCTCATGCACTGCTGCGCCGGGCTCGACACCCCCGACAGCGGCTCCGTGCGGATCGGGGAGACCGAGCTGGCGCGGCTCGGGGACAAGGAGCTGACCCGGCTGCGGCGCGACCGGATCGGGTTCGTCTTCCAGTCGTTCAACCTCGTGCCGACGCTGACGGCGGAGGAGAACATCCGGCTCCCCCTCTCGATCGCCGGGCGGAAGCCGGAGCCGGGGGTCTTCGAGTCGGTCATCGAGACCGTCGGGCTCGCGCCCCGCCTCAAGCACCGCCCGCACGAGCTCTCCGGCGGGCAGCAGCAACGCGTCGCCGTAGCGCGGGCGCTCGTCAGCCGCCCCGACATCGTGTTCGCCGACGAGCCGACCGGCAACCTCGACTCGCAGTCGGGCGCCGAGGTGCTCGCCCTGCTGCGGCGGAGCGCCGACGAGATCGGTCAGACGGTCGTGATGGTGACGCACGACCCGGTGGCGGCGGCCTTCACCGACCGCGTCGTCTTCCTCGCCGACGGTCGCGTGGTCGACGAGCTGCGGGCGCCCGACCGCGAGCAGGTGCTCGCGGTGCTGACGCGTGTGACCGCGGTCGACCCCGGGGCGGGCGGCGTGGATGGGGCGGGCGGGGCGGGCTGATGCTGCGCGCGGCCTGGAAGAGCCTGCTCGGGCGCAAGTTGCGCCTGGTGATGAGCACGTTCGCGATCGTGCTCGGGGTCGCGTTCGTGTGCGGCTCGCTGATGTTCTCCGACACGCTCGAGCGGTCGTTCACCTCGCTGTTCTCCTCGACGGTCGGCGACGTCGTGGTGCGGCCCGAGGTCGGCACGTCGTTCGGGGCGGTCGACGGTTCGGCGCGGACGGTGCCGGCGGCGCTGGTCGCCGAGCTGGAGCAGGTGCCGGAGGCGGCTCGGGTCGACGGCAACGTCACGTCGCCGGGTGTCTTCGTCGTCGGGGCCGACGGCAAGGTCGTCGGCGGGCAGGGGGCGCCCGGCCTGGGACTGGGCTTCAACGACGCCCCGGCGGCGGGTGGCGCGCCCGGCCTGCGGATCCTCGAGGGACGGGAGCCGTCGGGCCTGGGTGAGGTGGCGCTCGACGCGGCGACGGCGGAACGGGCGGGCTATGCGGTCGGCGACACCGTGCGGCTGGTCAGCGCGGTGGCCGACGGCGAGCTGACGCCGACGATGGTCGGAGTCGTCGGGTTCGGCGACCGGGCCTCGCTCAACGGCGCCACCCTCACGGTCGTCGACATGGCGACCGCCCAGCAGGTCTTCCTCGGTGGTGAGGACTCCTACACCGACGTCTGGGTGCGGGCCGCCGACGGCGTGTCCCAGGAGGAGCTGCGCGACGCGGTGGCGCCGTTGCTGCCCGACGGTGTCGAGGCGGTGACGGGGGAGCAGGCCGCCGACGAGTCCGCGTCGCTGCTGCTCGAGGCGATCTCGTTCCTCACCACGTTCCTGCTCATCTTCGCCGGCATCGCGCTGGTCGTCGGCGGCTTCCTCATCGTCAACACGTTCTCGATGCTCGTCGCGCAGCGCAGCCGCGAGCTCGCCCTGCTGCGGGCGCTCGGCGCCTCGCGCCGCCAGGTCGTGCGCTCGGTGCAGCTCGAGGCGTTCGTCGTCGGTCTGCTCGGCTCCGTCCTCGGGCTGGGTCTCGGGGTGCTCCTCGCTGTCGGCATCCGGGCGATCTTCGGCCAGGTGGGGCTGGACCTCGAGGGGCAGCCGCTCGTGCTCGAACCGCGCACGGTGGTGGCCGCGTTCGCCGTCGGCATCGTCGTCACGATGGTCGCCGCCTGGGGTCCGGCACGACGCACGACCCGGATCGCTCCCGTCCAGGCGCTGCGCGACGACGTCGCCCTCCCCGAGACCACCATCCGTCGGCGGATGGTGCTCGGCGTCGCGCTGGTGGTGGCGGGAGCCGTCGCGATGGTCGCCGGGCTCGTCGGCGACGTGCCGCGCGCGGGCTGGTGGGTGGGCGGCGGCGTGCTGGCCGTGCTGCTCGGTGTCGCCGCGGCCAGCCCGGTGCTGGGCCGGCCGGTGCTGCTGGCGGCGCACGCGACGTACCGGCGTCTCTTCGGCACCGTCGGCAACCTCGCCGGCCTCAACGCGCTGCGCAACCCCCGGCGCACGACGGCCACCGCGTCCGCGCTCATGATCGGCCTCACGCTCGCCACCACGATGGCGATCCTCGGCGACTCCGCGAAGGCGTCGGTCGACCGCACGATCGAGCAGACCTTCCCGGGCGACTTCGTCGTGAGCAACCAGGTCGGGCAGGGGTTCTCGACGGCGATCGGCGCCGGCATGGCCGAGGTGGAGGGGGTCGGCACGCTCGTCGCGCTGCGCTACGGGATCGTCGAGATCGACGGGCGTCCGCAGGGGCTCGGCGGCACGGATCCGGCGACCTTCGAGGAGCTGGGCGTGCGCGTCGTCGATGCCGACCTCGCCGACCTCGCCGACCTCGCCGACCTCGCGGACGGGACGGTGGTGATCGACGAGGACTACGCCGCCGACGAGGGCCTCGCGGTGGGCGACGACGTCGTCCTGGGCACGGTGGCGGGGGAGCGCAGCTATCGGGTCGCGGCGGTGATCGAACCCGACCCGGTGCTCGGCTTCCCGATCACCACGACGACGGCGACGCTGCTCGAGGCGGGCTACCGCGACGTCGACAACACCCTCGTCATCGAGGCGGCGGCGGACTCGCTGGGCGGGCTCGACGGGCTGCAGGAGCGCCTCGAGGAGGTCGTCGCCGACAACCCGCTGGTGACGGTGAAGGACCAGGCGGAGTACGCCGCGGAGCAGCGCGAGCCGATCGACCAGCTGATCCTCGTGATCTTCGCGCTCCTCGGCCTCGCGCTCGTCATCGCGGTGCTCGGCATCGTCAACACGCTGGCGCTCTCGGTGGTCGAGCGCACCCGGGAGGTCGGGCTGCTGCGCGCCGTGGGTCTGGGACGCGGGCAGCTGCGCTGGATGATCACGCTCGAGTCCGTCGTGATCGCGGCGCTCGGTGCGGTGCTCGGCCTCGTGCTGGGGCTGGTGTTCGGGGTGGCACTGATGCGCGCGCTGCGCGACGAGGGGCTCGAGGTGATCAGCGTGCCGACCGGTCAGCTGGCCGCGTTCGCCGTCGCGTCGCTGGTCGTCGGGGTGCTCGCGGCGGCGCTGCCGGCGCGTCGGGCGGCCCGGCTCGACGTCCTCGGGGCGGTGAGCGCGGAGTGAGGCGGAGCACGTTGTGGACCGGTCTGGTCCGGTTCGGGCGGCGATGGCCGACGCCGGAGGAATCTGGTAAAGGAAAGTCTTCGCGATTCGCGAGACAACGGCGCGGCGAGTCCCTACGGTGACGCTCGTGGAGAACGCCGTCGCGATCGTTCGTGAGCCGCTGAAGCACGTGCAGGTCCGGGAGTACGTCCGACAGCTCGTCGGGGAGGCCGACCCGGGCACGCCCGCGCCGTCCGAGCGCGAGCTCGTGCAGCGCTTCGGCGTCGCGCGCATGACCGTCCGCCAGGCGATGGACACGCTCGTCGCGGAGGGGCTGCTCGAGCGCATCCCCGGACGCGGCACGTTCGTCGCCAAGCCGCGCAACGAGGTCGGGCGCCTGCTCAGCTACACGGCGGAGATGCAGCGCCGCGGTCTCCACTCGGAGTCGCAGACGATCCTCGCCCGCCGCGAGCAGGCCGGCCCCGGCGTGGCGCGCGCGCTCGAGCTCACCGAGGGTGACGCCGTTATCCACTGGAAGCGGCTCCGTCGCGCCGACGGCCAGCCCATGTGCATCGAGGACGCCTACCTCAACGAGGTGCTGCTCCCCGGCTTCCTGCAGAGCGGCATGCCGACGAGCCTCTACCAGGCGCTCACCATGCGCGGGCTGCGGCCCACCTGGGCGGAGGACTCGGTCACGGCCGACCTCCCGACCAGCGAGGAGGCGCAGTCCCTGGACATCCCGATGGGCACCCCGGTGCTCCGGGTGGCCCGCCGCGCCGTCGCCGACGACCGGGTCGTCGAGGTCTCGCGCTCGGTCTACCGTGCCGACCGGTTCACGCTCTACGTCCAGCTCAGCGACGATTGATCCAGCCTGACCCGCTGTCCCCCCGGCTGGACGGGCTCCTGCTCGCCGCCGGAGCCGGTCGTCGCATGGGGCGTCCGAAGGCCCTCGTCGACGACTGGTTGGCCCGCTCCCTCGAGGCGCTTCGCGAGGGTGGGTGTGCCCGGCTGGCCGTGGTGCTCGGCGCGGAGGCCGCGGCGGTGCGACCGCTGGTGCCCCGCGACGTCGCGGTCGTCGTGGCCGACGACTGGGCCGACGGCATGGGTGCCTCGCTCCGCGCGGGGCTCGACGCCCTGGCGCCGGGGTGCCCCGGCGTGCTGGTGCACCTGGTCGACCTCCCCGACGTGGGGTCCGAGGTCGTACGACGCGTGCTCGGCGCCTGGTCGGGTCCCGCGACGCTGGCGCGGGCGGCGTACGGCGCGCCCGACGCCCCCGAGCCCGGCCACCCCGTGCTGCTGGGGGCCGAGCACCTGGCGGGCGTCCGGGGGGCGGCGGTCGGCGACCAGGGGGCGCGGAGCTACCTGGCGGGGCGCGACGTACGCCTCGTGGACTGCAGCGACGTGGCCTCCGGGCGCGACGTCGACCACCGCTGACGCGACGACGCCCGGGCAGCACAGCTGCCCGGGCGTCATCGCGATCTGCACAGCCGAGCCAGGGGGCGCGGCGCACCATGCCGGTGCCCCGCCACCAGGTCCCGAGCCCGATGCGGCCGTCGTCGAGCGCGGCGACCGCGAGGAGGGCGACGGCGTAGAAGAGGTGCTCGTCGAGGAAGAGGTTGTACTCGAGCGGCAGTGCCGCGAACCAGAGCAGGGCCATGAGCACCGCGCCGCCGACGGCGGCCGGTCGGATCGCGACGCCGAGCACGAGCGCGGCACCCGCGCCGAGCGTCGAGAGCAGGAACAGTACGTCGACCACGGGGTTGCCGGCGAGCGGCGTCAGGATCCCGTGGGCCGGCGCGTCGGGCGCGATGCCGAACTCGAGGAACCCGCGGGTGGGGGAGACGCCCTCGAGCACGGACTGGTCCGACGGGGTGGAGAAGCCGAGCCCGAACATCTTGTCGAGGCCGGACCACAGCAGGAGCCAGCCGACGCCGAGGCGCAGCGCGGTCGACGCGACCACGGCCCCGCGGGGGCGGGGGGCAGGTCGCGTGGTGGGGGTCGCGGAGTCGCGGGACGCAGAGGTCCCCGGGGTCGCGAGATCGGTCATGAGGGGAGTCCTTCCAGGGGCCGCCGAGTCGGCACACAAGCCGCCGATCGGGCGGAGGAGCATAGGGAAGGCTTACCTTAATCACATCTGCTCAATGGAGGGAGGGTGACCCGCGTCACCGTCATCCGGACGTGAGCTCACCCAGCCGCGCGATCGCCTGCCCGGAGGTCTCGCACACCCAGACCGGGTCGGGTCCCCCGAGCTCCGGGTCGACCCGCAGCGCGTGCTCCTCCAGCGACGCGCAGGTCGAGCAGAGCGGCCACCGGTGGCCCCGGTCGAAGAGCGCGTCCTGCACGTCCGTGGCGACCAGGCCCGCGACGTACCCCACCCCCGCCGGCCACTGCTCGACCCACCACCGTCGCTCGGAGAGCGCCTGCTCGAGGAGCGACACGCCCTCGGCGTCCGCGCAGCCCCGGGCGTCGAGGTCGGACAGGACGGTCGCGCGGGCGGCGATCAACGCGGGGTCGGACATGCCGCCATTCTTGCGCGCCGGTCACGGCGCGGCCCGGTCGCTGTCCACAGAGGGGGTGGCACTTTCCCCGGTCGACCGGGGAACACACCGCTTTGACCATCAATATTGATGGTCAAAGCGGTCGGTTCCCCGGTTGACCGGGGAACCGACCGCTCGGCACGGATCAGGGGGTGCTGGTCGACGTCGCGGTCGCCGTCGGCGACGTGGCCGGCGTGGTCGGGGACGTCGTCGGCGAGGCGGTCGGCGAGGTGGTCGGCGACGTCGTCGGCGAGGCCGTGGGCGACGTCGTCTGCGGGATGCACTGCGGGTTCTGCGGGTGGCCGATGGCGGTCAGCGGCAGGTTGCCGACGGTGCGGGTCTGGCCGACGTTGATGCTGAACGCGCTCGAGGTGAACGTGCCGTACTGGCAGGTGTCGTTGCCGCCGGGGCCGAACGTGATCCAGCCGCCGTTGGGCCGGCTGAGCACGATCTTGTAGCCCGTGTCGGTGCGCAGCGGGCCCTGGATGAGGAACCGGCCGGTGGGGGTGGACCAGGTGGAGCCGACGAGGGTGCCGTACTTGTTGTAGAGCTGCACCTGCACGCCCGGCAGGAAGCGGTCCTGCACCCGCGTGTCGACGACGTAGCCCGCGACGCTGCCGCCGCGCTGGACCAGCTCGAAGGCGCTGAAGAGGACGTTGCCGGCGGGCACGTGGCGGCCGCCGGGGAGGTTGCCCGTCCGGCCGAGGAAGTTGCCCATGTCGGGGACGACCAGCTCGTAGGGACCGGGCATGACGCCGGAGAAGGAGACGTTGCCGTTGCTGGCGCGTGCGACGTACCACTGCCCGGTGGCCTTGTTGCGCGCCGTGACGTAACCGTTGCCGGGGATCTGCTGGCCGCCGCCGACGATGTTGACCACGAGCGAGCCGGCCCGGCGCTTCAGGTTGATGCCGACGTTCGTGTTGGTGCCGACCTTCCGGTTGCGCAGGAAGGTGCTGCTGTCGGCCCACTGGCCCCGGGCGTCGTAGGTGAAGATCGAGTAGTTCGCCGTCGGCAGGCCGCCGATCGCGAACTGGCCCTGACGGTTCGCGATCGTCTCGAACGACTGGCCGTAGGGGTTCGCCGCGACCACGCGCGCGCCGGAGCCGATCGCGCCGTTGGTGCGGACCGTGCCCGTGATGCTCGCCCCGCGGCGCATCGAGGCGTCGCGCTGGATGGTCTGCGCGGACCGCACCGTCGCGGTCAGGTCGGTCGGCGCGAACCGGTTGGTGTCGTAGATCGGACGCGTGTCGGTGACCTGGATCCGGTAGCTGCCGGGCGCGACGGAGAGCTGGTACGTCGAGCGAACCGTCGTGGCGCCGAGCACCTTCCAGTTCATGTCGAAGACCGTCACCTTGACGCTGCCGCCGTAGAGCGAGCCGCCGACCCGGATCGCGCCGACGAGGCGGCCCTTCGCGGCGGCGGAGGAGGCGGCCGCGTCGGCGCGGGGCGTGGTGCCCGCACCGGTCACGGCGACGGCCGCTCCGGTGAGCACGAGCAGGAGCGCCACGAGGGCGGCGGCGAGGTGCCGTCCGCGGCGTACGGGGGCGGTGGGGTGCATGGGAGGCTCCGGGAGGGTGGGCGCGGCCAGATCCGCGACGTACCCAATCTAGGCCCGATTTCCCCACGTGGCCTCAAGATCCGCCGAACGTCAGGCAGAGATCGCCCCCGCGCGCAGCCGGTCGGCCTCGGCGCGGTCGACCGACATCGCCCAGCGGATCGTCGCCGTCGACAGCCTGCCCAGGCCCCGCACGACGGTGCCCTCCACGCCGGGCAGCCACGGCAGGCGCAGCGGCAGACGGGTCCAGGCGGGCATGAGGCCGACCGCGGCGGCGGTGAGCGTGCCGTACGGCGCCCGCGCCAGCAGCGGCAGCGGCGGCCGGAGCAGCAGGTAGCGGATCGCCTCGCGGGCCTCCGGCGTGCCCCGGAGCTCCGGACGGTACGACGCGAGCACGGCGTCGAGCTCGTCGGTGGTCCGCGGCACGTCCCGGGCGCCGAGGGCCTCCGCGACGTGCGCGGTCTGCGCGACGTAGGTGTCGGCCTCCGCGGGGGTGAGCGGGCGGGCGCCGTACGCGCCGTGGGCGGTCAGGAAGCTGTCGATCTCCGCGACGTGCACCCAGCGGAGCAGGTGGGGATCGGACGCGGCGTACGGCGTGCCGTCGGGCAACGTGCCGACGACCCGCTCGTGGATCCGCCGCACGGCGGTGATCGCGGCGTCGGCGTGCGCGTCGGTCGCGAACGTCGTGGCGGCGATGAAGGTGGCGGTGCGGTTGAGACGACCCCACATGTCCCGCCGGTAGTCGGAGTGCTCCGCGACGCCGGCCATCGCCGCCGGGTGGAGCGCCTGCAGCATCAGCGCGCGGATGCCGCCGACGAACATCGACGCGTCGCCGTGGACGCGCGCGATCGGGTCGTCGAGTCCGAAGCGCCGCGGCCCCGGCGTGCCGTGGATCCGCGCGCGCAGGCGCGGACCGTCCGGGCCGGCGACGCGGGCGAACAGCGCCTCGCCGAGCCGGTGGCGCGCGGTGTCGAGCACGGGCAGGACCATGTCGTCCATCATGCACCCGCCCCCGTGGGGGACCGCTGTCATGCTGGGGCCATGACGCGCGTGGGCCGGGCGGCCGCGACCGGGGTGCTCCTGCTGCTGGCCTCGGCCTGCTCGTCGGCCGATCCCGGTGCCGACGACGCCGGGACCGACGACGGCAGCGGTTCCGGCGCCACGACGTCGGCGCCGGCTCCCCAGCCGACGACGGATCCGACTCCTGAGCCGACGATCGAACCGACCCCCGCCCCGCCGCCCGTCGACGGGCCGCCCGAGCTCGCCCGCTGGTTCGACGCGACGTTCACCGGCGGCGACCTGCAGCTGGGCGCGGTGCGGGAGAGCACGGGATCGTTCACTTCCTACGACGCCAGCTACCGCAGCGAGGGCCTGCTCATCACGGGCGTGCTCAACGTCCCCGCCGGCGAGGGCCCGTTCCCGGCGGTGGTGCTGGCCCACGGCTACATCGACCCGGCGGTCTACGTCTCGGGGCAGGGGATGACGCGCGAGCGGGGACGGCTCGCGGAGGCGGGGTACGTCGCGTTCCACGTCGACTACCGCGACCACGCCGGCTCCGACCCGGACCCGGGCGGCGAGGAGACGCAACGGTTCGGCTACGCGGTGGACGTGGTCAACGCCGTCACGGCGCTCCGGGCCACCGAGGCGGTGCCGGTCGACGACGAGCGGGTGTCGCTGTTCGGGCGGTCGATGGGCGGCGGCGCCGTGCTCGAGGCGCTCGAGATGGCGCCCGGCCACGCCGACGCGGCGGTCCTCTACGCGTCGGTCGCGAGCGACACGGCCGAGAACCTGCGCCAGTTCGGCGGCGGGGGCGGGTTCTGGGACGACGTCGTCGCGCGGGTCGGCACGCCCGAGGAGAACCCGGAGTTCTACGCGGCCGCGTCCTCGGGGCCCCACGTCGACCGCGTCACCGAGCCCGTCCTCATCGTGCACGGCACGGCCGACGACACCTGCCCGCCCGCCTGGGCGGAGGAGACCCACCGGTTGCTCCGCGCGGCGGGCAAGGAGGTGCGCCTCGACTGGTACGAGGGCGAGGGCCACGCCTTCGGGCCGCAGTTCGACGCCTCGATCGACAGCATCGTCACGTTCCTCGACCAGGCGACGGCCTGATCCACCGCCTGACCCGCCGCCCGATCCGCCACCCGGCCCACGAGGTCAGGGCAGCGCCTCCGCGCGCACCAGCACGCCGATCTTGTCGATGCGGTGCTCGGGGTTGTCGAACTCGTCGGACCAGTAGTTGCCCTCGGCGTGGTCCTCGGTCGTGCGGCAGGTCGACAGCGTGATCATCGCCTGCGTCGGGGTCACGCCCGGCTGCCCCGGCACCGCCGCCCGTTGCTCCGCGAGGGAGGACTCCGACCGGAACGACGTCTGCCGGGTCGTCGTGAGCGCGTAGGTGTAGGCGACCCCGCCGGCCTCGACACGCACCTCGTCGCCGACCTCGAGGTCGCCCAGGAACTCGAACGCCCGCGTCGACGACAGCCGGTGCGCCGTGACCTGGTAGTTGCCGATCCCGCCCGGACCGGTCCCACCGCGCGCGCCGTACGGGCTCGCCGCGATCCCGCCGTCCTGGATCGCGGTGCCGGGCGCGTCGTCGGTCCACCCCTCGTAGGCCTCCACCGCCAACCGGTCGATCCCCAGCGCGGGGATCGTCAGCAGCGCGTCCTGCGGGGTGCCGTCGCTGGCCTGCGGACCGGACGGGGTCTCCGGAGCCGTCGGTTCCGGGCTCGGCGGGGTGGTGGGGGAGGCAGGTGGCGACGTCGGCGTCGCGGCCGAGGTCGACGCCGGGGAGCTGGCGCCCTGCTCCGCGTCGGCGCACGCTCCCGCGAGCACGACGGCGAGCGCCGACAGGAGCAGCAGACGCAGGGGGTGCGGCACGGGGGCCTCCGGGGCCGGATCCGACGGGTGCCACCCATGGTGGCACGCACGAGGTGGGCGAGCGGCGTGGGAGGGCGGCGTGACCGGGGTGACGCCGTACGGCCTGGGGTACCGCCCGTGCGCGCGCCACGATGGGGGGCATGTCGACGCCGTTCCCCGCCCAGCCCGACCCCCGCGACGAGCCGGGGGGAGTGCGGGGATGGTGGCGACGCGTCATGCAGCAGTGGCCCGACGCGGAGTTCACCGAGCTCGGCACCCACGCCGTGGTGCTCGAGGACGTGGGGGTCGGGCCGGTGGGGGTGATCCGTCAGGTGCGGCGCATCACCGGCTGGGACCTCGTGCGTGCCAAGCACGCCGTCGACGCCGCGGCCGGCGCCGAGGAGGTCGTGCTCGCCGCCGGCTTGTCCGCCGCGAGCGCCGAGGCCGCGCGGGAGGCGCTGGTCGCCGCCGGCGCGACCGCCCGGGTGGCCGAG
>DASWYU010000080.1:0-19296 GCA_036404795.1 Nocardioides sp. | reverse complement strand
CGGTCGGTTCCCCGGTCGACCGGGGAACCGACCGTCTATGAACGCACCACATTGTGAAGTACGTTCACGAATGGCACGATGGGCTGCATGACGGACGACGCGACACGATTGCTGGACGGCCTGCTCCGGCTGACGGTGACGATGGAGCGCGACATGGCCACGGGCCTCGCCGCGATCGGGCTGACACCTGCCCGGGCGCACGTGCTCTGGGAGCTGGTCGCGGGCGGTCCGCAGCCGCAGCAGGCGCTGGCCCGGGCGCTCGAGGTCACGCCGCGCAACGTCACGGGCCTCGTCGACGCTCTGGAGCGCGACGGGTTCGTGACGCGCGAGCCGCACCCGACGGACCGGCGCGCGGCGATCGTGACGCTGACGGACCGGGGCGACGAGATCGCCACAGGGCTGGTGGCGGGGCGGCGCGAGCTCGCCGGACAGCTGGCGCGCGTGCTGCCCGACGACCGCGTCACGGCGCTGGCCGACGACCTGGCGGTGCTGGCCGACGAGCTCGACCGGCTCGCCACCGACGCCGCCGCGGCGCGCACGGACGGAGCGGCCCGATGACGCAGGAGCAGGTCGCCCCCTGGGGCACGGTGCTGCGGCGCCTGACGGCGATGGAGGGCGCGGGCTACCGCAGCATCCTGCGCTGGGTCCGCCGCCGACCGGACGTCCCCGACGGCGCCGAGGGCGTCGGATACTCCCAGATCAGCGGCCCCATGATGTGGCTCTTCGTCATCGGCTCGGCCGTCGAGGTCGTCGTCGTGCACGTGCTGCTGCACCCCTGGCCGTGGGTGCAGTGGCCGGTGTTCGTCCTGGGCGTGTGGGGACTGGTGTGGATGATCGGCCTGTTGGCGGGCGTCCGCACGCATCCCCACCTGCTGGCGGCGGAGCGGCTGCACGTGCGCTCGGGTCCGGTTCTCGAGCTGGTGGTGCCGTACGACGCCATCGCCTCGGTCTCCACCGCTGAGCGGTCGCTGGAGTCGTCCGCGCGGATCGTGGGGACCGGCCCGTCGAGCGACGACACGGGTACGTGGCTCGGCGTGGCGGTCTCGGGCGGCACCAACGTGCAGGTCCGCATGCAGCGCCCGCTGACGTTCCCGCACCCGGGCCTCCGGGCCGTCGGCGACGTGGAGGTCGTCGAGATCGGCCTCTGGGCCGACGAGCCCCGCGTCGTGGCCCGGGAGCTCGCCCGGCGGTCCGGCACCCGCACCTGACGGCCCCGTCCGCCCGTCCGACCGGGCATCGGTACGGCTGTGGATGCGCCGCGTCGTACGGGCGGCGTCGCGGCTAGGGTTGCGCAGGTGTCCACCCCCTCCTCCGAGCCCTCCGCCGGCGCGCCGTCGCGGGTGCGGGAGGTGCTCGGGACCGCGGTGGCGGCGCTCGGCGGCGCCGAGCGCACCGGGCAGCTGCAGATGGCCGACGCGGTCGCCGAGGCGCTGGCCTCGGAGGAGCACCTGCTGGTGCAGGCCGGCACGGGCACGGGCAAGTCGTTGGCCTACCTCGTGCCCTCGATGCTGCACCGCGAGCGCGTCGTCATCGCGACCGCGACCCTCGCGCTGCAGCACCAGCTGGTCGAGCGCGACCTGCCGCGGCTCGTGAAGGCGGTGAAGGGTGAGCGGGGCGTCGACACGTCGTACGCGGTGCTGAAGGGGCGGTCGAACTACGCCTGCCTGCACCGCATCCGGGAGGGCGTGCCCGACGACCAGGGGGTGCTGGTCGAGGTGCCCGAGGGCACGCTGGGAGCCGAGGTCCTCGCCCTCCGCTCGTGGGCCGAGGAGCAGGCCGAGTCGGGCGGCCCCGGCGACAAGGACCACGCGCCGCGGCACAACGACCGCACCTGGCGGCAGGTCAGCGTGAGCGCGCGGGAGTGCCTGGGGGCGACGCGGTGCGCGTACGGCGAGGAGTGCTTCGCCGAGCGCGCCAAGGCGAAGGCCGCCGACTCCCAGCTGGTCGTCACCAACCACTCGCTGCTCGCGATCGACGCGATCGAGGGCATCCCGATGATCCCGGAGTACGACGCGGTCGTCGTCGACGAGGCCCACGAGCTGGTCGCGCGCGTGACGCAGGCGGCCACCGACGAGCTGAGCGCCAGCGAGGTGGAGCGGGCCGCGCGACGGGCCCGGCGCTACGTCGAGGAGGCCGACGGGCCCAGCAACCCCGCCGACGACCTCGCCGACGCGGCCGAGTCGCTCCGAGCGGCGATGAGCGAGACCGAGGCGGGTCGGCTCGACCGGCTGCCCGACCTGGTCGCCGAGTCGCTCGAGCTCGTGCGCGACGCGGCGCGCGAGTGCGTCTCCACGTTCGCGCGGGCGCCCAAGGAGGCGCCGGGCGAGGCCGACGCGGGCAAGTCGCAGGCCAAGGCGGGGGTCCAGGAGGTCTTCACGACCGCCGAGCGCCTCGCGGCGAACAGCGACAACGACGTGGTCTGGCTCTCGCGCCCGTTCGGCTCGGGCCGCGACCGCATCCCCGACCGGCTGTGCGTGGCGCCGCTGCAGGTCTGGGGCCAGATGCGCGACCGGCTGCTCACCGAGTCGACCGTCGTCTTCACCTCGGCCACGCTCATGCTCGGCGGCGACTTCGACGTCGTCGCGTCGACGGTGGGGCTGAAGCCGTCGGAGCGCGCCGACCGGGCCACCTCCGCAGCCGCCGACTCCGCGCCGGCCGCGAAGGTCGACGGCGACGCGGCCGCCAGCTCCGGTGTCCTGCCGTGGCGTGGCCTCGACGTCGGCTCCCCGTTCGACTACGGCAAGCAGGGGATCCTGTACGTCGCGCGCCGGCTCCCGCCGCCCGGTCGCGACGGTCTCGGCGCGGCCCAGATCGACGAGATCGTGCGGCTCATCGACGCCTCCGAGGGGCGCACCCTCGGGCTCTTCTCCTCGCGGCGCGCGGCGGAGACCGCGGCCGAGGCGGTGCGGGAGCGCCTGCCGCACCTGACGACGCTCGCCCAGGGCGACGCCCAGCTCTCGGAACTGACCCGGCAGTTCGTCGGCGACCCCCACACGAACCTGTTCGGCACCCTCGGGCTCTGGCAGGGGCTCGACGTCCCCGGCGACACCTGTCAGCTGGTGATCATCGACCGGATCCCGTTCCCGCGCCCCGACGATCCGCTGATGTCGGCCCGCCAGCGCGCCGTCGACGCGGCGGGCGGCAACGGGTTCATGCAGGTCGCCGCCACCCACGCGGCGCTCCTGCTGGCCCAGGGCGCCGGGCGCCTGATCCGCACGGTCGAGGACCGCGGCGTCGTCGCGATGCTCGACCCGCGGCTCGCGACCGCCCGCTACGGTCGCTTCCTCGAGGCGAGCCTGCCGACGATGTGGCGCACCACCGACCCCGACGTCGTGGTGAAGGCCCTCGCCCGCCTCTCGGCCGCCGCGGGCGACTAGCCGTCAGTTCAGCAGCGACCGGCCGTCCCAGGCCCACTTGCCGGTCGGGAACGGCAGGCCGAGGAAACGGGCGACGGTCGGGGTGACGTCGACCGTCGTCGCGGCCAGCGGCGAGGACTTCCCGCGAGGGATGGCCGGGTGCCCGCCCGCGAGGAAGAAGGGGATCGGCTCGGTCGTGGGGTGCCCGTGGTTGCCCGGGATCGGGTTGGCCAGCACGTGCGGGTCGGAGAACCGCCAGCCGGCGCGGCAGTAGACGACGACGTCGCCCGCGTTGGCGCCGAGGCGGAGGCTCGGCACACGGGCCCGGTCGTAGACGCCGAGCACCCCCGACTGGGCCTTCGCGATCGCCACGATGCGGTCGATGCCGGCCTGGCGCTGGCTCGCGGGACCGGTCCAGTAGACGAGGTTGGCCCCGCCGTTCTGCGCGATCGCGAACTTGCCCCGGACCACCGGGTCGGCGCCCAGCGGCGACGTCAGCGAGACGACCTTGTGGGGCAGCGACCAGTCCATCGAGTGGTCGGCCAGCACGACGACCATCGACTTCTCCCAGCGGCCGGTCGCCTTCAGCATGTCGACGAACCGCTTCACCTGGAGGTCGGTGGCGATGAGCGCCGTACGCCGCAGCAGCTCCAGCGACAGCCCGCCGGTGAGGTCGGTGTGGCCGACCCGGTCGACGTCGCCGAGGTTGACGAACACGAGGTGCGGGTCGAACTCCTCGACGATCGAGAGCGCGGCGTTCATCGTGAACGCGTCGGGCGCGTGGCCGCTGACGGGGACGATCGGACCGGGCTCCCAGCGGTACGTCGCGTTCCGCCCGAAGATGCCGTAGAGGTACTCCTTGCTGAGCACCGAGCCCGCCGTCATCCCGTGCTTGCGGGCGAGCGTCATGAGCGTCGTGGCCTTGAGGTCGCTCGGCAGCTCGAGCGTGCGCTCCTCGCCGAGCGCCCGGTCGTAGATCGAGTTCGCGGGCACGCCGTTCCGGTCGGGACGCACGCCGGTCATCATCATCACGTGGTTCGGGATCGTCTCCATGATGGGGAGCGAGCGGCCCTGCGGGAAGTCGTAGCCGCCGTCGCGCAGCGCGCGCAGGTTCGGCATGAGGCCCGACCCGATCTCGTCGGGCCGGCAGCCGTCGACGACGAGGACGTAGGCGCGGTTCCACGTCTTCGGACGCACGGTCGACGCCGCCGCCCGCTCGCCGCCCAGTGCGGCCGAGAACGTGAGCGCCGCGCCACCCGCGCCGGCGACCTTGAGGAAGGTGCGCCGCTGGGAGGCGGGCCGCAGGTGCTCCCGCTCGGGGTCGCCGTCGAGGAACGGCGACGGCGTCGCCGGGTCCCGGTGCACGCAGTCCGTCATGTCAGTTCCCTCCCACGGGCCCGGCGGCCCGGCTGATCGTGTTGGTGCCCGCGAGCGTCTGGAACGACGCGGCGTGGGTGCTGCCGGCGAGGCGCTGCTCGCGCGGGCCGGTGACGTACCAGTCCATCTGCACGCGCGCGCTCGTCACGTCCAGGACGGAGTAGCCGTGCGAGTCGAAGTCCAGGTAGCGCACGTGGCGGTTCGCGACCTTGATCGCGGTCTCGACGGCGAGGCTCGCCGTGCGGGGCGGCGCTCCGAGGATGTCCTTGAGGTTGTTGGAGGTGACCGAGCTGGCGACGAACTCGACGCCGGCCGAGCGGCCGAGCGGGTAGGTCGCCACGTCGTAGGGCAGGTCCGCGGCCCAGCCCGAGTGGATGTCCCCGGTGACGAAGACGGTGTCGCGGATGCCGCGGTCACGGATGTGGGAGAACAGCTCGCGGCGGTCGTCGGTGTAGCCGTCCCACTGGTCGACGTTGTACGGCGACCCGTCGCGTGGCAGCAGGTGCGTCACGTCGTTGACGGGGTCGAGGAGCGCGGTCGGCAGCTGGAGGAAGGTGACGGGCGCGATCATCACGGGGTTGCCGACGAGCTTCCACTGCACCTGCGTCGAGGCGACGGCCGCCTTGAGCCAGTCCATCTGCGCGCGGCCCGTGATGGTGCGGTTCGGGTCGCTCACGCGGGCGTCGACGACGGGGTAGGTGACCTGCTCGTCGCGGTAGGTGCGCAGGTCGAGCATGGAGAGCTCGGCGAGCCGACCGAAGCGCAGGCTCCGGAACAGGCGGGTCCCGTCGCCGAGCGCGGCGGTGGAGTTCATGCGGACGGGCATCCACTCGTCGTACGCACGGAGCGCCCGCGCCCGCCGCGAGGCCCAGTCCCCCTCGGTGGCGCTCTGGTGGTTCTCCGCGCCGTCCCGCCAGGCGTCGTTGGTCGACTCGTGGTCGTCCCAGGTGACGATGAAGGGGTACTTCGAGTGCAGCCACTGCAGGTCGGGGTCCTGCTTGTACTGCGCGTGACGCTGCCGGTAATCCGCGAGCGTCACCATCTCCCGGGCCGGGACGTGGCGGCGGACGTCGACGTTGTCCTGCCCGAGTCCGTACTCGCCCGGCGCGTACTCGTAGAGGTAGTCACCCAGGTGCACGATCGCGTCGAGGTCGTTGCGCTGTGCGAGGTGGCGGTAGGCGTGGAAGTAGCCGGCCTGCAGGTTCGCGCACGAGACGACGCCGAAGCGGAGCCGGGCCGGCGCTGCGGTGGGGGCGGGAGCCGTCCTCGTGCGACCGACGGGGCTCGGGAACCCGTAGAACAGGAACCGGTAGACGTAGCTCGTGCCGGGCTTCAGTCCCGTCGCATCGATCTTCACGGTGTGGTCGGCCGCCGCGCCCGTGCGGTAGGTGCCGCGCGCGGCGATGTGCTTGAAGCGCGTGTCGGTGGAGACCTGCCACTCCACGGTGACGTTGCCGCCGCGGCCGGAGCCCGGGGTGGCGTCACGCTGCGGGGTGACGCGGGTCCAGAGGACGACGCGGTCGGGGAGCGGGTCGCCGGAGGCGACGCCGTGCAGGAAGTACGGCGACGCTGCCGCCGCTCCCGCGTCATCGGTGGCGAACGGATCGGCCGCCAGCACGGCGGCGCCGGCCACGGCCGTGCCGGTGAGCACGGTACGGCGCTGCACCGCCGGCAGCCGCAGCCGGTCCTCGCTGGACGGGTCGGACGCGTCGGACGCGTCGGGGCGCGCGGCGTCGGCCGCTGAGTCCTGGGTCACACCCACCCAACGACGCGTGGCGGGCCACGTTCCGGGTCGAACGGTGTGAGCACGGTCTGGACGGCGCCGCGTCGCCCGGCGTTCACGTGGCGGAGGCCGTCACTGCGCGAGCACCGGCGCCGACCGCCGTCCGGGCCCCGTGCCCACCCTGTTGACCGCATGGACGTCGACGGTCCACCGGCCGGCCGGCAACGGGAGGTCGATGGCGCGCGCGGAGGCGCCGACGAGGCGCGTCACCCGGGTCGTCGTGGATCCCGTGGTGGGCCGGGCGACGAGGTAGTAGCCGGTGACGGGACTGCCGTTGGCCACGGCCTCGCCCCAGCGAACCTGGACGCTCGCCGGCGGCCCGGGCACCCCCGCCCGCACGCTCAGGCCCGTCGGCGCCGACGGCACCGCCGCGGCCGGCAACCGGAGCGTGAACGACGCGGGCGCTCCGTTGCCCACCGCCGATGCGGGCCGCACCGCCACCGTCACCGTCGCTCCGGCCCGGCGACCGTCCACGACGAGCCGTCGGGGCGAGGCCGGCACGCGTCGCGAGATGCCGTCCACCGTGACGACGTACGCCGTGACATCGTCCGCGCCGACCAGCGGCGGGTCCCAGACCACCGTGAACGAGGTGGGGCGGACGGCCGTGGCTGCGAGTCGTGCGACGGCGCCCGGAGGCGTGCGGCCGACAGCGCTGCGCCACGCGCCGGGCACCGCCCCGTGCAACGAGCGGACCTCGGCGCGGTAGGAGGTGGCGATCCGCAGCCCGCCGAGCTGGTGCCGACCGCCGCGTGCCGACGCCTCGCTGGTCGCGGAGGCCGCCCCGACCGTGACGCGCTCCGGGCCCCGGACCAGGTGGTCGCCCTCGAACAGCCGCACCTCGTACGCCGTCGGCACCGCGCCGGCCGAGGGGGTCACGTCCCACGCCACCTGCAGCACGCCCGGCGCCGGAGGAGCGACCCGGACGTTGCCCGCGTCGACGGGCGCGGTCGCGGCGCAGACCGTGTCGACGGTCGCCTCCCACGCCCCGAGGCTGCCGTAGTCGGACCAGGTCGGACGGGACCGGGCGTCGAGGCCCGTCACCACGGCGACACCGTCGATCTCGACACCCCACCGGCCGGCCGGCACGAGGGTGCTGACGAGGTCGGCGTCGAGCCCGAGCACCGCACTTGTGCCGTGGGTGCCCGTGCCGCCGACCTCGTGTGACGCTCCGTCGGTGCCGAGCAGGCGGAGACCGACGTCGAGGTTCCCGCCCGTCGGCGGCGCGACCCGTGCGCGGACGGTCCCCGTGCAGGTCGTCTCGACCACGAGGACGTCGCGATCGGTCCGGGAGCCGATCACCCCGCGCACCGTCTGGCCGGCCCGGACCGGGGTGCCCGTCGCCACCGTGTCGCCGTGGTCGTCCGCCCGGCGGGGCGCTCCGTTCGCCGCGATGACCGCCACGTCGTCCTCGCGACGGAACGCGCCGGGATATTCGCCGTTGCTCCACTGCGTGAGCCCCCGACCGTCGCCGTGGCCCATGAGGGGCGCCCAGTAGTCGTGCCCCGGGTGGTACTCGAACTCCTCGTCGCCGTCGTGTCCTAGCCCGAACGTGTGGCCGATCTCGTGGGAGGTGGCGGCCGCGATCGTATCGGCGAGGGCGGGCAGACGAGCCGGGTCGGTCGCGGCCGCTGCGAGGTCGGCGGCGTCGACGAAGACCCAGGTCGGGGACTGTCGGGCCGAGCCGACGAGGTCGAACGCGTCGGTGAACGCGACGCCGCCACAGGGTCCGTCGCACAGGTGCGCCGGCGCCACCGTGCTGGTCGTGAGGAGCACGCGCATCCCGTAGACCTGGTCGTCGGCGCTCGTGCGCTCGAGGGCCGCGGTCCCTGGGTCGGCAGTGGTGACGTCGACCGCGAACGGCGCGAAGTCGTCCGCCACCCGCTGCCACACGAGACGCACGAGCTCCCGGGTCGCGTCCGTCGAGGAGCCGGCCGGCAGGAGGCCCTCGTAGACCCCGGCCGGCAGACCGTGGCCCTCGTTCCAGGCCGTGTCCCGCACGTCGTGACCGTCGACGTCGAGGAGGATCGTGCGCTTGGCGCCCGGCAGCGAGCTCAGGGTGAGGGCGTCGGACGGTGCCGCGGTGGAGGCGGTCGCGACGGGCGGGAGCGACCAGCAGGCGGCGATCACCATGAGGGCGAGAAGGACGCGGCGGAACGGCATGGACTCATCCAACCGCGCCCGGCCGTGGCCCGGCAGCGCTGACCAGACGGGTGGGGACGAAGGGGTGGCCGAGCCGGCCTGTGGAGGGTGAACGGGCCGATCGCCGCGGGAGTCAGAAGTAGGACAGCACGTAGGCGCCGACCAGCCCCACGATCACCAGGAGCGCAACGATGCGGGCCCAGGTCGGGACGGTGCTGACGAAGTGCTCGGGGGCCCGCTCGGGGGAGCCGCCGGCGCCGCGCAGCTCCGGTGGGTCGTCGAGGTCGCCCGCGTAGGGCTCGGGCGTGTGCCGGGGGCCGCTGGAGGGATGCTGGCGCCGAGCCTCCAGCTCGGCCGAGCAGTCGTCCATCCAGGCGTCGACGGTGCGCGCGTCGTACACCTGCGCCCCGTGCACCGGGCGGAAGGGGCGGGTGTCGAGGGGGCCGGGGTGCAACCCCGTGCGGCGGCCGCGACGCATCTCCTCGACGAGGGCGGCGACATGCTGGTCGACATCGTCGATCCGGTAGCCGTCGGCGGCCTCCAGCACCGGGAAGTGCGGGGTGTCGCTCGGCATCGAGGTCTCCTCGGGGGACGGCTGGACGAGATCGTACGGCCGTCCCCCGGGCCCGGCGCTACCGGGCCCGGCGGCGGTCCGTCAGAGGCGACGCAGGACGGCGGTGACCTTGCCGAGGATGGTCGCGTGCGTGCCGTCGATCGGGTCGTACGCATCGTTGTGGGGCAGCAGCCAGACCCGGCCGTCGCGCCGCTGGAAGGTCTTGACGGTCGCCTCGCCGTCGATCATCGCGGCCACGATCTCGCCGTTCTCGGCCGTCGGCTGCTGGCGGACCACCACGTAGTCCCCGTCGCAGATCGCCGCGTCGACCATGGAGTCGCCCGAGACCTCGAGCATGTAGAGCGTGCCGTCGCCCACGAGCTGCTGGGGGAGGGGGAAGACCTCCTCCACGCGCTGCTCGGCGAGGATCGGACCGCCGGCGGCGATGCGGCCGACCACGGGCACGTACGTCGCGGCCGGACGCTCCTCGCCGATGTCGGTCTCGTCGACGATCGACTCGTCCACGCTGGAGATCACGGCCCGCTCGACGTCGTTTCCGGGGCCCACGACCTGGATGGCCCGCGGGCGGTTCGGGTCGCGACGGAGGTAGCCCTTCTCCTCCAGCGCCTTGAGCTGGTGAGCGACCGACGAGGAGCTGGTGAGCCCGACCTGCTCGCCGATCTCCCGCATGCTCGGCGGGTAGCCCCGCTCGTCGAGGGCCGTCGTGATGACCGCGAGCACCTTGGCCTGACGCGGGGTCAACCGCGCCTGTCCGGCGCCCGGCGCGGGCACGGACGACACGTCCGCGACCTCTCCGTCGTCGCCCGGCTTCCTCGTCGCCGCCATGTCGTCCTCTTCTCCGCGCCCTCGACGCATCGTCCTGTCGTCCCGTGTCCGGCGCCCGTGGCGACGGAGCGGACGGGACCGTCCGTGGTGGTCCGAACGCTAGTCGCCCGACACCCCCGGATTCAAACATCTGTTCGATCGGCGTGTCTTCGGCATCTTCAGCGTGCCGTCGAAGAAATGTTCGATCCAGCCCTTGCGCGCGTTCGAACACCTGATCTAATCTCGCTCATGTGTTCGATCGAACGTGTGATCGACGGGCTGGTCGGAAGAACGATGTGACCAGGACTGTCGGTGGCCGTCGATAGACATCGCTCGTCACGACCCGACACTTCCCCTGGAGGTCACCATGAGCTCGACCGCTTTCGCCCCGCGTCTCAACGCCCCGGCCCGCCCGGCCCGTCCGGTGCGAGCCACGCGCCCCGCGCGCTCGGCCGGTCCGGTCCGGCTCACGCGACGGGGTCGGATCGTGGTCGTCGTGCTGGGCCTCGTGGCGATGCTGGCGCTCGGCGTCGTGCTCGGCTCGGTGTCCTCCGCGAGCGACGAGTCGACGGCCGGCCTCACCGAGACCATCCGCGTGCACCAGGGCGACACCCTGTGGGACATCGCCGCGGAGCGCGCCGGTTCGGGTGAGTCGGTGCAGGACGTGATCGACGAGATCCGGTCGTTGAACAGCCTCGCCACCGGCGCGCTGCAGGCCGGCGACCAGCTGCTCGTGCCCGTCGAGGGCTGAGCACCGCGTCGCGGCCCAACCGCGACGCCCACGATCCCGACAGGCCGACTCGACCCCGGCCTGTCGGACCAGGGGAAGAGAACGAGGGGTGGGTCCGCGACGGCGGGCCTGCCCCTCGTCCTGTTGGTGCGCAGCTGCGCTGTCAGCGCGCGGGTGCGTGCACTGTGCAGCCGGTGCGGATGGTGGAGCGGGGTGCTCGTCGTACCCGCACAGTTCTCTCGCTCGTGGCGCGACGCTGTGACTCGGTGTCAGTGCGCGTTCGGCGTCAGCGTGCGGCGCGCTTGCCCCCGGCGGGGCGGGGGTCGTCGTCGCCAGGAGGCGGCGGGCCGCTCAGGGTGCGGAGGGCGCCGGCGGCGAGGAGCAGCCCGATGAAGAGGCACGCGATCGCGCCGATCGACGCCAAGGCCAGGAGCAGCCAGGCGACGCCGCCGTCGTCGCGGGCCGCGCGACCGAAGTCGATGGCCATCCACGCGAGGTATCCCCAGGCGACGACCGTGGCCGTGATGCCGAGCGCGTGGAGCGCCAGCCGGCGCCCCGTGCCGCCCCGGCCGCCGGTGTCCGGCGGTCGTTCGCCCGCGCGCTTGCCTCCTGCCACCCGCCCATCATGACGGATCCCCGGTCGTGGCGACGGGGGAACGCGTGACCCGGCCCACGGGTCTCGGGACGGGGTGCGACACGCCGTGTCGGGTGGTCTGACCTGCGTGTTCTCGGACTCGTCCGTTCCACTTGCACGGGTGGTGGTCGGGGCGTACGGTTACCCCCACATGTAGTACTTACACGGATGTAGTTATCCACATCTAGTTCCACAGATGTGAGTGAGATACCCACATCCACCGCCTGGTTCTTCCACAGGCGGGCCCGATTCATCCACACCCCGCCACCCGGAGAGGAGCCTCGTCGTGCACTGCCCGTTCTGCCGGAACAGCGACACGAAGGTCCTCGACTCCCGGGTCGCGGAGGACGGCGCGTCGATCCGGCGTCGTCGCTCCTGCCTGGCCTGCGAGCAGCGCTTCACCACGGTCGAGCTCATGCAGCTCTCCGTGCTGAAGCGCTCCGGTGCGAGTGAGCCGTTCAACCGCGAGAAGGCGGTCGCCGGCGTGCGGAAGGCCTGCAAGGGGCGACCGGTCAGCGACGACGACCTCGCGTGCCTGGGGCAGGCCGTGGAGGACGCCCTGCGCGCGTCGGGCTCCGCCGAGATCAAGGCCCACGACGTGGGTCTCGCCATCCTCGGGCCGCTGCGGCAGCTCGACGAGGTGGCCTACCTCCGGTTCGCGAGCGTCTACCGCTCGTTCGAGTCGGCCGCGGACTTCGAGGCCGAGATCGGTCTGCTGCGGCTCGACCGCGCCGAGGCGGCTGCTGCTGCTGGCGAGGCCGGGGACGATCCCAGAACTGTCAGTGCCGTCGGCGACGCTCGCAAGCGGCCGGCGCCCGCCACGAGCGGCTGACCCCCAGCTGCCCGGCACGTCGTGGGGAAGCGACGTGCCGGGCACACCATTCGTCCGTCGACGCCCCGTTCGCGTCGGCCGCGCACAGCACGACACGAAGGACACGTCACCGGGACGTGGTGGGTCGGGGAGACCCTCCGCCGCGGCCCGTGAGACCAGCACCACCCAGTGAGACCCCAGAAGCGACGATCGAGGAGATTCCATGACGGAGACGGTGAGCGGCCCGGGCGCAGCAGGCGCTGAAGGTCGTTCGGGCGCGGCCGGCCTCACCCTCACCCCGGTGTTCAGCACGCCGGGAGTGCACCCCTACGACGAGATCACCTGGGAGCGTCGGGACGTCGTCCAGACGAACTGGAAGACCGGTGCGACCGTCTTCGAGCAGCGCGGCGTCGAGTTCCCCGACTTCTGGTCCGTCAACGCCTCCACCATCGTCACGTCGAAGTACTTCCGTGGCGCGCTCGGCACCGACGTGCGGGAGTGGAGCCTCAAGCAGCTCGTCGACCGCGTGGTGAAGACGTACGTCGCGGCCGGCGTCGAGCACGGCTACTTCGCCGACGAGGCGGCGGCCGAGGTCTTCGAGTACGAGCTGACCTGGCTCCTGGTGCACCAGTACTTCTCGTTCAACTCGCCCGTCTGGTTCAACGTCGGCACGCCGAGCCCGCAGCAGGTCTCCGCCTGCTTCATCCTCGCCGTCGACGACTCGATGGACTCGATCCTGAACTGGTACAAGGAGGAGGGCTTCATCTTCAAGGGCGGCTCCGGCGCCGGCCTGAACCTCTCCCGCATCCGCTCCAGCAAGGAGCTGCTCTCCTCGGGCGGCACGGCGAGCGGCCCCGTCTCCTTCATGCGCGGCGCCGACGCGTCCGCCGGCACCATCAAGTCGGGCGGCGCGACGCGTCGTGCGGCGAAGATGGTCGTCCTCGACGTCGACCACCCCGACATCGAGGAGTTCGTCGCGACCAAGGCGCGCGAGGAGGACAAGATCCGCGCGCTGCGGGACGCCGGGTTCGACATGGACCTGGGCGGCGACGACATCACGTCGGTGCAGTACCAGAACGCCAACAACTCGGTCCGTGTCTCCGACGAGTTCATGCGCGCCGTCGAGGACGGCACGGAGTTCGGACTGCGCGCGCGCCAGACCGGCGAGGTCATCGAGACCGTCGACGCCCGCGACCTGTTCCACAAGATCGCGAAGGCCGCGTGGGAGTGCGCCGACCCGGGCCTGCAGTACGACGACACGATCAACGACTGGCACACGAACCCCGAGACCGGCCGCATCACCGCGTCCAACCCGTGCTCGGAGTACATGTCGCTGGACAACTCGTCCTGCAACCTCGCGTCGCTCAACCTCCTGAAGTTCCTCAAGGACGACGACACGTTCGACGCCGAGCTCTTCGCGAAGGCCGTCGAGATCATCATCACGGCGATGGACATCTCCATCTGCTTCGCGGACTTCCCGACGGAGCCGATCGGCGAGACGACCCGCAACTACCGCCAGCTGGGCATCGGCTACGCCAACCTCGGCGCGCTGCTCATGGCGATGGGTCTGGGCTACGACTCCGACGGTGGCCGCGCCATGGCCGGCACCATCACGTCGCTCATGACCGGCACGTCCTACCGTCGCTCGGCGGAGCTCGCCGCGATCGTCGGCCCCTACAACGGCTACGCCCGCAACGCGGAGGCGCACCAGCGCGTCATGCGCAAGCACCAGGCGGCCAACGACGCGGTGCGCACGCTGCACGGCAACGACACCGCGGTGCACCGCCTCGCCACCAAGGAGTGGGCGCAGGTCGTCGAGCTCGGCAAGTCGAACGGCTTCCGCAACGCGCAGGCCTCCGTGCTCGCGCCGACCGGCACCATCGGCTTCATGATGGACTGCGACACCACCGGCATCGAGCCCGACTTCTCGCTCGTGAAGTTCAAGAAGCTCGTCGGCGGCGGCTCGATGCAGATCGTCAACCAGACCATCCCGCGCGCGCTGAAGAAGCTGGGCTACCAGCCGGAGCAGGTCGAGGCGATCGTCGACTACATCGCCGAGCACGGTCACGTCATCGACGCCCCGGGTCTCCGCCAGGAGCACTACGAGGTCTTCGACACGGCCATGGGCGCCCGCTCGCTCAAGCCGATGGGCCACGTCCGCATGATGGCGGCGGCGCAGCCGTTCCTCTCCGGCGCGATCAGCAAGACGGTCAACCTGCCCGAGTCGGCCACGATCGAGGAGATCGAGGACGTCTACCTGCAGTCGTGGAAGCTGGGCCTCAAGGCCACGGCGATCTACCGCGACAACTGCAAGGTCGGTCAGCCGCTCTCCGACGGTGGCGGCAAGGCCAAGAAGGACGCGGCGGACGTCGCCGCGACCGAGGCCGAGGTCGTCGAGAAGGTCGTCGAGAAGATCGTCTACGCCCCGACCCGCAAGCGTCTCCCGAAGTCGCGCGTCTCCCGCACCACGTCGTTCACGGTCGGGGGCGCCGAGGGCTACATGACCTCGGGTGCGCACGACGACGGCGAGCTCGGCGAGATCTTCCTCAAGCTCGGCAAGCAGGGCTCGACCCTCGCCGGCGTGATGGACGCGTTCTCGATCGCGGTGTCGATCGGCCTGCAGTACGGCGTGCCCCTCGAGACCTACGTCTCGAAGTTCACCAACCTGCGGTTCGAGCCGGCCGGTCTGACCGACGACCCGGACGTCCGGATGAGCCAGTCGATCATGGACTACATCTTCCGCCGCCTGGCGCTGGACTACCTGTCCTTCGACGAGCGCTCGGCCCTCGGCATCTACTCCGCCGAAGAGCGTCAGCGTCACCTCGAGACGGGCTCCTACGAGCCGGTCGAGGAGACGGGCTCCGCCGCGGAGCTGCTCGAGGCGCCCAGCGTCGAGATCACGCCGCTCCCGGTCGTCGAGGCCGAGGTCGCCCCGACCACGGCGGGCGAGAAGCCGGCGCCGCAGGAGGCCCACACCTCCGCGGAGCTGCTCGAGAAGATCACGGGCACGGCCGTCGACAGCCCGCTCTGCTTCACCTGCGGCACCAAGATGCGCCCCGCGGGCTCCTGCTACGTCTGCGAGGGCTGCGGCTCGACCAGCGGCTGCAGCTGATCCCGTAGTTCCCGCACGGCCCCGGTTCCTCCTCGCGGAGGGGCCGGGGCCGTCGGCGTTCTCCCGTCTGCGGTTCGCTGCTTACCGCGCTGCTCACCCGGTCCAGGGCCCGCTCGCGGGTGGTCGAAGAGCAGGGGGAAGGGTGTCCGATCGCCCGGGATGACTGACGGGGATGCGGGTGTGCGGTGTCCATGAACCTCAGAGGATGCTCATGTCGGGAAGTGATGTGGCGGCGGCCCGGCCTCGTCGAGGAGTGCATCGACGACGGAGAGGAGGGGGAGAGGTCCTCGGTCGCCATTCGCCGGACTGTCAGGTTGTTCACCTCGGCATAGCCGTGGATCAGGATGTCGCGCATACCGATGATCCGATGGCTGTCCGGCACCCTGCGGGCCGTGTCGGGGTCGACCTTGCTGATCACGCTCATCGCTTCGCCCGCGATCTCGAGCTGCCGTTCGACGGCAGAGCGCAGCATCACGTCGGCGTCGTAGTCGCCCCAGTCCTTGTCGGCGAGGAAGTCCGCGATCCGTCGAATGGCCGCGGCCACATCCCAGAGCAGTGCTCCGGTCCTAGGCTGCATACACGTCTTGCGCAGTGCTGAGTGCCTCTGCTGCGAAGTAGGGATTCTCGACGGCATCTGACATGACGAGGTCGACCGATCGGCCCGTGATCCGCGTGAGCTCATCGCGAAGTCCGAGGTAGTGGCCCAGCAGGTCGTGGACCTCCGGTCGGAAGTCGACGAGGAAGTCGATGTCGCTCCGGGAGGCATCGAACGCCTCGGTGAGCGCCGAGCCGAATACCCGAAGTCGCGCAACGCCGAACCGCTCGCAGGCACGCGCGATCTCGACAGCGTCGAGCCGAACTGCTGCGTGCATGCGCCGAGTCTTCCAGAGGTTGCGTGGTTCGGGCCGGCACTGCGAAGCGTCGGTTCACGCAGGAGGCGGGGTGGCCCAAGCGCCCTCACGCCCGCCGGGACGACCGCGGCGACCAAGAGGCCGGTGGCTCCGACGTACGGGGTGTGCGCCTGCCCTCACCCGCTCCTCTACCTGAACTGGTCACGAACGACACCTGCGTCGCGCGGATCGGTGTCGTTGGCGACCACTTCATCGCGCCCGCCACTGACCGCCCATCCGCTCACAACGAGCGCAGGTGGGCGGCGAGGCGGTGCCGGGCGCGGGTGAGGTGGGCGCGCACCTGGTCGGCGGCGTCGTCGCCGCGGCCCGCGGCGATGTGGTCGAGCAGGGCGGCGTGCTCGCGCGCGATGCTCTCGTTGGAGAGCAGTGTCGCGTCCTGCACCTGCGTCATGCACAGCCGGATCTCGTCGACGAGGAGCCGGTAGACGAGGCCGGTGCGCTCGCTCCCGAGCGCGTCGACGAGCGCGGTGTGGAAGCGCATGTCGGGCTCCACGATGTCCATGGGGGAGGCATCGAGGAGCGCCGCGATCTCGGCGTTGGCGGTGACGGCGTCGTCGGGCACGAGCCGGTCCCGGGCGAGGCGTCGCACGACCTCCGACTCGATGAGCTCCCGGGTCTGGTAGACGTCCGTGACCTCGTCGGGCGAGAGCGCCGCGACGCGGGCGGTGCGGTGCGCGTTGCGCACGAGGAGCCGCACAGTCACGAGGTTCTCGATGGCCGCCTTCGCGGTGGGGCGGGACACGCCGTACCGCTCCGCCACCTCCACCTCGCCCAGTGGTGCGCCCGCGGGCAGGTCGCCGCCGAGGATCCGGGTGCGCAGGTCGGCGGTGATGGTCTCGACGGCGGAGGCCGCGGCCGCGCGTGGCGCCACCCGTTCCCCCTCGTCCTGCCGCAAGGCGGCGCTGTCGTTCCCTCGGCGATGTCGCCCGGCCCCGCAGTATCCCGCCGCGCGAGGCCGCGGGACAAGCGCGACGGGGCGCGTCGCCGTACGTCGCGGGGTTCCGTCGGGTGACTTGCCTCACCGTGTGACCCAGTGCATACTGCCTGCCAATCATTCGAGATTGCTAGACAAATTGCGAGGATTGCATGACAACCACGATGGTGCCGACGGATGAGGTGCCGGCCGCGTTGCGCGCGGCGGTCGCTGACCCGGGCCGCCTCAGGACCCGTCTGATCGACCGCGTGGCCTACGCGAGCGATGCCTCGCACTACCTCTACACGCCGCAGGCGGTGGTGGTCGCCGCCGATGCCGCCGAGGTCGGTCGGGTCTTCCGCGCGGCGCGCACCAGCGGCGTACCGGTGACCCTCCGCTCGGGCGGCACGAGCCTCGCGGGGCAGGCGTCCGGCGACGGGATCCTGCTCGACGTGCGGCAGCGGTTCCGCGGCATCGAGGTGCTCGACGGGGGCGAGCGGGTGCGGGTGCAGCCGGGCGCGACGGTGCGGCAGGTCAACGCCCGGCTCGCGCCGTACGGTCGCAAGCTCGGCCCCGACCCGGCCAGCGAGGCCGCCTGCACGATCGGCGGGGTCGTCGCCAACAACTCCAGCGGGATGGCCTGCGGCACCGAGCTCAACACCTACCGGACGCTCGAGAGCATGACGCTCGTCCTGCCGTCCGGCACGGTGGTCGACACGGCCCGCCCGGACGCCGACGCCCTCCTCGCGGTGGCCGAGCCGGCGCTCGTCGAGACGCTGCTGCGCCTGCAGCGCCGCGTACGTCGGAACCCCGACTCCGTGGCCAGGATCGAGCGCCACTTCGCCCTGAAGAACACGATGGGCTACGGCATCAACGCCTTCCTCGACCACGACGGCCCCGCCGAGCTGCTCGCCCGCCTCGTCATCGGCTCGGAGGGCACGCTCGCGTTCGTCGCCGAGACCGTCTTCCGCACGGTCCCGGTGAGCCCGCTGGTCACGACGACGCTGGCGGTCTTCCCCGACCTCGACGCCGCGACCCGGGTGCTGCCCGACCTCGTCGGCACCGGCGCGGCCACGCTCGAGCTGATGGACTCCACGTCGCTGCGCGTCGGGCAGTCCCTGGCGGGCGTGCCCGACGCGATCCTCGGCTTCGACGTGACGACGCAGGCGGCGCTGCTGGTGGAGTACCACGCCCAGGAAGCCGACGAGCTCGCGGCGCTGACGGCCGCCGGAGCCGGCGTGCTCGACGGCGTGCGCCTCCACGCCCCCGCCGCGTTCTCCCCGGACGCCGCGCGCCGCGCCGCGGCCTGGAAGTTCCGCAAGGGCCTCTACGCGAGCGTCGCGGAGGCGCGTCCCAGCGGCACCACCGCGCTGCTCGAGGACGTCGCCGTGCCCGTCGCCGCGCTGGCCGCGACCTGCGAGAGCCTCCAGGAGCTGTTCACCCGCCACGGCTACGCCGACAGCGTCATCTTCGGGCACGCCAAGGACGGCAACATCCACTTCATGCTCACCGACCGCTTCGAGGGCGAGGCGGCGCTGGGCCGCTACCACGCCTTCAACGAGGAGATGGTCGACCTCGTGCTCGCCGCCGAGGGCAACCTCAAGGCGGAGCACGGCACGGGCCGGGCGATGGCGCCGTACGTCCGCCGGCAGTACGGCGACGAGCTCTACGACGTGATGGTCGAGCTCAAGCGCGCGTGCGACCCGGAGCACGCGCTCAACCCCGGCGTCATCCTCGACGAGGACCCCGAGGCGCACGTCCGCAACATCAAGCTCATGCCCTCCATCGAGGAGGAGGCCGACCGCTGCGTCGAGTGCGGCTACTGCGAGCCCGTCTGCCCGAGCCGGGACCTGACGCTGACGCCGCGCCAGCGCATCGTCGTACGGCGCGCCCAGGCCGCCGCCCGCGACCGCGGTGACGAGCGCACGGCCGCCGAGCTCGAGGCCGACTACGACTACGACGGCGTGCAGACCTGCGCCGTCGACGGGATGTGCCAGACCGCGTGCCCGGTGACCATCAACACCGGCGCGCTCGTCAAGCGGCTCCGCCGCGAGCAGGCCCGGCCCGCGCTCGCGGCGGGCTGGCGCACGGCGGCGAAGGCGTGGGGACCGGTGACGCGCGTCGGCGCGACCGCCCTGACCGCGGCGGACCG
>DASWYU010000079.1:0-1907 GCA_036404795.1 Nocardioides sp. | reverse complement strand
AACGTCGTGGCCGCCGGCGTCCCGTGCCCGGTGCGCAGCGGCGGGTCCACCCCGACGCTGGCCGCGAGCACCGCAGATCCGGGCGGCACGGAGGAGCTCCGTCCCGGCGTCTACGTGTTCGGGGACGCCCAGCAGTGGGAGCTCGGGCACCACGCGCCCACGGACGTCGCGCTCGTCGCGGTCGCCACCGTCGTGAGCCACGCGGGCGGACGCGCCGTGCTCGACGCCGGCTCGAAGACGCTGGGGGCGGATCGCGCGCCGTACGCCACCGGGTTCGGTCGCCTCCTCGACCACCCCGACGCCCGCATCGTGCAGCTCTCCGAGCACCACGCCGTCGCCGACCTGGCCGGTGGGTCCCTCCCCGCGGTCGGGGAGCGGGTGCGGGTCGTGCCCAACCACGTGTGCGCGGCGGTCAACCTGGCCGACGAGCTGCTCGTCGGCGACGAGGTCGTGCCCGTCGCCGCGCGGGGACGCAACACCTGACGATCCCTCGTCGCAGGTGCGCGGGGGCTCGATGGGATGCCGCACAGGTGGCCCGCCTACGATCGCGGACCATGAGCTCCCGCACCTGGTCCTCCCGCCGCCTGCTCGCCGTCGCCGCCCTCGTGGCCGTCCCGCTCCTCGCCGGTTGCGGCTCGGACGACGGCGACTCCGACGGCTCGTCGAACAGCTCCGACGGCTCGTCGAACAGCTCCGCCGGCTCGTCGGCCGGTTCCTCCGCCGGCTCGTCGGCCGGTTCCTCCTCCGGCGACGAGGGCACCTGCACCTACCGGGAGTCGGGCGAGGCCGCGCGCGACGTCGACCTGCCGTCCGCGGAGCCGACCCTGACCGAGGACACGCCGGCCACGATCACGACCTCCAACGGGGACCTCGCCGTCACGCTGGCGGCCGGCACGGCGCCCTGCACGGTCAACTCGTTCGTCTCGCTGGCGGAGCAGGGCTTCTACGACGACACCCCGTGCCCGCGCATCACGACGATGCCGGGCTTCGAGCTGCTCCAGTGCGGCGACCCGACCGGCACGACCGGTGGCGGTCCGGGCTACGAGTTCGATGACGAGCTGTCGGGCGACGAGACCTACGGCGCCGGCACGCTGGCGATGGCCAACGCGGGGCCGGGCACGAACGGCTCGCAGTTCTTCGTGGTCTACGGCGACACGCAGCTCATGCCCGACTACACCGTGTTCGGCACCGTCTCGGCCGAGACGCTGTCCGTCATCGAGGAGGTCGCGGCCGACGGTGACGACGGCAGCAACCCCGCCGGCGGCGGGGCGCCCAACACGCCGATCGACATCGTCTCGGTCACGATCGGCTGACCTCCGCGCGGTAGCGGGACTCCCACCGGGCCAGGAGGTCCCGGGTCTCGGCCGTCGAGGCGCCCGTCGTGAGGCGCTCGTCGAGCTGGTCGAGGCACAGGTGGTGGCCCGTCATCGCGCCCACGACGCCGGTGAGGACCTCCTCCTCGATCCCGTAGCCCTCGACGTTCTTGTCCCAGAACCGGACCTCGAGCGCCGCGCCCGGCACCCGCTCCCCCACGACGTCCGCCGGGAACCAGTGCCGCAGGTCGTCGGACCCGGTCAGCGCACGCCACACCCGCTCGCGCGGGTGGGCGAGCTCGCGGCGGAACCGCAGGCCCACCCGGTCGCCGTCGCGCAGCACCCTGCCCATCGGTGCCTCGGTGCCAGTCGGTCGTCGCTCATCGTCGCTCCTCCTCGGTGTCGGTGTCGGTGTTGCTGTCGGGCTCGTCGTCGTTCGCCCTGCGGTCGGCCGTCTCGGCGGCCGCCATCGCGTCGAGGCGACGCTCGAGCGCGTCGAGGCGCCGGCTCCACACCGCCCGGTAGGGCGCGAGCCAGCGGTCGACCTCGCGCAGGGGCGCCGGGTCGACCGCGTAGATGCGCCGCGCCCCGTCC
>DASWYU010000078.1:0-4708 GCA_036404795.1 Nocardioides sp. | reverse complement strand
AGGTCCGCCAACTGTGCGGATGCGACCGGTCGGCGTCGCTCACGGGCGCACGAAGCTCACAGTTCGCAGCGGGGCGGTGTGGACGCGCCCCGAGAACGCGGGACGTCCTGCACGGCGCGGGTCGGAGCGCTCGGTGCGCATGACGTCCGGGGTGGGTACGGCGCCGCTCCGCCATCGCCCCGGCCCACTGGACGTGCGTAGTCCCTGACGTTCCGGTCGCGACACGCCGGGCGAGAGGTTCGAAACGTCAGGGACTATCCGGTCGTGGGGGTGAGGACCGCCAACTGTGCGGATGCGACCGGTCGGCGTCGCTCACGGGCGCACGAAGCTCACAGTTCGCAGCGGGGCGGTGTGGACGCGCCCCGAGAACGCGGGACGTCGTGCGATGCGAGGGACGGGGCGCTCGGCACGCATGGCGTCCGGGCGAGGGCGTGGACGGAGCCGGGGCCGCGTCAGTCGACGGTCAGCCAGGACTGCTCGACGAGCGCGCGGATGCGCGTCCTCGTCGCGTCCGGGGCGTCGTCGCCGGAGCGGTGCACGCTCCGCAGCGCGATGGCCCGGCGCAGGGCGACCTCGTCGACCCGACTGGTCGGCGGCAGGCCGCAGTAGCTGGCCGTGAACGCCGTCACGAGGCGGCCGAGGTGGGCCGCACGCGGGGGCGCGACCTCCGTCTCGAGCCGCAGCAGGTCGGCGACGACGCCGCCGACGTCCGCGGCGGGGTGTCCCGTACGGCGCTCCGGAGCCACGACGTCGACCGTCCCGGACGGCGTGCGGTGGATGTGGTCGAGGCCGAGCGGGCCGTGCAGCCGGGTCCCTCCGCGGGCCAGCAGCCGGCTCCAGGTGGCGAGCGACGACCGGTGGGGCGCCGGGACCCACGGGGGCTGGTGCCAGGTCGGGGGCTCGCCGTCGTCGTACGACACCGCGTGCTGCTCCCGCAGCCACGCCCCGACGGCCCACAGCGTCCGCAGCCAACCGGCGACCGCGCGGTCGAGGTCGACCGGCGCGGGGGACGCGAGCGCGCGCGCGATCTCGTCCTCCAGGGAGTCGCCCGTGAGGGGTCCCTGGAGGAGTCGCACGTGGGGTCCGCGTTCCTGCATGACGACGCCCGTCGCCCCTCTCCGCCGATAGATGGTCGTGCCTCGACGGTAATGAGCCGGAGCGCCGCGGGCATCGGCCGCGCGGGGGAGATTTCGTGTCGAACGACCGCGTTGAACGACCGCGTTGAACGACGCTTGCCGGGCGGGTTCTAAGCGCCGTCCGCCGCCATGAACCCCGACTCGAACGCGAAGACCACGAGCTGCACGCGGTTGGCGAGGCCGAGCTTGGCGAGGCAGGCCGACACGTGGGTCTTCACGGTCGCGGCGCCGACGAACAGCTCGTCGGCGGCCTCGCTGTTGGAGAGGCCGCGGGCGACGAGCCGGAGCACCTCCGACTCGCGGGCGGTGAGCTGGTCGAGCGCCTTCTGGTTCGTCGGCGAGATGCCGACCTGGTCGGCCGTGGCGGGCTCCAGGCCGCGCGTGATGACGGGTCGGGTCACCTCGGGGGCGAGGAGGCTGTGCCCGGCGGCGGTGCTGATCACGGCGTCGCTGAGGCTGTCGGGGTCGGTGTTCTTGAGCAGGAAGCCGCTCGCCCCCGCCTGGAGGCAGGCGAGCACCTTCTCCTCGTCGCCGAACGTCGTCAGCATGAGCACCCGGGCCTCGCTCGTCTCGACGATCCGGCGGGTCGCCTCGATGCCGTTCATCCGGGGCATCTCGATGTCCATGAGCACGACGTCGGGCCGGTGGGTGGCGACGGCGGTGACGGCCTCGACGCCGTCCGCAGCCTCACCGACGACCTCGAGACGGTCGTCGACGCTGAACAGGAGGCGGAAGCCGGCGCGCACGAGCTGCTGGTCGTCGACCAGGAGCACGCGGACCGGTGGGGTGGACTCGCTCATGCGGATGTCGCGGTGTCGGCCCAGACGAGGCGCGCGGCCACCACGAACCCTCCTTCCTCGGTGGAGGCGGCCGTGAGCTCGCCATCGTGGAGGTCGACACGCTCCTGCATGCCGACGAGGCCCATCCGGGTGCCGGAGGTGCTCGACGCCCGGGCCGGACCCGGGTCGCGCACCTCGAGCCGCAGCTCGCCCCCGGTGCCCTCCTGCTCGACGCACAGCAGCACGTCCGCCGTGCTCGCCTCGGAGTGGCGGGTGACGTTGGTGAGCGCCTCCTGCACGACGCGGTAGGCCGCCAGCGCGAGCGCCGCCGGGGCGCGGCGCACGTCGCCCTCGAGGCTGAGGTCGGCGCGGAGACCGAACGCGTCGTACGTCGCGAGCAGGTCGGGCAGTCCGGTGAGGTCCCCGCTCCCCACGGCCTCGTCGTCGGCCGAGCGCTGCACGCGCAGCGCGCTGAGGAGCAGCCGCAGGTCGCGGGTGGCGCCCCGGGAGATCTCCTCGACGGTCTGCAGCGCGCTCGCCGCGTCGTCGGGCGAGCTGCGGAGGACGGCGCGGGCGGCGGCGGTCTGGATGCCGATGAGGGAGACGTGGTGCCCGATCACGTCGTGGAGCTCGCGGGCGATGCGGAGCCGCTCGTCGACGACGGACCGCTGACGCAGCCGGTCGGCCTGGGCGGCGATGGTGACGGCCTGCTCACCGGCCCGTGCCTCGCGGCGCGCTGACCACCAGCTGGCCACGCCGCCGAGCGACGCCGCGAGGAAGAACGTGAGCGACGAGAGCCCGGCCTGCAGCAGCGCGGCGGTCGTCGGGTCGAACAGGCCGAGGGTCGGCAGCAGCCGGATCTGGTCGAGGGCGTCGTGCAGCAGCAGCTCGGAGACGATCCAGAAGGCGGCGGCAACGGCCATCACGCCGCTCATCGCGAGCGCGGCCCGTCGGTGCGCCGACCAGGCGACGGCGCTGAAGAGCGTGAAGAAGTAGTAGACCTGCAGCGCGAACACGGGCGAGATCTCCGGCAGCGCGATCGCCGTGACGACGTAGTGCGCGATCGCGATGCCGAGCACCGTCAACGGCAGCACGCGGCGCAGCGCGATGGTGGCGACGGGCAGCGCGATCCAGAGGTAGGTGCCCGGACCGCCGAGCAGGTGGTCGTCGAGCGCACCCAGGCTGTGGGTGGTCTCGATCGAGAGGAGGGAGCCGAGCACGAGGGCGGCGGTGAGCAGCAGGTCCGCGGGCAGCGCCGAGCGCGGGACGACGGGGCGCTCCCACCCCTCGTCGATCCCGTACAGACGACGCAGCGCTCCCACTGCAACCCCTCCGCTCCCCGGCGCGTGCACGCCACGTGGCTGCCTTCCCGCTGCGCCCGACGGGAAACCTCCCGCCGGACGGTGTCGGTCGAACGGCGTCAGTCGAACGGCGGCAGGTCGAAGTCGAACGCGGCCGGGCTCGCCGGCGTCCGCCACTTGCTGACGACGTCGGGCGCCGCGCCGTACAGCCCACCGCTCCACAGCAGCGCACCCGTCGCCGCCACGCCCCGGCCCAGCTCCTCGGTCTCCCCGCCCGGCCGCCACAGCAGGACGCGGCGGTCGTCGGTGGCGACCGCGACCGTGTCCGTGCCCGGCTCGACGGCCACGTCGGTGACGCCGGCGCCCCCGAGCGCGTCCTCGCTCGCGGCGAGCACCTCGCCGTCGGCGGACCGGTGGAGCGCGGCACCCGACGGTCCGCCGACGACGATGCCGTCGCCGGTCGCGTCCCAGGAGAGGTGGCCGGCGGCCGCGTCGCCCAACGTCACGAGCAGCGCGTACGTCGCGGCGTCGTGCACCGCGGGCGCACCGGTCGCGAACGCCACGGCCACCCGACCGCCGTCGGGCGCGTAGGCGAGGTCGACGACCTCGCCGGTGATGGCCGTCGTCGTCGCACCGGTGCTCGCCGACCCCTCCGGGGGACCGACGTCGAGCACGGTGACGCCGTCGTCGGTGCCTACGGCGACCTGCGCGCCGCCGGGGTCGAACGCGAGCGCGTGGACGTCCCCCGGCACCTCGATCGACGTCGTCTCCTCGCCGGTGGTGCCGTCGAGGAGCAGCACGGAGCCGGGTCCGGCTGCCGCGACGGCGAGCGTCGCGCCGTCGGGGCTCCACGCCGTGGCCGTCACGTCGGAGCCCGCCGCGACCCAGGTGTCGGAGACGAGCCCGCCGCCGAGGTCCCAGACGCACAGCCGGTCGTGGCAGGGCACCGCCACGCTGCCCGCCGTGGGCGAGGACGGCGTCACGGACGCGGCCGCGGCGCCGAGCACCTGCCCGGGCACCTCGACCGTCGAGCCGTCCGTCGGGTCCTCCGTGGTGTCCCCGGTCGTGTCCTCCGTCGTGGTGGCCGCGCCGTCGTCGTCCGCCCCCGCGTCACCGTCCCCGGTGCAGCCCGCGAGGGCGAGCGCGAGGCCGAGCGCGCCGACCGCGAGATGCCGCCTCACCGGGTGCGGGCTCGGCCGCGGGGCAGGGCGGTGACGTCGAACCATGCCTCGCCCGTGGCGGTGTCGTGGACGTCGAACCAGCGGTCCTCGCGGCGCACGAGGCGCTGCCCGGTGGAGCGGCGGCCGAGGTCGCGGAGCACGTCATACTCGTCGGCCAGGTGCAGCACCGTCCACGGTCGATCGACCGTGCCGTCCCCGGTGCCGAGCACCGAGTCGAGAGCGAGCCGTGCCGTCCGGGCCTCGCGGAGCGACCGGGTGGTGTCGCCGAGCGCGGCGTGGGCCTGGGCGAGGAGCCGGTGGGCGGCGGGCGA
>DASWYU010000077.1:0-4182 GCA_036404795.1 Nocardioides sp. | reverse complement strand
AGCGCTGACCGACGGACAGGGTCGCCAGCGGACGCGTGCGGTCGGCGCACGCGTCGAGGCCCGCGAGGGCGACGTCGACCCGCCGCTCGGCGTCCCAGGCGTCGAGGTGCGTCGCGGTCTCGAGCGCGGCGGCGTAGGCGTCGTCGGCTCCGGCGGTACCCCGCTCGAGCGCCGTCGTGGCCCGGTCGAGGTCGGCGAGCGCCGCGACCGGTGCGGCGATCGCGGCGGCGACGAGGTCGCCGACCGTGCCGTCGGCGGCCATCGCCTGCTGGACGCGGCCGACCGTGCCGACACGGGTGACCTCGCCGGCGTCGGGCACGAGGTCGCCCGCGAGCACGCGGAGGAGGGTGGTCTTGCCGCGGCCGTTCTCACCGACGACGGCGAGGCGGGAGCGGGCGGAGACCGTCAGGTCGACGTCGCGCAGGAGCGCACGGCCGCCGAGGGTCAACCAGACTCCGGCGACGCGTACGTGGGCGCTGCGCCCGGCGGGCACGGTCGACGCGGGGACGGACGGGGAGAGAGGGTTCACGCGAGGCTCCACGGGTGGTGGTGGAGCCGGGCAGCATCAGGGGCGCCGCCCGGCCGGGAAGGACCGGGACGGCGGGACGCCGAGGAGGGTGGGTTCGGACGCCGCGCCGTCAGGCGCGGGTGCGGAGCCGCATGGAGGCGATGAGCATGGGGACGACGCTAGCGGGCGGGTGCGCGCGAGCGCATCGGGTTTTCCGGCGGCGGGGCGGGCAGGCACCCGCGGTCGAACTGTGCGGGTACGACGCTGATCAGCGGGCGACAGCCGCACCAACCGCACAGAACGGCAGACGCCTCGCCCCGCCGGTCCCCAACGCAGAGCGGCGGAAGAAAACGCGGACGCGCGCGCCCGAAACGGCCGGCTGGATCGTTCAGATCACCGACCCGGTCCGCGTTTTCCTCGACAGCGCCGGACTGCGCGACGGCGGGCGTACGGCGCCGGCTCAGCCGACCTCGAGGGGCAGGGAGTCGTCGGCGGCCCACTCGGTGAGGCTGCCGTCGTACACGGCCACGTCGGTGCGACCGACCCGCGCCAGGTTGAAGGCGAGGTAGCTGGCGGCGATGCCGCTGCCGCACTAGGTGATCGGCGTGACCGCCGGGTCGAGGGCGCCGGCCGCCTCGAACGCGGCGCGCACGTCGGCCTCCCCGGCGGCCCGGCCCTGCTCGTCGAACTGCTTCCGGAAGGTGACGTTGACGCTGCCGGGGATGCGCGACCTCCTCGCCCGCCTCCTTCCACGCCTCGATGCCGCGGTCGAGCAGGGAGATGCGGTCGAAGCCCTCGAGGCGGAGGTTCCACCACAGCCGCGCGGCCCAGATGTTGACGCCCTGGTCGACGACGACGACGTGCGCGTCGTCGCCGATGCCCAGCTCGCCGAGGTGGCGAGCGAACGCGTCGCTGGGGAGCGCGGTGAACGTGGTGGGGGCGTCCTGGTCGGCGAGGTCGAGCAGCAGGTCGGCGAAGACGGCGCCCGGGACGTGGCCCTCGCGGTAGGCCGTGCGGCCCGACGAGACCTCGTCGTAGCCGTCGCCCTCCGGCTGGTCGAGGAAGGTCGTCGCGTCCACGACGGTCACGGCGTCACGGTTCGCGCGCAGCCAGGCGGCGTCGACGAGCAGGGGGTGGGCGGAGCTGGCGGTCTCGTTCTTCTCCTCGGATCTGCGACGGTGCCGACCTTTCGAACGTAGAGATTTCAACTATCCGGCCGGTCCACCATCTCGATCGGCGAGCTGTGGTTCGCCTCGCACCCGGCCGACGTCGGGAACAGATCGCGGACGAGCGCGTTGGCCACTCGTGGAAGCCCGACACCTCTCGACCGAAGGAGCAACCGTGACCTCCGACGCCCTCGACCTCGGACCCCTGACCCTCGGCGGCAACGTCTTCGGCTGGACCGCCGACCGCGACGCCTCGTTCGCCGTGCTCGACTCCTGGCTGGCCGCCGGTGGACGTTCGATCGACACCGCCGACATGTATCCCCAGTGGGTCGACGGCCGCTCCATCGGCGACTCCGAGCGGATCCTCGGCGAGTGGGTCGCCGACCGCGGCGTCCGCGACCAGGTGGTCATCGCGACGAAGGTCGGGCAGGGCGAGGGTCGCGAGGGCCTCGCGCCGGCGAACGTGCGCCGTGCGCTCGAGGAGTCCCTCGAGCGGCTCCGCACCGACCGGGTCGACCTCTTCTACGCGCACGTGGACGACGACGCGGTGCCCCAGGAGGAGTACGTCGCGGCTTTCGGCGCGCTCGTCACGGAAGGCAAGGCGCTCCACCTCGGCGCCTCCAACTTCGCCCCCGACCGGCTCCGCTCGGCCGTCGCGATCGCCGCGGACCAGGGCGTCACGCCGTTCACCGTCAGCCAGGACCGCTGGAACCTGCTCGCCCGCGAGATCGAGACCGACCTCGTCCCCGTGCTCGCCGAGCTGGGCATCGCCGAGTCGCCGTACTCCGCCCTCGCCAGCGGCTTCCTCACCGGCAAGTACACCCCCGGCGCGACCGTCGACTCCCCGCGGGCCGGCACCGCGGCGGCGTACGCCGAGAAGCCCGGCGCCGACCGCGTCGTCGCCGCCCAGCGTGAGATCGCGGCGGCCCACGGCGTCACCCCGACGGCCGTGGCGCTCGCCTGGCTCCGCGCCCAGCCCGTCGTCTCCGCACCGATCGCGAGCGCGCGCTCCGTCGAGCAGCTCCCCGCACTCGTCGAGGCGCTCACCCTGGAGCTGACCGCGGACGAGGTCGCCGCCCTCACCGTCTGACCCCTCCCCGACGGACGCCCCCGACGAGACTCCCCAGGAGCATCCCGTGCCGCTGGCTCCCCGCCGGTGGGCGCTCTTCGCGCTCTTCTTCCTCCCCGGCCTCGGGATCGCCTCCTGGGTGACCCGCACGCCAGCGATCCGTGACGAGCTCGGCGCGACGACCGGCGAGATGGGCCTCGTGCTCTTCGGCCTCACCCTGGGCCTGTTCCTGTTCGGCGCGGGGATGGGCGGCGGCGAGGTCGCCATGAACGTCGAGGGCGCCGATGTCGAAGAGCTCACGGGGCGGCCGTTCCTCCCCGCGCTGCACGGCTGCTTCAGCCTGGGCACGGTCGTCGGCGCCTCGCTCGGCATCGGGTTCACGGCCACCGACGTGGCGGTGGGCCTCCACCTGACGGCGGTCGGGGTCGTGGCGGCGGCCGCCCTGGCGGTCGCGATCCGGCACCTGCCGGCGGACACGGGCCGGGCTCCGCGCCGTACGGCGGCCGCGGGAGCGGCACCCCGGCGTCGGCTCCCCCTCGACCGGCCGCTCCTGCTCATCGGCGTCGTGGTGCTGGCGATGGCGCTCGCCGAGGGCACGGCCAACGACTGGCTGCCGCTCGTCATGGTCGACGGCCACGGTCTCGACCCGGCGCTCGGGTCGGTGGTCTACACGGTCTTCGCGGCGGCGATGACCGTCGGCCGCTTCGCGGGCGGCCCCGTGGTCGCGCGGCTCGGGAACGCCCGGGTGCTCGCCGCGAGCGCCGGCCTCGGCGTGGCGGGCATCGTGCTCGCCTCCCTCGTCGACCACCAGGGCGCGGCCGCGACGGCCGTCGTGCTGTGGGGCCTCGGCACGTCCCTCGGCTTCCCCGTCGCGATCTCCGCGGCCGGCGAGTCGGGCCCCGACAGCGCGGCGCGGGTGTCGCTGGCGGCGACGGCGGGGTACGTCGCGTTCCTCGTCGGCCCGCCCGTCCTCGGGTTCGTCGGCGACCACGAGGGACTGCGCGCCGCCCTGCTCATCCCCGCCGCCGTGCTCGCCGTCGGGATGCTCGCCGCGTTGCTCGTGCCGTCGCGGGAAGCGGACGTGCGAGGGCAGGACGAGGAGCGGGAACCGATCGCTGCGAGCCGACGCGACGGCGGGCGGAAGAGCTGACGCACGGCATGGGTCGGATCATCCGGTCGATCCACCGCCCGTGAGGTCGAGTTCGGAGCTTCTGAAGGTGTGGTTGCCCCGACTGCCTAAGCAGTGCGGACCGCGAGCAGCATCTGGTCCGTGTCCAAGATCGGACGGACAGCGGTGATGTGGTTCCCCCCAAATCGTGGAGGACTTCCTTATGCGGCCTCGGGCAGCGTAGCCGCGTTGCTGGTCTCATAGTCGACCGGGCTCATCATGTCTGCTGAGCTGTGTCGGCGGTCGTGGTTGTAGAACCCGTAGCACCAGT
>DASWYU010000076.1:0-1529 GCA_036404795.1 Nocardioides sp. | reverse complement strand
GCAGCGGCGCCGGCGGCGCGCCGTACGGCGGTGGGGTCCGTCTCCGCCGCCTCGCCGCCGAGCCCGACGAGCACGAGCAGCGGGGAGGTGACGCCGTCGCCCGTCGGGAGGAGGCGGGTCTCGCCCTCGTCGCCCGTGACGCCCAGCGTGGTCAGCAGGGGGCGCAGCTTGCGGCCGTAGGCCGACGCGACGTCCTCCGCACCGGCGGCGAGCCGGGGGCCCTGGTCCGTCCGCACCACGCCGACCACCACCGCGTCGGCGCGGGTCTTGGCGGGGCTGGCCTTGCTCAGGGTGTAGGACGTCACACCCCCGAGCCTAGGTGACGTAACTTCTGCTGCATGGCCGCCACCCCCGACGCCACTGCGCTGATCCGCTCGCCCCTCCACGACCGGCACGTCGCGCTTGGCGCGAAGCTGGCGGCCTTCGGCGGGTGGGCGATGCCGGTGGAGTACGGCGCGGGGACGGCCGCCGAGCACGCGGCGGTGCGCGAACGGGTCGGGATCTTCGACGTCAGCCACCTCGGCAAGGCGAGCATGCGCGGGGCCGGTGCGGCGGCGTACGTCGACTCCGTGCTCACCAACGGGCTGGGGCGGATCGGGGTCGGGCAGGCGCAGTACACGCTGTGCTGCGCGCCCGACGGCGGTGTCGTCGACGACCTGATCGTCTACCTGCGCGGCGACGACGACGTCTTCCTCGTGCCCAACGCCGCGAACACGGCCGCGGTCGTCGAGGTCCTCCGCTCCGGTGCTCCGGACGGCGTCACGGTCACCGACGAGCACCGCGACCACGTCGTCCTCGCCGTCCAGGGGCCGGCCTCGGACGCCGTGCTGGAGGGCGCGGGGCTGCCGGCGGGCCACGAGTACATGTCGTTCCGCGACGCGGTGCTGCCGGGCGCCGACGTGCCGGTGGTCGTGTGCCGCACGGGCTACACGGGGGAGCGCGGCTACGAGGTCGTCGCGCCGGTCGCGGTCGCCGAGCAGCTCTGGGACGCGCTCGTCGCGGCGGGAGAGGCCCACGGCCTGCTGCCCGCCGGGCTCGGGGCGCGCGACACGCTGCGCACGGAGATGGGCTACCCGCTCCACGGCCAGGACATCTCGCCGACCATCACGCCGGTGCAGGCTCGACTCGGCTGGGCGGTCGGCTGGGACAAGCCGGCGTTCGCCGGCCGCGAGGCCCTCCTGGCGGAGCGCGCCGCGGGTCCGACGCGCGTGCTGCGGGGCCTGCGGGCCGTGCGCCGCGGCATCCCGCGGCCGGGCATGCGCGTCCTCGGGGCCGACGACGCGGAGCTCGGCACGGTCACCTCGGGCACGTTCTCGCCCTCGCTCCGCACGGGGATCGCGCTGGCGCTGCTCGACCGCTCGGTCGCCGAGGGCGACGAGGTCGTCGTCGACGTGCGCGGCCGGTCGGAGGCGTTCATCGTCGTGCGCCCGCCGTTCGTGGAGGCGTCCGCGCGCTGAGCCCCGCGGAACGGCCGACGCTCAGACCGCGAGCGCGCTGACGACGAGGGCGACGGTCGTCGCCGTCTCGAC
>DASWYU010000075.1:0-16084 GCA_036404795.1 Nocardioides sp. | reverse complement strand
GTCACCCACGGGGGCCTCCCGATGCGACGAGGGGGTGCACGGATCCGGGCGGCCCGTCGGGCTCCGGCAGCTGCCCGGCCAGCAGGCCGAGCGCGCGGTCGGGGGCCGAGAACGTCGGGGCGAGGTCGGCGGCGAAGTCGGCGAACGCCTCGGCGGTGGTGAAGGTCGGCGTGAACCCGAGCTCCTGCCGGCTGCGCGTGGTGTCGACGCCGCGGCCGTAGGTCAGGAACGCGATCAGCTCCGGCGACAGCTCGGCGAGGCGCACGCGCCGTACGACCTGTCCCAGACCCCCCAGCGCGACCGATGGCAGCGCGATGCTCGGCCGCTGCATCCGGCGGATCGCCTGGTGCAGCGTGATGACGCCGTCGCCGGCGACGTTGAAGGTGCCGCCGACCTCGGCGTGCACGCCGTGCTGCACCACGCCGACGAGGTCGTCGGCGTGCAGGAACTGCAGGCGCGGGTCGAAGCCGAGCACCGTCGGCACCACGGGGAGCCGCAGGTAGGCCGTCATCGGGCTGACGACCGACGGCCCCAGCACGTTCGCGGCGCGCAGCATCAGCACCCGGACGTCGGGGCGCCGGCGGGCGAACCCGCGGACGTATCCCTCGACCTCCTGCGCGTCCTTGCCGTAGCCGCCGCGCGCCACCCGGGGCTCGACGTCCTCGGTGAACATCGCGGGATCGCGGTTGGACGCGCCGTACACCGTCGTCGTCGACTTCACGACGAGATGGCGCACGGTCGCCGACTTCTGGCACGCGGCGAGGAGCTGCATCGTGCCGATGACGTTGAGCTCCTTCATCGCGTTGCGACCCCCGGTCGGCCCGGGGGTCGCGATGACGCTCATGTGGACGACGGTGTCGACGTCCTCGCGCGCGATGACCTTCGCGATGACAGGCGTGCGGATGTCCGCACGGACGAACGAGACGGAACCGAGGTCCCCCCGCGGGGGGACGACGTCGACGCCGACGACGCGGTCGACGCCGGGATCGCCGGCGAGCGCGTGCGCGACCCGTCGCCCGAGGTCACGGGAGACCCCGGTGACGAGAACGACCCGGCCCACCGCGACGCCTCAGTCCCGCAACGGCGTCACTTGCCGAGCTTGCGGCGCTGGACGCGCGTCTTCTTGAGCAGCTTGCGGTGCTTCTTCTTCGCCATGCGCTTGCGCCGCTTCTTGATGACAGAACCCACGAGTTACCTCTTCACGTGCTACATCGGAACCGCGCACCGAGGACACGGGGCGGCCAGACGCTCAGCGTAGCCGCAGGGCCACGCCGCGCCGAAACCAGCGTCCGCGGACGAGATCAGCCCGCGTCGTAGAAGCTGCGGCGGATGAACTCGTCGACGTCGTGCTCCGCGACCCGGAACGACCGCCCCACCCGCACGGCGGCGAGCTCGCCGTTGTGCACCAGGCGGTACACCGTCATCTTCGAGACGCGCATGATCGAGGCGACCTCGGCGATCGTCAGGAACTTGGCTCCCGCGATGTCGCCGACAGGACCGTCGTGCTGGGGCATCAGGCACCGCTTTCGTCCCCACGCGTGTCGGACACCCCGTCCGACCCTCTGACGCATGGGGTTGGCGTGAGAATAGGGCTTCATGTGACTGATGGGGAGGGTTGGACGAAGAAATTCCGGAACTCTCCGGCGTGTCGGCTTGCGAATTCTGGACCACTTTGAGTGACACCGTTGTAAGTCGTCACAGGATCCGCACAGGTTCGGACCTGTCACCGGTCGCTGGCACACTCCCGCAGGTGACTCCGCGCCGCCCGCTCACCGCCGTGCTGTTCGACCTCGACGACACCCTGGTCGACCACCGCGGCGCGTCCCGGGCGGGCCTCGACGCGTGGGCCGCGAGCCTCGGGCTGACGGGCACGCCCGACGAGGTCGCGGAGCTGTGGACCGTGCTCGAGATGCGCTACTACGCGGCGTACCAGCGGCGGGAGATCTCGTTCCTCGACCAGCGCCGCGCCCGCGTGCGCGCGTTCCTCCCCCACCTCGACCTCGCGAGCGACACCGCCGCCGACGACGCCTTCGCCGGCTACCTGGTGGGCTACCAGTCCGCCTGGCGCGCCTTCGGCGACGCCACCCGTGCCCTGCGCCGGGCGGCCGCCGCCGGGCTCGCGATCGGCGTCCTCACCAACGGCGACGCGGTCCACCAGCGCCGCAAGGCGGAGGCGGTCGGCCTCGCCGGCCTCCTCGACGGGCTCGGCGCCCCGGTGCTCGCCTCCTCCGCGCTGCCGGCGGCGAAGCCCGACGCGCGGTCGTACGCGGCGGCGTGCCGTCGCCTCGACGCCGACCCGGCCACGACGCTCATGGTCGGCGACTCGCTCGTCAACGACGTGCGCGGCGCCCTCGACGCCGGCCTCACGGCCGTGCTGCTGGACCGCTACGACGAGCACCCGACCGCCGGCGTACGGCGCGTGCGGTCCCTCGACGAGCTCGTCTTCGCAGCCTGAGGAGCTCCTGCCGCACGCCCTCAGGCGCCGAGCGCGCGGGAGCGGTCGCGGGCTGCCTCCATGGCCGCGAGGAACGCGGCGCGCACCTTGTGGATCTCCAGCTCGCGGAGCGCGGCGGCGGTCGTGCCCGCGGGCGAGGTGACCTGCTCGCGGAGGACGGTCGGGTGGGTGCCGGTCTCGCGGAGCATCGCGGCGGAGCCGACGAGCGTCTGCACGACGAGCTCGGTCGAGGTGGCGCGGGGCAGACCGAGGTGCACGCCGGCCTCGATCATCGACTCGACGACGAAGAAGACGTAGGCCGGGCCCGACCCGGAGATGGCCGTGACCGCGTCCTGCTGGGCCTCGGGGATGCGGAGCACCTTGCCGGTCGCGCTGAGCAGCTCCTCGACCTCGTCGAGGTGCGCGGAGGTGGCGTGGCTGCCGCCCGAGATCGCGGCCATCCCCTCGTCGACCAGCGCGGGGGTGTTGGGCATGACGCGCACGACCGCGACGCCGGCGGGCACCCGCTCCTCGACGTACGCCGTGGTGATGCCGGCGGCGAGCGAGACGACGAGCTGGCCGGGGCGCAGCACCGGCGCGACCTGCTCGAGGACCGCACCCATGTCCTGCGGCTTCACGACGAGCGCCACCGTGTCGGCCCGGCGCGCCGCGTCGAGGTTGTCGACGACGGCGACCCCGTAGCGCTCGGTGAGCTCCTCGGCCCGCTCCGGCCGCTTCTCCCCCACCACGAGCTCGTCCGGGCGGCGGCCCGCCCGGATCAGCCCGGACAGGAGGGTCTCCCCCATCACGCCGGCGCCGATCAGGGCGGTCAGACGGGGGGAGGCGGGGGTCGAGCTGCTCACGTGCGGCCTGCTTCCGGCTCGGGCGAGCCGGCACGGCTCACGACTTCGAGATCAACGACGTGAGGAAGAGTGACAGGTTGGCGGGCCGCTCCGCGAGCCGGCGGGTCAGGTACCCGTACCAGTCCGTCCCGTAGGGCACGTAGACCCGCATGGTCTCGCCGGCCTCCGCGAGACGGCGCTGCTCGGCCGGACGGATGCCGTAGAGCATCTGGAACTCGTAGGTCCCGTGGCCCCGGCCGTGCCGGCTCGCCAGCGACCCCGCGATCCGGATCAGGCGGGGGTCGTGGGTGGCGACCATGGGGTAGCCCTGGCCCGCCATGAGCGTGCGCAGGCAGCGCACGAACGCGCGGTCGACGGCGGCGCCCTGGTGGGCGACCGTGGCCGGCGCGTCGTAGGCGCCCTTGCACAGCCGCACCCGCGAGCCCTCGTGGGCGAGGTCGCGGGCGTCCGCCTCGGTGCGGTGGAGGTAGGCCTGCAGCACCGCCCCGACGTCGGGGTGCTCGCGGCGCAGCTCGTGCACCACGGTGAGCGTGTCGTCGACGATCTGGTGGTGCTCCGCGTCGACCGTCACGGTCGTGCCGACCGCGCGGGCGGCCTCGCAGACGCGGTGCGCGTTGGCCAGCGCGAGGTCGATGCCGCCGTCGGCCAGGGACAGCCCCACGGCGCTCAGCTTGAGGGACACCTCGGCCCGCCGCGCCAGCCCGTGGGCGGCCAGGTCGTCGAGCAGCGCGAGGTAGACCGTCGTGGTGTCCTCCGCCCGACCGGTGTCGGTCGTGAGCTCGCCGAGGTGGTCGATGGTCACGGCCAGGCCCTCGCCCACCAGGTCCGCGGTGACGCGCACGGCCTCGGCGGTGGACTCGCCCGCGACGTACCCCCGCACCACCGAGGCGGTCAGCGGCAGCGTGGTCAGCCCGCGCTTGACCTCCTCGCTGCGCGCCAGCGCGAGCAGGGGTCGGCGGAGGACGGGCATGCGCTCCAACCTACCCGGAGTGATCCAGGCGACATCGCGCCCGTCAGGCGCCCGCGGGACGCAGGTGCTCGCGGGCGAACGCGAGCGAGTCGGCGAGGTCGGCGCGGCGCTCCTCGGCCGTCTCGGCCTTCCGTGTGTTGATCTCGAGCACGACGTGGCCGTCGAAGCCGCGGCGCACGAGGTGGCGCAGGAGCCGCTCCGGCTCCATCCGCCCGCGGCCCGGCACGAGGTGCTCGTCCTTCGCGGACCCGCTGCCGTCGGTGAGGTGCACGTGGCGCAGCCGGTCGCCGAGCCGCTCGGCCATCGCGAGCGGGTCGGACCCCGCGATCGCGGCGTGCGAGACGTCGATCGTCGTGCTGGCGTAGTTCTCCTCCGACGGGTCCCACCCCGGCGCGTACACCTCCATGCCCCGCGCGGAGCCCTTCCGGGGCGTGGCCTTCCACGGATACATGTTCTCCACCGCGAACGCGACGCCGCTCGACTCCTCGAGCGCGGCGATGCCGTTGACGAAGTCCCGCGCGTACTCCCGCTGCCACCGGAACGGCGGGTGCACCACGACGACGTCCGCCCCGACCGCCTTCGCCATCTCCGCCGAACGCTCGAGCTTCCCCCAGGGCTCCAGGCCCCAGACGGCCTGCGTGAACAGCAGGCAGGGCGCGTGGATCGCACACACCGGTACGTCGTGGTGCTGGGCGAGCTGCTCCACCGCGGCGACCTGCTGGCTCAGCGCGTCGATGCCGACCATGACCTCGACCGCGTCGTAGCCCAGCTCCGCCGCGTAGGCGAAGCCGTGCGCGGTCGACTCGGGGTAGACCGAGGAGGTGGACAGGCCGACGATCATCGAGCCGTGCTCCTAGCAGACGGTGGGGTCAGCCCAGCACGCTGAGCTGGTCGAGCCGCTCCAGGATGACGCCCTCACGAAGCGCCCACGGACAGATCTCGAGCCCCTCGAGCCCGAAGATGTCCATGACGGCGTCCGCGACGAGCGCGCCCGGCACCACCTGGTGGGTGCGGCTCGGGGAGACGCCCGGCAGCGCGGCGAGCGCCTCGTGGTCCATGACCATCAGCTTGGGGATCCACTCGCGCAACTCCGCCGCGGGCAGCACGCGGGGCGCCAGTGGGCCCTCCGACGAGCCCGGCGCGCCGCAGATCCGGGCCAGCGAGCGGAACGTCTTGGACGTGGCGACGGCCTTGTCGGGAGCCCCGGCGCGCAGCAGGTTGCCGGCGTCGCGGGCGATCTCCGCGCGGATCGTGCGGCGCAGGTCGCGCACGTGGTCCTCGTCGGGCGCGCCCTGCGCGAAGTAGGCACGCGCGAGCCGGGCCGCACCGAGCGGGAGCGACCACGCGACGTCGGGGGCCTCGTTGGAGCCGCCGGCGATCTCGAGGGACCCGCCGCCGATGTCGAAGACGGCCAGGCGGCCCGCGGACCAGCCGAACCAGCGCCGTACGGACAGGAAGGTCAACCGCGCCTCGTCCTCACCCGACAGCACCGTGAGCGGCACCCCGGTGCGCCCCTCGACCTCGGCGAGCACCGCGTCGGAGTTCGAGGCGTCCCGCACGGCCGACGTCGCGAACGCCAGCATGTCCTGGCAGCCCTTGTCCTCGGCCACGAGCTTCGCCTGCTGGGCGAACGCGGCGAGCGCCTCGATGCCGGCGGGGCTCACGGCACCCGACTCGTCGAGGTGCTCGGCGAGACGCAGCGGCTCCTTGTAGGAGTACGCCGGCAGCGGTGCAGCTCCGCCGGCGGCGTCGACCACGAGCAGGTGACCCGTGTTCGAGCCGATGTCCAGCACTCCCAACCTCATGGGCGCAACGGTAACGCCGCGCGGACGCTGCCGTGGTGCCGACCGTAGGCTTGCCCGGTGCCCGAGGTGCCCCTCGACTTCCCCCGCGCGTGGGTCGAGTTCCCCGATCCCGCCGACACCGGCCAGGTCTTCCGCTGCGACCTGACGTGGCTGACGTCCGCCTACACGTGCATCTTCGGGGCGGGCTGCGCCGGGATCTACGCGACGTCGCCGGACGTCGGCTGCTGCACCCTGGGCGCGCACTTCTCCGACCGCGACGACGAGCGACGGGTCGCCGCCTTCGTCGCCGAGCTCGACGCCGACCTGTGGCAGCACCGGCCCGACGTGGCGAAGGTGACCCGCAAGGACTGGGTGACGAAGGACGAGGACGGTGCGCGGAAGACGCTGACGATCGTCGTCGACGGCCAGGAGGCGTGCGTGTTCGCCAACCGCCCCGGGTTCGCCGGCGGCGAGGGCTGCGCGCTGCACGCCCTCGCGCTGCGCCAGGGCCGCAACCCGCTCGAGACGAAGCCCGACGTGTGCTGGCAGCTGCCGCTGCGGCGCACCTACCGCGACGTCGAGCGACCCGACGGCACGTCGTACCTCGAGGTGTCCATCGGCGAGTACGACCGCCGCGGCTGGGGTCCGGGCGGACACGACCTCGACTGGTACTGCACCGGCAACCCCGTCGCGCACGTCGCGCCGGAGCCGCTCTACGTCACGAGCGAGGCCGAGCTGCGGGAGCTGATGGGGGACGCGGGGTACGACGCGCTCCGTCGCCACTGCGAGGCGCACGTGCGCTCGCGGTCGGCCCTCGCGCTCCACCCCGCCGACCCCCGCTGAATCTCGACGTCAAGACACCCGGACCCCGGTTTCGCTGAACGACGGTCCGTCCCACAGAATCGGCCCATGCGCCTCGACCACGTCTCGTACGCCGCCGGACCCGACGGACTGGCGGCGACCGCCGAGCGCATCGGGAAGCTGCTCGGTCGCGAGTTCGCCGACGGCGGCATCCACCCCCGCTTCGGCACCCGCAACATGACGCTCGGCCTCGCCGGCGACACCTACATCGAGATCGTCGAGGTGCTCGACCACCCCGCCTCCGACAAGGCGCCGTTCGGCCAGGCCGTGCGTGCGCGCTCCGCCCTCGGCGGCGGCTGGCTCGGCTGGGTCGTCGCGGTCGGCGACCTGTCGCGCATCGAGCGCCGCCTCGGCCGCGAGGCCGTCAAGGGCAGCCGGCACCGGCCCGACGGCACCGAGCTCGTCTGGAAGCAGCTCGGCGTCAACGGGCTCATCGCCGACCCGCAGCTGCCGTTCTTCGTGCACTGGGACTCCCCCCGCGAGCTCCACCCGGGCGCCGGCGCCGACCAGGCGTTCTCCCTGGCGTCGCTGGAGATCGCCGGCGACCCGCACCGCGTGAGCGAGTGGCTGGGCGAGCCGATCGAGGAGCCGCTCGAGGACGTCAAGGTCGAGTGGGTCGCCCCGCACGGCACGCCCGGCCTGCTCGCCGTGCAGGTGCAGACGCCGGACGGCCTCGTCCGCATCTGAGGCACGACGCTCCGGTCCGCCCTCCCATGGCGAAGCTCCCGCCCGGCGCACCCCGCGGCACCATCCCCAGCCCCAACATCTGGGAGCACACGGCGCTCTACGAGCTCGAGAACCGCGCGGTCGACCGCGCCGGTCTGATCGAGCGCACCATGCGCGGCATCGACGACTGGGCCGGCCGCACGCTGCTCGACCTCGGCTGCGGCGCCGGGTTCCACCTGCCCCGCTGGGCGGGTGCGTCACCGGGTGCGGCGCCGGGCGGGCGGGCGGCCCGCGTGATCGGCGTCGAGCCGCACCCGGCGCTCGCCTCGCTGGCCCGCCGCCGCGTCCGCGGCCTCGACGACGTCCGCGTCGAGATCGGCTCGGCGCAGGAGATCCCGCTGCCCGACGCCTCGGTCGACGTCGTCCACGCGCGCTGGGCCTACTTCTTCGGCCCGGGGTGCGAGCCGGGGCTGGCGGAGCTCGACCGCGTCGTACGGCGCGGGGGCACCGCCTTCGTCATCGACAACGACGGCTCGCGCTCGACCTTCGGGTCGTGGTTCCGGCGGGGGTACCCGAACGTCGACCCACCGGCCGTCATCGAACGGTTCTGGACGTCCCACGGCTGGAACCGCGAGCCGCTCGAGATCTCCTGGGAGTTCGACACGCGGGAGGACTTCGCGTCCGTCGTGCGGATCGAGTTCGACCCGCGCACGGCCGACGCGATCCTCGCCGAGCACGCCGGGGCGTTCGTCGACTACGCCGTGAACCTGTGGTGGCGGCGGTTCTGAGTCGCTGATGCGCCGCTGGCCTGCCGCGTGATCGGCGCCCGTCAGCTGCTGCCGCGGACCACGAGGTGGGGCTCGAGCAGCGTGCCCGAGCCGAAGACCTCCCGGTGGGCGAGGAGCTTGCCGAGCCGGTCGACGACCTGCAGCGCGACCTCCTCGACCGGCTGCCGCACCGACGTGAGGCCACCGGGCAGCAGCTGCGCGAACGGCGAGTCGTCGAACCCCGTGACGGCGACGTCGCGTCCCGGCACCAGGCCGCGCTCGCCGAGCTTGCGCAGCACGCCGGTCGCGAGGGTGTCGGAGGCGCAGACGAAGGCCGTCGGCGCCGCCTCGTCGAGCAGCACGCCGGCGGCCTCGTAGCCGCTCGCCACGCAGTCCTCCACCCGCGAGGCGAGACCCGTCGTCGGGAGCCCGTGGCCGTGCATCGTGCGCGACCAGCCCGCGCGGCGGTCCTCGCCGATGGGCGAGTCCTTGCGCCACCCGATCCAGCCGACGCGGGTGTGGCCCTTCGCGAGCAGGTGGGCCGTCGCGGCCGAGGTGCCCGCGGCGCCGTCGACGTCGACCCACGGGTGCAGCGCGGCCGGCGTCCACGGGCGGCCGAACGCGACGAACGGGACGCCGCCGTCCTCGAGGTACGCCGCCTGCGGGCTCCCCTTGAAGGTGTCGGTGACGACGAACGCGTCGACGGCGGTCGAGCGCACCAGGTCGTCGTAGCCCGACGATGGGTCGGCCGCGTCCTCGCCGTCGAAGAGCAGCACGTGGTAGCCGGCCTGTCGCGTCGCCTGCACCAGCGCGTGCACGAACCGGTCGATCGTGGCGTTGGCCGCGTCCTCGACGAAGGGCGTCAGGCGGAGGCCGATGAGCCGGGACGACTTCGTGCGGAGGTTCCGCGCGGCACGGTTGGGCGTGTACCCCAGGTGCGTGATCGCCGCCTGCACCCGCTCGAGCGTGTCCGCCCGGAGCAGGGAGGGGTTGTTGAGCGCGTTGGACACGGTCTGGCGCGAGACGCCCGCCATCGCGGCGACGTCCGCGAGCGTGGGCAGCGACGGCGCGCCGTCCTGCACCCGCTGGAGATCGCGAGCCATGCGTCTGCCTCCCCGTCCGCACGTCCGCCACGGGCCCGCGCCCGGTGGAACGTTCCAACGGTACGCCGCGCACCCGCGCGCCGCACTCACCACCCGGCGGGTGGTGTCGGGGGCGTGGCACTTGGTGGCACTTTCCCCGGTCGACCGGGGAAAGTGCCGCTTTGACCATCAACGTTGATGGTCAAAGCGGCAGGTTCGCGTGCACGGACCCCCGTACGGCGCCGCGCCAGCCCGCTCGCTCTCCACAGGCCACTCCGGCCGACCGCGGGAGGAGCCGGTCGCCCCGCACCGCACACCGGTGCGACGGCACCGCCTGGGGACGACCGCGGAGGACTGTCGGCGGTCTCCTCTAGCGTGCTCGCCATGGCCCGATCCTCCGCCCGCCCGCGCACCGTCCACCGCTGCACCGAGTGCGGTTGGGAGACGGCGAAGTGGGTCGGCCGCTGCGGGGAGTGCCAGGCCTGGGGCACGGTCGAGGAGGTCGCGCCCGCGGCGTCCGGCAGCTCCGCCGTCGCCGGTCCCGTGTCGGCGCCGGCGGTGCCGATCGGCCAGGTCCGCACCGACACGGCGGCGTTCCGCTCCTCCGGCGTCCCGGAGCTCGACCGCGTGCTCGGGGGCGGTCTCGTGCCGGGCGCGGCCCTGCTGCTCGCGGGCGAGCCCGGAGTCGGCAAGTCGACATTGCTGCTCGAGGTCGCCGCCCAGACGGCCCGCCTGAAGGCCCGCACGCTCTACGTCTCGGGAGAGGAGTCCGCCTCCCAGGTGCGGCTGCGGGCCGACCGCACCAACAACGTGACCGACGAGCTCTACCTGGCGGCCGAGACCGACCTCGGCGCGGTGCTCGGCCACGTGGACGCGGTGAAGCCGACCCTTCTCGTCGTCGACTCGGTGCAGACCATCCAGGCGACGGGCGTCGACGGCGTCCCGGGCGGCGTGACCCAGGTGAAGGAGGTCGCCGCCGCCCTCATCCGCATGGCGAAGACCCGCGGAATCACCACGGTCCTGGTCGGCCACGTGACGAAGGACGGCTCCATCGCCGGCCCGCGCGTGCTCGAGCACCTCGTCGACGTCGTGCTGCACTTCGAGGGCGACCGCGACTCACGGCTGCGCATGGTGCGGGCGATGAAGAACCGCTACGGGCCGGTCGACGAGGTCGGCTGCTTCGAGCTGGCGAGCGACGGCATCGTGGCGGTCTCCGACCCGACCGGCCTGTTCGTCGAGCACCACGAGCGCCAGGTGCCCGGCACCTGCGTGGCCGTCGCGATGGAGGGCCGGCGCTCGCTGCTCGCCGAGGTGCAGGGCCTTGTGACGCCGACCCCCGCGGAGCGACCGCGCCGCACGACGTCGGGCCTCGACGGCTCCCGGGTGGCGATGGTGATCGCCGTGCTGGCCCAGCACTGCGGGATCCGGCTGCACAACATGGACGTCTTCGCCTCGACCGTGGGCGGCGCGCGCCTCCACGAGCCGGCCAGCGACCTCGCGGTCGCGGTCGCGCTCGCCTCCGCGACCCAGGGCCGCGCCGCACCGCTGGGCGTCGTGGCGATGGGCGAGATCGGGCTCGCGGGCGAGCTGCGCCGGGTGCGAGACCTCGATCAGCGGCTCGGCGAGGCGGCCCGGCTCGGGTTCCGCCTCGCGATCGTGCCGAGCCGGGCCAACGGCGGCCGCGGACGCACGCCGGAGTCGTGGACGGTCGACGGCATGAAGGTCATCGACTCCAGCGACGTGCACTCCGCGCTCCGCCTGCTCAACCTGCTGCCGGGCTGAGGCCGCGATGAGACAGCGACGAGGCCGCAGGCAGGGGTCAGCCCCCGGCGAACGGCGGCAGGAACTGCACGACGCTGCCCGGGCTGACGACGACCTCGCCCGGATCGTCGGAGTTCACGGGTCGATCGTCGACGAGCACCGAGCAAACGGCCAGCACGTCGCCCAGCCGGGCGCCGGGATGCAGGCCGAGAAGGCGTTGCAGCAGGTCAGCGAGGGTGACCGCACCCTCCACGGGCAGCCGGTCCGCGTCGGTCCCGGCCGCCTGCTTCGCCGACGCCCAGTAACGCGCCTCGATGACGTGCGTCTCACTTCGCGGGGATTCCGGTGGTGTGTCGACCATGTTTCTGTATCCTCCCGTTCACTCGTGCTGGCCGAAGCTCAACGACGTGTTTCGGTCCCCACCCCCTCAGGGAGGAGACCATCGTGAGCGCACTTCTGCTCCTCACCAGCGCCCTGCAGCCCTCGGTCGAGGTCCTGCCCGGGCTCGCCCTGCTCGGCCACTCCGTCAAGATCCTGCCAGCCGAGGGCAGCGCCCTCCTGGAGGCCCCGGACGCCGACCTCGTCCTCGTCGACGGTCGTCAGGAGCTGGCCCACGCCCGCGACCTCTGTCGCCTCATCCGCACCACCGGATCCGATGTGCCCGTCCTCCTCATCGTCACGGAGGGCGGGCTCGCTGTCGTCGCGGCCGACTGGGGCATGGACGACGTCCTGCTCCACACCTGCGGTCCGGCCGAGCTCGAGGCGCGGATCCGCCTCTCGATCGGACGGCTCGCCGCGCAGCGCCAGGCCGACGACCCGGAGGCCCACGTCATCCGCTCCGGCGAGGTCGTCGTCGACGACGCGACCTACACCGCGAAGCTCGGCGGCCGACCGCTCGACCTGACCTTCAAGGAGTTCGAGCTCCTGAAGTTCCTGGCCCAGCACCCGGGCCGCGTCTTCAGCCGCCAGCAGCTGCTGCAGGAGGTGTGGGGCTACGACTACTTCGGCGGCACCCGCACCGTCGACGTCCACGTCCGTCGCCTGCGCGCCAAGCTCGGCCCGGAGCACGAGACGCTCATCGGCACGGTCCGCAACGTCGGCTACCGCTTCGTGCTGCCGACGAAGGAGAAGACGGAGACCAGCGTCTCCGCCGACGCCTGAGCCCCGTTCCCTCCGACGGCCCTCCGACCCCCGCGGTCGGGGGGCCGCCGTACTCTCGGGCCATGGTCGAGCCCCGCGACGAGACGACGTTCACCGTCCGCGAGGTCACCGACCTCGACACCCGCACCCGGGACGACGTCCTCGGCATCGACGCCGACGTCCGCACCACCCACGGTGGGGACGCCCTCGACGAGGCCGGGCGCCGCCACCTGGAGCACCGCGGCCTCGCCGACGCGCGCCTCTGGCTCGCCGAGGCGAGCGGTCCCGACGGCCGTCCCCGTCCGGGGGGCTTCGCCTACCTCCGCAGCGCGGGCGACGCCCTCGACCTGACGCTGGCGGTCCGCCCGGCCGTCGCGGGCAACGGGGTGGGTACGGCGCTCGCCGACGCCGCCCTCGCCGACCTGCCCGCCGACGGGTCGACCGAAGGACCCGGCCACCGGATCGTCGCCTGGCGCCACACGACGGCCGCGGGCGCCGACGCGTTGGCCGCGCGCTCCGGTTTCGCAGCGGTGCGTGAGCTCCTCGTGATGGAGCGACCGGCCGCCGGGTTGCCGGACGTGGCCGAGCGCAGCGACGTACGGGTCCGGTCCTACGCCCCGGACGACGCCGCGGACCTGCTGCGGATCAACGCGGCGGCGTTCGCCCACCACCCCGAGCAGGGCGCGATGGACGAGCGCGACCTCGCGGAGCGGATGGCGCAGGACTGGTTCGACCCGGCCGGGCTGCTCGTCGCCGAGGACGTCGCGACGGGCGCCGTGCTCGGGTTCCACTGGACGAAGACGTCCCGCCGTCCCGGCGACTCCGGGCCCACGGGGGACGGCGCCGACGGGGAGGTCTACGTGGTCGGGGTCGCCCCCGAGGCGCAGGGTCGAGGGCTCGGGAAGCTCCTCACGCTCGCTGGCCTCCACCACCTGGCGTCGTGGGGCGTGCGCCGCATCGAGCTGTACGTCGAGGGCGACAACACCACCGCCCGCGCGGTCTACGCCGGGCTGGGGTTCGAGGTCGTGGCCACGCACGTCCAGTACGCACGCGGCGGGTCCTGAGCAGCGCTCAGCCGGGGGTCGCGACCGCGTCGAGCACCGCGGCGGCGATGGCCCGGGCGCCGTCGCGGGTCGGGTGGGCGCCGTCGGAGGCCAGACCGGGGCGCCAGCGGTCCTCGCCGCCCGCCCCGACCGCGGGGACGGTCTCGACGAACGGCACGCCCAGCTCCGCCGCGAGCTCGCGCTCGGCGGCGATGAGCGGGCCCACGTCACCCCAGTCGTCGCGGTCGAGCGGCGGCGGCGAGATCACCCAGACGTCCGCCCCGGTCGCCTGGGCGTCGGTCACCATCGCCCGCAGCGACCGGAGCGAGTCCGGGATCGGGACGTCGAGCCGCACGTCGTTCGTGCCGCCCATGATCACGACGGCCGCGGGGTCGCGGGAGAGCACGTCCCGTCGGAACCGCGCCTCCATCTGCCCGAGCGTCTGGCCGGAGACGGCAGTGTTCGCGACGTACCGCCACGGCGTGCGGTCGTCGACCACGACGTAGCGCAGCCACGACCCCTTCCCCGGGAGGTCGGTGAAGCCATCGGTGTCCGCCTGGCTGATGGAGTCGCCGATGAAGACCGTCGGCACGCCGTGGGTGCTGGCCTCGACGCGCACGGCCTCGTAGACGAGCAGGCCGGTCAGGGCGGCCATCGCGAGCCCGCCCGTGGCGACGCGCCGGACCAGGGGGACGTTCACGTGGCACCGCCCGGGTCGCGCACCGCCAGGCCGTCCCGCAGTGCGTCGGCGAGCTCGGCGACGGCCGCCACGTTGCTCGCACCGAGCGCGACCCAGTTGGCGAAGCCGTGGATCAGGCCGTCGAAGCGCCGCACCCGCGTGGGCACCCCGGCGTCGGCGAGCCGCGCGGCGTAGGCCTCGCCCTCGTCGCGGAGCGGGTCGAAGCCGGCCGTGGCGACGTAGGCCGGGGCCAGGCCGGCGGGGAGCTCGGCGAACAGCGGCGACGCCGCCGGGTCGGTGCGCTGCTCCGGATCGGGCAGGTAGTGCTCCGCGACCCCGTCCATGAACGCGGTCGTCAGGTAGAACCCCTCACCGAACAGCTCGTGCGAGGCGCTGGCCCGGGTCAGGTCGGTCGCCGGGTAGACGAGCAGCTGGAAGGCCAGCGGCAGGCCGCGGCGCGCGGCCTCGATGGCGACCGCCGCCGCCAGGTTGCCGCCGGCGGAGTCCCCGCCGACGGCCAGGCGTCCGACGTCGGCCCCCAGCCATCCCGCGTTGGCGGCGACCCACTCGAGGGCGGCGAGGGCATCGTCGTACGCCGCGGGGAACGGGTGCTCCGGCGCCAGCCGGTAGGCGACGGAGAGCACCCGCACGCCGGCCCGCTCGGCGAGGAACCGGCACAGGGCGTCGTGGCTGTCGAGATCGCCGTAGAGCCACCCACCGCCGTGGAAGAAGAGCAGCAGCGGGTCGCCCGCGTCGCCGTCGCGGACGAGGCGCCCGTTCGGCACGTAGAGCCGACCCGGCAGGTGTGCGACCCGGCACTCCTGCGTCGCGCCGATCGGCTGGTCCCCGCCCGCCAGCCGCGCCTGGGCGCGCAGGACCGCGCGGGCCCGGGCGATCGGGAGGTCCTCGACGACCGGGTCACGGGCGACACGCCGCAGCCTCAGCACGAGCTGTGTGTCGAGGTCGAGCTCGAGCCCGTCGACGCGCACCGGCGCGCCGGCGAGCCGCCGTTTGACGGGCTCGGGGAGCCGCAGCAGGCCGGTCACGGAGGCGCGACGGACGGCGGCGACGACGTCGGCAGGGCGGTGGGGCGCGGGCACGGCGGCCACGTTACCGACCGGTTTCGCTCCCCGCTCGGCGTCGTCCACACCGGGGCGCGCAGGACACCGCGCGTTCACCCGGTGGTGGGATGATCGCCCGCATGTCGACCGACCCGTCCGCCCTGGCCGCCCACGTCTCCGGATCCCTGGACGACGGGCCGCCCGAGGCGGCGCTGGCGGCCGTCGGCGGTGACATCTTCGACGTGGACCCGCCGTACACGCCCGATCCGGAGGCGCTCGCCGCCGTCGAGAAGCACGGCGACCGCTTCCTCGACCGCGAGGTCTCGTGGCTCAAGTTCAACCAGCGCGTGCTCGAGCTCGCGGAGGACACCGAGCTGCCGCTGCTCGAGCGGGTGCGCTTCCTCGCGATCTTCGCGAGCAACCTCGACGAGTTCTTCATGGTGCGCGTCGCCGGTCTCAAGCGGCGCATCGCCGCCGGCGTGGCGGTGCGGGCCGCGTCGGGCCTGCTGCCGCGCGAGGTGCTCAAGGAGATCTGGTCGACGACCAGCGAGCTGATGGAGCGGCACGCGCGCGTGTTCCGCGAGGACATCACGCCGTCGCTGGAGGCCGAGGGCATCCAGCTCGTGCGCTGGGAGGACCTCGACCGCGAGGAGCAGAAGCACTGCAAGCGGCTCTTCCGCGACCGCGTCTTCCCCGTGCTGACGCCGCTCGCGGTCGACCCCGCCCACCCGTTCCCCTACATCTCGGGTCTTTCCCTCAACCTGGCGGTCCTGGTCCGCAACCCGAAGTCGGGCAAGGAGCAGTTCGCGCGGGTGAAGGTGCCGCCGATCTTCGACCGCTTCGTCGCGGTGGGCAACCAGCGGTTCGTGCCGCTGGAGGACGTGATCCGCGAGCACCTCAAGCGCCTCTTCCCGGGCATGGAGGTGCTGCAGGTCCACACGTTCCGGGTGACCCGCAACGAGGACCTGGAGGT
>DASWYU010000074.1:0-2748 GCA_036404795.1 Nocardioides sp. | reverse complement strand
GCGGTCCTCGCTGAGCGTCCAGTCCTCCAGCTGCTCGAACTCCTCCGTGGCGAACTCCGTGCCGGCCGGGTGGGCGGCCGCGAGGTTCGCGTCGGCGAGGTCGACCACGTCGGCCCGCTGCTCCTGGAGCACCTCGCTCGGCACGCCGCCCGGCTCGTCCCCGAAGCCCGAGAGGACGTGGTGGACGCCGAAGGGCGCGGCGATGAGGATGCCGACGAACGCCAGGAAGACCACGACGCTCCGCGCCGGGTTCTTCGGGAGGCCCGCGCGCGCTTCGCCGTCGTCACGGGCCCGACCTACCCACGGATCGCGGTGTCCACGCCGACCCTGCGGTGAATCCCGCGGAACGGATGCAGATCGGGGCGTCCGGGAGCTGCAGGCGTTCCGCGGAACGTGGGCCGGCGACCGGCACGCGGCTAGCCTGACGGCATGAGTACGCCGGTGCGTCCCGCGCCCGCGGAGCAGCCGGTGCGTGACGCCGCGGTGCTCGTGGGCGGCTTCGTCGCGGTGCTGTGGGTGCTGGAGGTCGTCGACACGCTCGTCGGCAACCGGCTGGACGACTTCGGGGTGCAGCCCCGCACGGACGAGGGCCTGCTCGGGATCCTGTTCGCGCCGGTGCTCCACCTCGGGTTCGAGCACCTGATCTCCAACACGATCCCGCTGCTCGTGCTGGGCTTCGTGATCGCCCTGTCGGGCATCGGCCAGGCGCTGGCGGTGACCGGCGCGATCTGGGTGATCGGCGGGTTCGGCACCTGGCTCTTCGCCCCGTCGAACACGAACCACATCGGCGCGTCCGTGCTGGTCTTCGGGTTCATCGTCTACCTGCTGCTGCGCGGCTTCTTCACCCGGCGGATCGGCCAGATCGCCGTCGGTGTGGTCGTCCTGGTGCTCTACGGCGGCGCGCTGTGGGGCGTGCTCCCGGGCCAGCCGGGCATCTCGTGGCAGGGCCACCTCTTCGGCGCGATCGGGGGAGGGCTCGCGGCGGCGATGCTGACGCAGCGCCGTACGGAGGGAGCGGGGTGACCGCCTTCACCGTCACCCACGAGGCGACGGCGGTGCTGCCGGTGACCCGGCAGGCCGTGTGGGACGTGCTCACCGATCCGTCGACCCTCGCGGAGCTGACGCCGCTGCTGACCTCCATCGAGGAGCAGGGCGAGCACTGGGTGTGGCGGATGGCGAAGGTGCCGGGGCTGAGCCTGGCCGTGGCCCCCGAGTTCACGGAACGCATGACGTTCACGGAGCTCGAGCGGATCGAGTTCCGGCACGACCCGCCCGCGGGGCGGACGGAGGACGCGGGGGCGGAGGGCTGGTACGCGCTGGGCGACGCGGCCGACGGCGCCGTGGACCTCGCCATCAGCCTCGCGATCACCGTCGACCTGCCGCTCCCGCGGCTCTCCGCGCCGGCGGTCAAGGCCGCGATGAAGCGCGTCGTCGTGTCGATGGGCGCCGGGTTCGCCGAGAACCTCGACCGGCACCTCGGCCTCTGACGCGACGCACCCCCGGGGTCGGGGCCTCAGCGCTACGGAAGACGTCGCGCTGGGGCCACGACTCAGGGGTTCTGGATCAGACCCCGGGGATCCAGTCGAACGTGTCGGGGTTCGGGCCCGTGCGCCCCTCCTCGCCCTTGTCGAGCGCGGTGATGCGGTTGACCTCGTCGGCGGTGAGCGTGAAGTCGAAGATGTCCGCGTTCTCCGTCACGCGCGCGGGCGTGACGGACTTCGGGAAGATGATGTCGCCGCGCTCGATGTGCCAGCGCAGCGTGACCTGCGCGGTGGTCTTGCCGTACTTCTCCGCCAGCTCCACGAGCACCGGGTCGTCGAGCACGGCGCCCTGCGCGATCGGTGACCACGCCTCGACGGCGACGTTCAGCCGGCCGCTCGCGAGCCGCGCGTCCTCGTTCGTCAGGTAGGGGTGCACCTCGATCTGGTTGATCGCCGGCACGATGCCCGTCTCGTCGACGATGCGGCGGAGGTGCTCGGGGTGGAAGTTGGAGACGCCGACGGAGGTCGCCTTGCCCTCGGCGGCCAGCTCGGTGAGCGTGCGCCACGTGGCGACGTAGTCACCGCCGTAGCGCGTCGGCAGCGGCCAGTGGATGAGGAACAGGTCGACGTGGTCGACGTCGAGCTCGCGGAGCGACTGCTCCAGCGCGGCCCGCGCGACGGCGGGCTCGTGGGAGTCGTTGTTGAGCTTCGTCGTGAGGTAGACGTCCTCGCGGGCCAGGCCCGAGTTGCGCAGGGCGCGGCCGACACCGGCCTCGTTGCGGTACATCTGCGCGGTGTCGATGTGCCGGTAGCCCGCCTCGAACGCCGTCGCGACGGCGCGCTCGGTCTCCTCGGGCGGCACCTGGTAGACGCCGAACCCGAGCTGGGGGATGGTCGTGCCGTTGTTGAGGCTGACGGTCGGGATGGTGGGTGATGCCATGTCAGCCACAGTGCCACCGGAGGCCTGATGATTCCCGGGTGTGGCGGGGCTCACCCGTCGAGCACGTCGGCCAGGCGCACCGCGTCGAGGGAGTGCGCCCGCCCGACGGGCTCGCTCGTCAGGGCCCCGGCGTGGGTCGAGAGGCCGTGGGCCAGCGCCCGGTCGGCGACGCAGGCGTCCCGCCAGCCGCGGGCGGCGATCTCCGCGACGTACGGCAGCGTCACGTTGGTGAGCGCGTGGGTCGAGGTGTGCGGTACGGCGCCGGGCATGTTCGCGACGCAGTAGAAGGTGGCGTCGTGCACGCGGTAGGTCGGATCGGCGTGCGTC